>CAZQIC010000240.1:0-2633 GCA_964593555.1 uncultured Bacteroidia bacterium | reverse complement strand
GGTGGTGAAGGTTTTGTCATGCAAAAACTTGAAGGAGATGGAATGGCTTTTGTTCATTCCGGCGGACATGTTATTGAAAAAGAATTAAAAGAAAGAGAAACACTTAAAATTGATACCGGTTGTATTGTCGCATTTACAAAAGATGTACAATATGATATTCAGTTTGTGGGCGGAATTAAAAATACAATTTTTGGTGGTGAAGGTTTGTTTTATGCTACGCTTAGTGGTCCGGGAAAAGTGTGGATACAATCTCTTCCTATAAGCAGGCTTGCAGGAAGAATCTTGTCTTATGGTACAGGCGCAAGAAAAGAGGAAGGTAGTATTTTAGGTGGTCTTGGGAATTTACTTGACGGAGATTCAAGGTAATTGTGTGGGTTGATTAGAGGTCACTAGTAAAATTTTATTGACTGATTTTTTTTAACCATCTGACAGCCTCTTTTTTATCGGTGAACATGCGGGATTTACTACAATTTTTTGTGCAAGCGAGTGGGTAAGAAAAGCGGTTGCAATTGAATATTTATTTGATCCGTTTTTGGAACCATATTCTCTTACCTCGCTATTCCCCGTTGTATTTTCACTAACATCAACCAGAATAAGAGCTTTATTCCCGTTACCTAATTTTTGAATTCCTTTATTTATATCATCTACGTCGGGAATTTCAAATTCCAGATCGGGTTTAATAAATACATTAATTATTTCGTTTTCAATAACAGAAATAACAGAAGCTCTGTTTTCAATAGTAACTAACTCCTCGGTCATACAAATGGTTAAAATTATCGACGGCTAATATAAAACAATCGATTAAATTAATAAAAAAACACACGAAAATAATTCACAAAAGAACCCGTAACTTCGCGTCTGCATGAAATTGTTAGGTAATTACTTAAAGAAATATTCGCATTTGGTTGTGCTGGCGCTAGTTTTAGCGACAATAAACCAGGTATTTTCTTTGCTCGACCCTCTTGTTTTCAAACATATTGTTGATGATTACGCAATGAGGTTTTCCGAATACTCCAAAGATAATTTTATCAAAGGTGTTGGTTTGCTTATCCTGCTGTCTATGGGATTTGCAATGGTATCACGTATTGCGAAAAATTTCCAGGATTATTATGTAAATGTTATCATTCAAAGATTAGGCGCACAAATTTATTCTGATGGATTAAAACATTCGTTGGAATTACCTTACCAGGTATTTGAGGATCAAAGAAGCGGTGAAACATTAGGCAAACTGCAAAAGGTTCGCACTGATGTGGAGAAATTAATCATGTCATTCATTAGTATTCTCTATACATCATTGGTGGGTGTTGTGTTTGTTATGGTATATGCTATAAGTATACATTGGTTAATTGCTGTGGTTTATTTTGCAGCTATTCCAATATTGGGCTTTGTGACTTCCGCGCTTAGTAAACGGATTAAAATTATCCAGAAAAAAATAGTAGGAGAAACAACAGCATTAGCGGGCTCTACAACAGAATCGCTACGTAATATAGAATTGGTGAAAAGTCTTGGCTTAGCCGATCAGGAGATCGAACGTTTGAATAATACCACCATAAAAATTCTTGGATTAGAACTTAAAAAAGTACGGTATATACGCAGTATCAGTTTTATTCAGGGAACTTTTGTAAATGCGTTGCGCAGTTGTATATTGTTTTTGTTACTGTATTTAATTTTTGGTGGTATACTCACACCGGGAAATCTTTTTGCTTTACAAATTTATTCCTTCTTTATTTTCGGACCGCTGCAGGAATTGGGTAATATAATAATGGTTTATCGTGAGGCTGAAGTTTCCCTGGATAATTTTAAAGCAATTTTGGATACACCAAAAGATCCTAAGCCTGTTAGTCCTGTTTCGATCCAGGATATTCATTCATTAAAATTTGATCAGGTTAGTTTTAAACACTTAACTGCAAATGGTAAGGCAATTGACAATGTATCCTTTGGAATAAGTGCTGGTGAAACCGTTGCGTTTGTTGGTCCATCGGGTTCCGGAAAGTCAACATTGATCAAATTGTTAGTGGGATTGTATAATCCGCAAGAAGGGCGGTTGTATTACAATGATATCGAGAGCAACAAAGTAGATCTTGATCAGTTTAGAGAACAAATAGGGTTTGTAACCCAGGACACACAACTTTTTTCCGGCTCTATCCGAGAAAATTTATTGTTCGTTGCACCCGGTGCTACTGATGCAGAATGTATGGACGTATTAAATAAGTCTGCCTGTAATAGTTTATTAGCCAGGGCTGACAAAGGTTTGGATACAGTGATAGGAGAGGGCGGAGTAAAAGTTTCAGGAGGCGAAAAGCAAAGATTGTCAATTGCGAGAGCTTTGTTGCGTAAACCATCTCTATTGGTTTTTGATGAAGCAACATCATCGCTTGATTCTATTACGGAAGAAGAGATCAGCAAAACTATTCGTGCGCTTTCTTCTAAAGGTCAACACTTAACAGTGATGGTGGCTCATAGGTTATCTACAATTATGCATGCAGATAAAATATATGTGCTTGAAAAAGGTCATATTATTGAATCGGGTAAGCACGACGATCTGCTTGCTACGAAAGGGTTATACTATGCAATGTGGAGACAGCAGATAGGTGAGAGGTAGTTTTTAAATATTACCTGAATTTATTCATATC
>CAZQIC010000239.1:2201-2635 GCA_964593555.1 uncultured Bacteroidia bacterium | reverse complement strand
ATCTTATAGTAGTAGTGTAGTAGTTGTAGTAGAATTGAAATAAATTAACCTGATTTTAAGCGAACAAAAAAATATAAAACCAATACGTAGTAAGGGTTTTAGGTCAGTTGTCAGAAAAATGGAATGTGTAGTAGCGAAAATGAAAAATGTAGTAGCTTGGGGTAATTGTGCTACTACATTTGAAGGGAAATAAAAGCTAACTGTTTAGAATGGGTCTGCCTCGACTACTTTCGGTTTAAATTCTTTTTTAATTTCTTGTTGGTAATTGTCTTCGTCAATATCTGAACGCTCAATAACCGGATACACTTTTCTTGGGCTGCCGTTAATCCTTTTGGAGATAGGATTTCCATACTTTAAATTTTCCATACCGGCAGAGAGCCTTCTAATAGATAATTTCATGCCTGAAAAGGCATTGAGTTTGGTGAGCATTTGGG
>CAZQIC010000239.1:0-2191 GCA_964593555.1 uncultured Bacteroidia bacterium | reverse complement strand
GACCATAAGTTTAATTTAGTGAGTATTTCGGAAGGCATTAAGAATTTTGCTTGTGGATTAGTCGGCTCGCATGGTTCGTACATTTTCATTAACCATTCTTCCTCCGGTGGAACCTGTCTGTAAATTTCATTTATTTGATTCAATTGTTTCATGTCTTCCTGTGTGAACCAATAACTATATCCATTTTCTAATAGGTGCAGAGCTTGAGACCAAACATTTTCCATTTTAATTTTATGGTGAAAATTAATTTCATCGGTAGTAAAAACAAGGTATCTGCGGTTTTCAATATCGGTAAGAAACTTAGGGCTATTCACACTTGCCATGAAGCTACAAACCCTTTGACGTTTTCGGGTAAAGCGATGCCACGTTTTACGATTGGTAACAAACGGTGCGGTTATAATAGCTTTCATGGAATTAAAATCTTTTCCAAAAATTGTTTCCAATTGGTCATCAATATTTACAAACCATTTTTCAGCTAAAAAGTTTGCTGTATTCTGGTCGGTAAGAGAGGGGTTTATATGTGAACAAATTAAAAATTCTTTCATGCTTTCCGGGCAGAGTTTATTTAACCAAGTGGTTTTACCTTTGCCCTGACCACCGACCAATACTAAACATAAATGATTAATGCCTTTCCCTGTGGCGGTTGCTGCACTTGCTACTAACCATTTTTCTAAATATGGTCGCCACAATTCCTGCAACTTAATTTTATTAACTGAAATATCCGCAATGTCTATTGTTGCAGCTAATTGACCTATGTAGTCTGTTGTGCCGTCATACTGAGGTAGTATTTCAAAATATTTTTTGAGTGGATTATATTCTTGCGTAAGTTTTGAATTGAGGATCTTCAGTAGAGTAGTATCAGAACATTTATAACCGTCAATTTGTAAATCAATCCAAATGGAATTTACAAATGCTTCATCCAGTAAAATAAAATGTTCTTTATTAATTACACGTACTTCAATTTCTAACGTCAATTCATTTCTTCTAAATTCATATTTAAAATCAAGGTAATCCTTTATTTCTAAAAGATTGTGTTGTTTGGCTTTGCCTTCTTCACCCTCTTTTTTCTTTTTAATTTCTTTGTGTTTTAACATGGAAATTTATTTTCTAAATGTTTGTAGTCTCTTATCAAAATTTTGGAATAGGATATTTTGTATTGCCTCTCGTTCCGCATCGGGTAAGCGGTCTATCCACTCTCTCAATGAGTATGGTAGTGTAATCATGTTTTCTCTATAAAGTTCAACGGCTTCATTAACAAGATACCTGTTGCCCCTGTTCATCCATATTGGAAAATCCATTATGCCGTGAATAATACAAAGAGCCTCGAAAGATTCTTTTATGCTTTTCAGTTTTTCAATTTCTTTTATTCTACCATTTGCAAGCTGCATGTTTTCCATTTCAAGAGTAGAGATATACATTTCAGTTTGTTCTTGGTAGTTAATCAGATTTTTAATAATGAGGTTTTGAATTGCAATAAACTTATCGCTTACTTTGCCATTATCTGCAAGGTATTGCAGACTTTCCTGCATCTTTATAACTGCACGTTCAAAAGAAGAATTAATCCTATCGTACTCATTTGTTACTGGCATCCGTAATTATTGGTTTACGTATTTCCCTTCTCGTAGAAAAATCCAAATCTCTTTAAAATCCAGTCTTTCATACTGGCAGTATTCTTTAATAGTAAGTTTGCGTTTATCCTGTGCAATAGAATCACGAATTGTCCGGTGCATACGTCCGGCACTTGCTTCGTTATCGCTTCCGGTTAAACGCATCAAATCTTTTACTGTGAGAAAAATTCCTTTATCCATTGTTAAATTATTTTCTTTGGTCAAACAAAGACCATTATTAGTCGTTTCGGGATTTTTAAGCAACATTCTCGTTTGCTTCATCTTTAAAACGTTCTATTTCCGAAGAATAGATTTGCCATGAACAATTAGGGCTATCCTGTCTTGCTTTGAGTTTACCGACCTTACAACGATAAACAACCGTACTGTATTTAAGCCCTGTGATATGACTAAATTCTTTTGGAGTATAAAACTCCTTTTGTGGATTTTTCTTGTCAAATAGTAGTCCCTTAACATCATTGACAATTCTTTGGTGGAAAGCCTCTAAGTCCTTCACGGTTGCGATTTGGTTAATTTCTTCTTTAGTCATTTTGAGTATATTTTGAATATTTTGGTAAATCTAAGAC
>CAZQIC010000238.1:0-2644 GCA_964593555.1 uncultured Bacteroidia bacterium | reverse complement strand
ATACTATGCCGTAAACAAAGCCATTGAAAGCACAATAAGAGCATCTTCACCACCTCAAAATATTGCCAACGAACCGCCAAGTAATTTTGGTTTACCATCCGTAAAAGACCAACCAAAAGGCGACCAACGTGCAGGTGTGGTTTGGCATACACAAGGCAGTGGCAAAAGTTTGAGTATGGTTTTTTATACAGGCAAACTCGTTTTAGCCGAAGAAATGAACAACCCAACCATTTTGGTTTTAACCGACCGAAATGATTTAGACCAACAGCTTTTTGAAACCTTTGGTAATTGCGAAAAACTCATTAGGCAAAAACCAAAACAAGCAGAAAACCGAGAAGATTTAAAAAATAAACTTTCAGTTGCTTCGGGCGGTGTAATTTTCACAACCATTCAAAAATTTTTACCCGAAACACAAGGAGCAAAATATCCTGAACTGAGCAATCGCAGAAACATTGTGGTAATTGCAGATGAAGCACACCGCAGCCAATACGATTTTATTGATGGCTTCGCCAAAAATATGCGGGATGCTTTGCCTAATGCTTCATTCATTGGTTTTACAGGAACACCAATTGAAAAAGAAGATAGAAACACACAAGCAGTTTTCGGAAATTATATTGATGTTTATGATATTCAACAAGCTGTTTTAGATGGTGCAACAGTTCGTATTTATTACGAAAGCCGTTTGGCAAAAATTGATTTAAGCGACAGTGACCAAAAAATATTAGACCAGCGAGTAGAAGAAGTTACCGAAAACGATGAACTGACCGAAAAGCAAAAACGCTTTGCAAAATGGGCAAGTAAAGAAGCCGTTGTAGGTAGCGTTCAGCGTTTAAAACAAATTGCATTAGACATTGTAACGCATTTTGAGCAACGCATTTCAGCAGCAGACGGAAAAGGAATGATTGTGTGTATGAGCCGCAGAATTTGTGTGGAACTTCAAAATGAAATCATCAAACTAAAACCGCATTGGTATGATGCAACAGACGACAAAGGAAAAATAAAAGTGATAATGACAGGTTCAGCTTCCGACCCTTTGGACTGGCAAGAACACATCAGAAACAAACCAAGAAGAAAAGCCATTGGCGACAGATTGAAAGACCCGAAAGACGAATTGAAATTGGTCATTGTTCGTGATATGTGGCTGACTGGTTTTGATGCTCCGTGTTTGCATACACTTTACATTGACAAGCCAATGAACGGCCATAACCTAATGCAAGCCATTGCAAGGGTTAATCGTGTATTTGGCGACAAAGACGGTGGACTTGTTGTTGACTACATCGGCATTGCACAAGACTTGAAAAAAGCATTAGCGATTTATACAGAAAACCAAGGCAAAGGAAAATTAGCTTTCGACCAAGAAGAAGCCGTTGCTAAAATGATTGAGCTGTATGAATTGGTTGCTGATATGTTTGGCTCATTTGATTTCAGAAAATATTTTGAACTTGACCCAAGACTAAAACTGAATTTCATTTTAGATGCAGCCAACCATTTATTGGAATTGAAAGACGAAGATGGAAGAAATGGCAAACAGCGATTTAAAGAACACGTTACCAATTTATCCAAGGCATTTGCCATTTCCGTTCCGCATCCAAAAGCATTTGAGATAAGAGATGATTTGGCTTTCTTTCAAGCAATCAAAGCAAGGTTTGCAAAGTTTGATGAAACGCAGAAAAAGCAAACCAACGAAGAAATTGAGACAGCAATCAGACAAATTGTGAACGATGCCATTGTTTCAAAAGAAGTGATTGATGTATTTGAAGCCGCAGGAATTAAGAAGCCCGATATTTCAATTCTTTCAGACGAGTTTATGGCAGAAATTCAAGGAATGCCAAGAAAGAATTTGGCACTTGAATTATTGAAACGTTTACTGAACAATGAAATCAAAAATCGTTCTAAGACCAATTTAATACAAAGCAAAAAGTTTTCTGAAATGTTGGCACAAGCAGTTAAACGATATCAAAGCGGACTGATTGAAGCAGCAGCCGTAATTGAAGAATTGATAAAACTTGCTAAAGAAATTCGTGCAGCCGACCAACGTGGAGAAAAATTAAATCTTCGTGTGGACGAGTTAGCTTTTTATGATGCACTTGCAGACAATCCAAGAGCAGAAACAATTTTAGGTGACGACATTTTAAAAGCCATTGCTCACGAATTAGTTGACAGCGTAAGACGAAATACAAGTATTGACTGGCAATTAAAAGAAAGTGTTCAAGCAAAATTGAGAGTATTGGTAAAACGTATTTTGCGTAAATACAAATATCCACCAGACGACCCAGAGACAGGAGAATACAATATTTCAGTAACAAAGGTTTTAGACCAAGCAGAACTATTAGCAGAATTTTGGACAAATGAGAAATAGGAAAAGCCATCGCACAGGTGTAAGCACATTTGCAAGCCGCACAAGCCCAAGCACAGACCAAAGCTTGCAAAAGAGCTTCCACCTTTCCCACCCAGAAAAAATTGAATTAAAAAAAATCTCCTTCCCTTCTGAAAATGAAAAATACGCAACCGCACAACTCGACACGACAAAGTCTTTGAAATGCACTATTGACAGTGGTTTGCAGACACAGTGGACAGAAGGCCAGCTTATAAACAGCTAAGGTTTCGTTGCGTCCAACGGACGAACAATGAAACCTTACGTTGC
>CAZQIC010000237.1:0-2646 GCA_964593555.1 uncultured Bacteroidia bacterium | reverse complement strand
TTCTCCGATTTTTAGTCAAATCTCTAAAAGTGAATTTTTAGAACCCACCTTAAGTATGACATTTTCAGAATTACAATTAATTGATCCTCTATTGGAGGCTCTAAAAAAACAAAACTATTTACAACCAACGCCTATCCAGGAACAAGCTATCCCTTATGTATTAGAAGGCAGAGATATTTTTGGATGTGCACAAACAGGAACAGGAAAAACTGCGGCTTTCGCATTACCTATTCTTCAATTAATAAACAGGTTTAGAAAGCCCGCAAATAAGCCGGTGATCAAAGCGCTTATCCTTGCACCAACACGTGAGTTGGCCTTACAGATCAACGAAAATTTTATTGCATATGGCAAGAATCTTGGATTTAAGACTGCTCTTGTTTTCGGAGGCGTTTCTCAAAAACCACAAACTACTGCTTTACAAAATGGAGTAGATGTGCTTATTGCAACACCGGGCAGATTGCTTGACCTGATGAATCAAGGATTTGTAAAACTAAATAGCGTAGAATATTTTGTATTGGATGAAGCGGACAGGATGTTGGACATGGGATTTATCAATGATATAAAAAGGATCATCACTAAACTTCCAGCAAAAAGACAAACGCTGTTTTTCTCGGCAACAGTTTCAGATCAGATAAAAAAATTAGCAAATACTATGCTGATTAACCCGGTAAGCGTAAATGTAACTCCAGTTTCATCTACTACGCCGCTGGTTCAGCAATCTGTTTATTATGTAGAAAAACAAGACAAAAAATCACTGCTGCGCTTTGTGATAAAAAACAATAGCATTGAACATGCATTAGTTTTTACACGTACCAAACGTGGGGCCGATAAGGTAACACAGGAATTGAACAAAAACGGTATAAAAGCCGAAGCGATACATGGTAATAAATCGCAAAATGCGCGGGAAAGGGCGCTCAAAGGCTTTAAAAACCGCACAATCCGTATTTTGGTTGCAACGGATATCGCATCACGTGGTATCGACGTTGATAAGCTTTCTCACGTAATAAACTTTGAATTGCCTGAACAGGCTGAGACCTACGTACATAGAATAGGAAGAACAGGCAGGGCAGGGGAAACTGGGATAGCCCTATCATTTTGTGCTTCCGAGGAAAAACCTTATCTTCGTGATATAAACAAACTGATTAAAAAGAATATTGAGGTTGTATCTGCCCACCCTTTTTGTTAAATGCGCAGAAAAAAATAAGTAATATCAATTTATTAAACAACAAAATGGAAAAAGGAACAGTAAAATTTTTTAATGAAGCAAAAGGTTTTGGATTTATTAAAACAGAAAAAGGAACAGAATTATTTGTACACGTAACAGGCCTAAAAGAAGAGATCCGTGAGAATGACGTAGTTGTTTTCGACACTCAAGAAGGCAAAAAAGGCTTGAACGCTGTAAACGTAAGATTAGCTTAAGCTAAATCAACTAATTAATTCATATAACCGGCCCGTTATTTAGCGGGTCGGTTTTTTTTTGACTAAAATTTTGTGCTGTTTAAAAATTGATCCCCGAGGCATAAACTCCTTTTACCACTTCTGCCATCTTCGCATAGTTAAGTGTTTCGGGAGTATCGGTAGGTTCGTGGTAATTTTTATTTCTGTAAAAGCCGGTGTTGTTTATCATCACGGCGTCGTAGCCATATTTCCAATAATTAAGATGATCGGAAAAATCGATACCGGGAATAAATTTTGGCGCGTTAATGGAACGTACATCCAGGTTCATATTCGGCTGCATGTTCTTTTTAATTTTTCGCACCGTTGAGCCTTGCCCGGTTTTACCAACAACAGCAATAAAGTTGGCGGTTTTTGGATAAAGTAATTTTAGAATACCAACGGGATATTGTTGTGATTTAGGTTTTTCGGAAAAGTAGCCAATCATCTCGAGGCAAATCATTGCCTTTACTTTTATTTTATTGTCGTGTAAATATTTTGCGTGTACGGCACTCCCCATATTTTTTGTTTTAAAGTTAGGAGGCTCTTCCAGTGTGTAGGCAACAAGATCAATCCTGTAATCAATTTTGGGTTGGTATAGTTTGAGTAAGCGTGCTATTTCCAATAATCCTGCTACACCACTTGCATTATCATCGGCACCGGGCTGGTCGCCGCAAACATCGTAATGTGCGCCAACGATGAGGCGTTCGGCATCTTTAGGTCCGTAATAGCATAAAATATTTTTGTATTCTTTTTTTTCGACAGTAAATTTCTGTTCTTCCACTTCGTAGCCGTATTCTTTTAGCTGCGAAGAAATATAATCAGCAGCTTCATTGAGCGCTTCAACATTGTAGTTGCTGCGTGGTTTAGATGTATGTGTAAGTTTATTTACATGTTCTTTTAATTTCACTGAATCTACACCGATAGGATAGGCAAGAGGATCAGGATAAAAGAAGACAGGGTTGGTGAGGGAGTAAAGGCAGCCCGCAAGAAGAACGATGATAAGGATAAAAAGTTTCTTCATTCAAGAATTAATTTTAATCAACCCCACATCTCAATTCAGATATTATACAATCAATAACAGGATTGTTCAGATGAGACAAATTATAGTTTTTGTCTTTTCCTGCCGATTCCATAATTGTTTTTTTATTGTTTAAATAATATTCTATTGCCAATTTGAAAGAAGTTAAATCAAATTGGTATCCCCATATT
>CAZQIC010000236.1:0-2665 GCA_964593555.1 uncultured Bacteroidia bacterium | reverse complement strand
TGGTGTGAGAGCCTCTCCCTGTCAGCATTCGCTGGCGGGGCGGGCTACTCGATTATGGGCTGGTTTTTATTTAGTTTCTCTTACTATCCATTCCGAAATAGCGTTTAAATTTTCCGTTGTCCATTCAGGAATTGTCTGCGATTTGTCGGTGAGCTGATAAGTCGGCAACACATTATCTTTTCCTGTCGGCTGTAATGAAACGTTAAATTGAAAATCGAATTTATCGTTGCGAAAAACCGAAACTAGATATTCTGTCGCACCGATTTGAGTTTTACTCAGGGCATATCCGCTGATGTTAATTTTACTGCTCATTGGTATAATTATTAATGGTTATTATATAATATACAGAATAAATTACAAATAACCAAATTTATTTTCGTTTTAAACCTTCAAATGAAATATACATTAAAGCATCACCAGTAATATCTAACATTTGGCAAAACAACATACCGTCAGCATTTACCCCATTGGTTACACTATATTTTGCTCCGTATGTATCTTTCATAATTGCGCCATCTTCTGTGTCCTTTACGAACGAAAGCTCCATCATTTGAAACACACCTTTTTCATCTGTGTAGGTAATCTGCCATTTTTTAGAAGAAGGAATATATTTACACACAGGATTTTTACCAATAATTTTATTATGCGTGTTGTCGCCTGACTTTGTACTTTGAATTATCATAGCAACTACTTTACCTTGATAAGTCAATACGTCAGAAGTTGAACCGCCTGAAATGCCATTGCTATTTGGACTACTATTTTTAGCATTGTACCAACCTGTTTCAACTGCTACAAGTCGGTCTTTTTTCGGAGGGTGTGATAAACTGCCTTCGTCTGAACAGAATTTATTAATTGCTGATTGCGCTTGAGGGAGTGTTGCACCCATTTTATACATTACAAACCCAGAAAACTCATCAGCTTCTAATTCTTGTTTATGACTATCACCACCTGAAGTGAGGGTATGTCCAGATAAATGATGACCGATTTCGTGAGCAAGGATTGACCATTGGCTAAAATCATTTCCAGTGGATAATTTTACAGAGTTCATAAAATTTTGGTCGTATAAAATGAAGCGTTCAAAAGTTCCTGAGTCCGTTTGTATTATTGTTGCCATTGCATTTTCAACATTTGCTCTTTTAATTGTGAAATTTGAAGGGAGCCCAACTAATTTCATTATTTTTTCAATCGTATGCTCAGCTTCGATTTCGGGATTGAAAAAATAAACAGCTTCTACATTGGATTTATTATAATAAGAACAAGAATTTAAAACAGCTAAGCTGTTTTTATTTTCTTCTTGAACTGGTTGTTGTTCTTTTATATTCCCATCGTTTGCATTTTCATTGTTGCAACCGAACAATAATATACAATATGAAGCAACAGCATAAATGGAATATTTTATTTTCATCGGCCTGAATATTTAGTCAAGTGGTATAATAAGAAATAGATAATCTCTTGTGCTCGGGTCGTTGCTTATTTGATAGAGCGCCTTACCTGAATAATATTGAGTGTTTGTAGCCTCTCCTTTATATAGTTCAAAGTTTAATGCCTCTTCACTGCTTATGGTTTTATAAATATCTTTCATTCTGTCCAGAGTTTCCGAAGCGTTTAACTGCGCAACCACTGCTTTTCTTAGATAATTATTTTCAAAGGTCAATTGCACCATTGCTTGGCCATAACTGTCAAAACGTTTATACCAATAAACATTTGAATTTTTTTGGTCTTGAGCACAAGTGTATCCTTTTTCTTTTATTGCGTTGAGCGTAGCAGTTTTGTCTTTATAGAATTTTTGTGCATTAGCATTTAATGCAATTGCGATTAATAAAATCGTGAAGGCTGTTTTCATAATATTTAATTTAAGTGAATTAGTCAATGTAATATATGGTTCTTTTCAAAACTGTACTATTGCCTACTGGCGAATACCTACTAACTGTGATAGTTGGCACTGCACTATTATTGTCTACTTGAAATAATACCGTTTGCCCATCATTCCCTATATCTATAGTCCAATAATTGTATGTTCCATCGTTATTCAGTTTTGCACTATAAACCTTAAAATTTTCTTCATAGTAGCGCGTAACCTTACTGCCCCAAGGTTGGTCTAATAAATCAATTCTTCCAATATTATTCGAACTGGATGGAGAGTAGAACAAGGCAATGTAAATATATACTTTCTTCTCATTGGTAACCGAAGTTGGATTTCCGTTTGCCAGTGTCACGGTGTTTTTGGAACTCGATAGATTTTTTTGGCCGTTTACGTTTAGACTCACTAATAAAAATGAGATGAAAACTAAGGGTGAAATGAACTTTATTTTTTTCATTTTTTAAATATAAATTTTCCCTACTCGTTTGGCTTTTCGGTGTCGCCCCGTTTTTTATGTGGTCGCTGGTCTCCACGATATTTTTTGTCGGGAATTATAGTCAAGATGTGTCAGCCCGAATTGTCGGTCTATGTTTTCTTGTCCCGCTATATCGTCTGCAAAACTTGCCCATAACGGTTTGCGCACTGGCGCAGTAGCGGTTTTGAAACACTAAACTGTCTGTAGGCACAATGTAAATTTAATGAAATAATGTGTATATAACCACTTCACCCGCTATTGCGCCAGTGCGCTGTTATAAGTTGGGCGGTTGTATTGGGTTTCTGGGTATGGCTGTCGTGGCAAGAGCG
>CAZQIC010000235.1:0-2700 GCA_964593555.1 uncultured Bacteroidia bacterium | reverse complement strand
ACTTTTTTCTAACTTTATGTTCTTAATATCTTATTCGGTATAAACTCTATTATATACGGTCTTTCATTATTTAAGTTTTCGTATGCGTAAGTAGACGCAATGTGTCCACTTACGCATACAGGAGCTTAATTTTCAAAAGTGATTATTTAACCAAATTAGATTTTCGGGAGTAAATCAAGTCTTATATGGTAAATATCTGTGTATTTCATTTGCCAACTCTTTAACCTTTTTCTTTAGCACAGGTAATTCCTTCGCAATATTAGCATGATCTTCTTCTATATTGTAGTTGGGAATTCTGATAATATATAATGCCTTTTGTCCAATAAAGCTTTGTATTTTTTTTGATATTCCTTGGATAAAAAGGAATCCTTGATCCATTGTGTAGCGATTGGTTTGTTTTTGACAAATCGCTTAAACACACTTTCAATTTGCTTCTCATTCAAATCCAGGCCTTTGCCAAGTCGTTCAAAATGTTCACGTTTCAGTTTTTTCTTTTTCCCTTCAAGGGTTAATGCTAATTCTTCTGTATCATCAGGATTAACAATAGCCACGTTCAGCAAATCATAAGCAGGAGCCAAAGACCAATCATTGCCATTGTTTATCATAGAGAAATTTTTCAGGTGCATATCATTATTGCCCGTTAAAAAACTAAATACACTTAATTCAAAAAAGTACAACTTGTCCAGTAAGGTATTGCTTGAATATTCACCCAATGCCTTGCCTATTTTCTCCATTGAGCTTTTGTATTTATCAAATGCCTCAAGTATCTGAAACATATCCAGCATGTGAATTTTTTCTCCGCTTTCTGTCCGGTCAATGCGCCTTGTGATATAAGATAATTCTCCTGATTGTAATCGTATTAAACTCGACTTCACAGTATGTATTCCGAAGGCTTCTGCAATCCGCATAGTCACGTGTTCGTTTTGCGGCATTTCAGGAAAATACTCCGATGGAGGTTTAAAAATATAATTCCCACCCAATGCCCCCACAACAGTCAATCTTCCGGCATTCCCATCTTCCATCACTTCTTTTACCAACGATAAAGATAATTTTGGTTGTACACCCGGAACAGTAACGCTTCGCTTTACAACATTTTTAGCCAATTCAGACATCTGATTTAATGAATAGGATAACAGCGGTGCTTTTTTTGTTCCAAAAAATTCTATGCTGCAATGTTCATGAAAATCACCTTCAGTAGCTTTTTCAAATGCCTTATAACAGTATAAACATTTCTTACTCATCTTTTTCAGATATTGGTTTAACACTGACCGCCCCGATACAATTATGACAACAGGCCAGAAGCAAACCCATACGGTCATTTTGATTTATTTTCCAATTCTTAGTCGCAATTTCCAATAACCATCCTTCCGGTATAAGACCTTCAAAAAACGGAAACAATCGCTTGTCCGCATATTTTACTTCAGTTACCGGCATAGTAAATGTTATAAACTGATCAGGATACTTTGCAGCATATTTTTTATCATACTGAAAAGCATATTCGCCATCATTGGTTTCAGTGAGAATACCGGCCAACAGATTTTTATAATATATTTCTGCTCGTCTCATTATTTAGCATTTTCCTTTTTTTGTAAAAACTCTTTACTGTTCACAGGGGCTAACTCATGTCCGAACATTTTTAGAACCTGGTTCACTTTTTCAAGATTTAAATTGCCTTTGCCCTGCTCAATCTTTCGGATTACAGTTAGGGCCACACCGGCTCGTTCAGCAAATTCTTCCTGACTAAGATTAGCCTCTTTTCTTTTTTCTTTAACAAATTCCGATAGTGTTTTCATTATATGTCTTTACATATATTTTATGCAAATATACATAATTTATATGCATTTGCATATAATATAGTTAATACATGTGCTATTATATGCTTTTGCATATAATGATATTCAAATTATTTACGTAGGGTTAGTTAACCCTACGCTCGATTTTCCAAACTCGAATTTTGTTGTTTTTAAAGACTTGAAAATCAATCAATTAATTTAAAATAGAAGTCGAAATTAGTTCCACATGGTTTCCACATTTGGCTAATTTTACCCCCCCCCTTTCTATAGGAAAGTATTACTAAGATAGTGAAAGGCCTGCTAAACAAGATTATAAGAATCTTAAAATCAGCCATTTATATCGGGCGAAATTCATAACCCTGAGGTCGAGAGTTCAAATCTCTCTCGCTACTAAAAGTCCCATAAAAGGGACTTTTTTTATGGAAGAACATTTTGTTTATATTATTTATAGTGTCAGATACAGACGTTTTTATCACGGAATAACATCTAATCTGAGAAACGTCTTAAACAACCCAATTCGGGGAAAGTGACATCGACAAAGGCTTTTATCCCATGGATTATTTGTACAGTGGGGAGTTTTGCAACAGCTAAAGACGCACGTAAGCGGGAATTATATTTCAAAACAGGATCGGGAAGAAGATATCTGCAAACAATAAAAGAAAATTTTATAAAAGAGGTCGAGAGTTCCCCGCCCGCCTGACTGGCGTCAGCCAGGCGGGCGGGAAATCTCTCTCTCGCTACTAAAAGTCCCATAAGAGGGACTTTTTTTATGGAAGAACATATAGTTTATATATTGTATAGTGTCACTCATAAACGTTTTTATCACGGAATGACCTCTAATCTGGAAAAGCGTCTTAAGGGGAGTTCTAAAAATAGAATGTTAAAAACAATCTAATAAAATCGTATC
>CAZQIC010000234.1:0-2730 GCA_964593555.1 uncultured Bacteroidia bacterium | reverse complement strand
TTACTTACACTATCCGACTACCGAAGCAGAGCTTCGGAGTATTCTCTGAATAAAACAGAGTAAATTAGTTTTGCTAATTTGTTTGCTCGATAGGGTTTTTTGGGCTAAAAAAATAAGACTGAAGTAAATTCAATTCTTCAGCCCATTTGGTGGAACCAACAGCTGAAACCGCTAACAAATTTAACCAACATTTAAAACAAACTTTACCACACGCCGTTTTTTTGAATATTGGTTGTGTTAATTTCATAACCCTGTTCTAATTTTTGTGGTTGAACTCGCTGTGTCTCTGAGCCGCCAGTTTCTGTTAACACATAATAATCCATATCGGAAGCAATAGATGTCCATTTCCATTTTTGATCTCCAGGCTTTTGTACAAAGCCTAATCCAATAACTTCGTACTTTCCATCATCACGTTTAAACAATCCCCAGCCGCTGCCAACAAAACTTTCAACTTCTTTATCGTTAGGCCAAGGCTTCATCACCTTACCTGTTCTTTCTACCGAAAGTTTTTCCAGATAGCCATATTTTTTTAATTCTTCTACATTGTAAATAATATTACGTTGATCTTTATCGCCGTACTGAGAATTAAACGTTACGCTTTCTAGTTTTTTGATCCACAATTTTTCTAAATAATTTTTTAAATTACTTCTAATTTCATCATTCATAACAATAACAAAACTTCCACGGGAACCAATGTCTGTATGAATATTGTTTCCGAACAACATGTTTACATTGTATTTACCATTTTGTAATTTTAAAAGGTATTGCCCTAAATGCATAATTGGCATATACTCTAAATGACTTTTATAGTTCACTGTTGCCATATCTGGAAACCATTCAAACTCCACATAAAATTTATCTTTCATTGTATTAAAAAGTTCGGTATTGCAATAAATTTTTTGATTAACAATTAATTTATTGGACGAGCTGTTATTAAACGTAAGATAAATACTTGGTAGTGTTTCTCTTCCACCGGTTGATAAAGAACTTTTAGCACCAAAACGATTCAGTGGTTCAACGGCATATGCTATAATGTGCGAAAACTTCCCAGGAATTAATTCTGTACTTACATCTACATCACTTTCTTTACCTAAAATCTGCTTTTTACTAAATGCGATTACTTTTTGCAAATTATTTTCATGAAACTTGCCAGTGAGTTTTGATTTAACTCCATTTATTATTGCCAAGCGTTGCGCTTCTGTTTTTACAGTAACTTCTGTTAATGGCACACTTTTTCCTTGTGCTTTTTCAAAATACGAACACAACTCTTTTGCAATTAATATATACTCATAGGCAATTCGTGTGTTTAATTCTGCATTAGCCGAAATACGTTCTTGACTGGCTTCAATATACTTAGCAATGCTTTTTGCAACTCCGGCCTGATCTTTTTTTACATTTATTTTCCATTTGTAATACTTTGTAACACTGTTGTTTGTCCATTTTAATTTGCTTGCCAAAACATCGCTGTTGGCGCCTCCATATTCCATACCTTCAGGCATATCGTTTTTATTTCCATAAAACTTAAACGTTTCAGGAGATCTTTTTTTATCGTTTTCAATTTTTGTTTCCAAATCAACGCATATCCATTTAAAAGCGGCTAATTTGTCAAAGTAGTTTTCTATCGCTGATAAAAAATAACCTTCATACATTCCATCAATCCAAACTCGCGATTCGCATTCTTGTGTAACATTTTTGTAAAAATTATACCAACTCTCTTGCTCATTCTGAGTTAATGCTCCGCCGGACGAGGAGGAAGATTGTTCTATAGTATTCGACGAACTTGGCGAATTAGAGGATTCGGTACTAGTTGAGCTTTGATTATTAGTTTTTGCAGATTTTTCATCACCCTTTGTCTTTCCAGCTGGCAATTTAATTTTATCAAACTTTGGGAATTGCGCTATTGAATGCTTTGTTGCAATTAAAATCAAAGCCATTAAAATTCCATTTTTTATTTTCATAATACAAATTTATTTAATCTTCACTGTTGCAAATCTATTAATTTCAAATCCTTGCTAAGCAACAAATATAAACTATTTTGTATAAATATGTAAATTTCTAATTTTAAGAATAGATTACCTGTAAATAAAAAGGGGTTTTACGTTTCTGCAAAACCCCTTCTAGGTGGAAACTACGGAACTTGAACTAGGGTATTTAAGGCCCTGATAACACTCACTTTATTGAAAATTTTTTATAAATAGGTGCGTGTATAGGTGCGTAAAAATCCTTCAATTTGGTCATATTCGTTTATCAAAAATCAACCAAATGAAGCTCTATTTTGAGTATAAAAAAGATCCTAAAAAGAAAGTCACAAAAAAGGACGTAACGGAAAAAGATATGCCTTCAAAGGAAGGAATGATTCGTGTGATTTTAATTCAGCAAGGAAAAAAGGCAAGCATTTCAACCGGACATAAAATCGAAGAGAAGGATTGGGGAAAAGGAAAACCAAAACCAATCACAAAAAATGCTAACGTAAATCTTTATCTCAATAAGTACATAACTGCATTTGATAATTATATGATTGCTGTTAAGCTTGCAAATGACATACCTAGTTTAACCAGAGCCTCAGAGTTTATTAAGACTAATGTAAATAGTATAAACGTTGAACGTGGTAATAAAGATATACTCTCACTCATTCTTCAATTTAAAAAGGAAAAAATTGGTTTTCTGCGCAAAGGTACTTTGAAGCCGTTTACAACTTTATCAAATCATCTAATGGATTATAATAGCAAT
>CAZQIC010000233.1:0-2791 GCA_964593555.1 uncultured Bacteroidia bacterium | reverse complement strand
CGGGTTCTCCGATTTTTAGTCAAATCTCTAAAAGTGAATTTTTAGAACCCACCTAAACAATAATGTAAGTTACGTCATTAAGCCCAATGAATAAAAATCAAACCCAATTATTTTATAACTAACTGCCTACTTTCCCATATTTTATCTCCAGAAATTATAATAGTATAAAAGCCCGGAGACATAAAAAAATCTGTAAAAAGTCGAATTTGCATTTCTCCCTTATCTTGAATAAATGTATTTTTAAAAAGCTCCTTACCTAGTACATCCTTAACTGTAATTAATACTTTTTCATTTAATCCTCCATTAAATAGAATATTAATATTTTCACTACCTGTTGGGTTTGGGAATATTACAAAACCTGAAGCGGTATTTTTTTCGAGATTCACTGCAATAACTTTAGAATAGAAATAAACGCCATCGAAATCAGTTTGTTTTAATCGATAATATAGAGTACTGAGGTCGGAGTGCTGAGGTAGCTGATTGTCAATTAAATCATAATTAATAACCGATGAACTATTACCAGCACCATTCACATTTCCTACCTCTTCAAATTCAATTCCATTTTTACTTCTTTCCACAGTAAAAAAGTCATTATTAATTTCAGTTGCTGTTTGCCAATAAGTTTTAACAACTGTTTCACTTATTTTTTTTGCATCGAAAAACAAAAGCTCTATCGGCAAACCAACCGCGGTGCTTGGACAATTAAATTCTGAAGTGTTATTTGTACTTGCATCGCGGGCAGTAGCAAGTGGTGTATCACCTGCATTTAAAATTGTTCCACCTGGAACGAAAGTCCATGCACCTGAACCATTTGCTATAGCTGTTCCTAAGTATGTCTGCGCCTGTTGACAATGATTAGTTCCGCCTGCCACTTTTTTAAATACATCAATCACATCATTGGCCGCAGCAGTACCCGAAACTGAAGTTGATGTATAGTTTGTACCTATGACTGGTGAAGCATATGCCGTATTTCCTGAACCATCCAGGTTAATTGCCTTACTGGTATTACTAAAAATAGTATTCTTGGAAATCATATTTCCATCACCCTGAATATAAATCCCATCGGCAACGTTAAAGGCAATAATATTTCCTTCCGGATTAGATGAACCAGCACCAAGTGTTCCGCCAATTTCATTGTTGTCAACAACATTTATATAAACCCCGTAATCCTGACTTGAACTACCAATAGATGAAGTTCCATTGCTGGCAATGCCAATATAATTACCTTTTATTTTATTTCCTGTAGATTCAGGCTGAACTATATAAATGCCGTAGGTACCATTGGCAGAAATAATATTTCTATGAGCAGATGTGCTTCCACCGATCACATTTTCAGGAGAATATTCAATATAAACACCAGCATCCTGTGCATTGGTTAACCAAGAAGAACCATTTGCTTGTGGCCCAATTATATTTCCAATCACAGTATTGTATGTTCCGGGGAAACCCGTATAACGATACAAGTAAACACCCTTGCCTGTTCCGGCTCCATCATCGTTTCCCGAAATAACATTTCCCTCGCCGGCCAAGGTTCCTCCAATTATATTATCGTTAGCAAACAACTGAGCAGCAATAAAAACCCCTGTTGCCTGAATAGACGATGGAATTGTACTCGAGCCATTTGAAGCAAGGCCTATATAATTTCCTTTTATAAAATTACCTGTAGAGTTATTTTCGATATAAATACCATAACTGATGTTTCCTGAAATAACATTTCTGTATGCGGAGGAAGAGCCTCCAATAACGTTGTTCCAGGAGTCAGCAATTACAATACCACTTAATTGGCCAGAACCTGAGACTATTGCAGAACCATTTTTTTGCGGCCCAATAATATTTCCATAAATAGTATTATCGCCACCACTTCCATTAAGAATAATTCCACTTAGTGTATTTCCTGAAATTAAATTGCCTTCGCCAGAATTCACACCACCTATCTCAGCAAGATCTGCAGAGTTTTCCATCGTAATTCCACAATCCTGTGATGAAGTTGTAATGTTACTTGTGCCATTGGATGCAGTTCCAATATAATTCCCTTTTACATACGTAACACGTGAACCTGTTATATATATTCCATGTGTTCCATTTGCGCTTATAATATTTCTTTGTGTTGATAAGCTTCCTCCAATAACAGTATAATAAGCACCGCTTAATTTTATTCCTATATCCTGTTTATTGTTAAGCCAAGTACTTCCATCTTTTTGTGGGCCAATAATATTGCCTGTAATCGTATTGCCATCGTCAACAGCATCTATATGCACCCCAACACCCGCATTTGAACCATCATTATTACCTGATATTAAATTGCCTTCACCCGCTAAAGAACCTCCTATAGTATTTGGGTACCCGACAGTAATGTATACTCCGGCATTTTGAGAGGAAGATGCAATTTCAGTAGCCCCATCCGATGCAATGCCAATGTAATTGCCTTTCACAAAATTTCCGGTTGAGCTTCCTTCAATATTAATACCGTAAGTGCCGTTTGCAGAAATTATATTTCGATGAGCAGATGTACTTCCTCCAATAGTGTTATTTGGAGACCCACTAACTTCAATACCACTGACTTGATTATTAGTAAACCATGTGCTTCCCGTTGAAGTTGTACCGATGTAATTACCAATAATGGTATTTCCGGATGTATGAGTGCTATTAGTAAAAATTCCGGCACCCGAAGTTGATGTGCCATTATAATTTCCTGAGATTACATTTCCCTCACCCGAGCCTGTTCCTCCAATAGTATTTGAACGTGCAGAGTTGGTAAAATAAACTCCATAATCCTGGCTGCTACTTGTTA
>CAZQIC010000232.1:0-2904 GCA_964593555.1 uncultured Bacteroidia bacterium | reverse complement strand
ATCGCAATCATTCTCATCATTAGAAACCGTAGAGAATTAATTAGTCAGAAACAAAAAGAAGAACACATATGGTCACGTGAATTCTGGATGTTTGTTGGAGCACTGGTATTACTTATTTCTTCCTTCCAGATAATTTATACCACTTCCATCCCGGTAACTAAGAAAATACTTTCTGTTATACCCTACTTGCAGGATATTGAGAGAATAAAAAATATGGCTCCACCGGCAAAACTAATCGAACATTATAATGCCTGGCAGATTCCCTTTGCAATTATTGTTTGTTTATTGATCGCGGTTACTCAATTTTTCAAATACAAAAAGGGAGACATAAAAATATTTTTGAAAAAAATTTACATCTCATTTTTCGTCGCTGTTATTTTAAGCGGGCTTTTCGCTTGGGCACTTTCATTGACTCAGTTATTTTACATCCTGCTCCTTTTCGCTACAACCTTTGCTGTAATTGCCAATTGGACCTATATGGTATCTGTTTTAAAAGGTAAAATAAAAAAAGCCGGCGCCTCTATTGCTCATATAGGTTTTGCATTAATTATGATGGGGGCCCTGATTTCTACAAGTAAGCAGCAAACTATTTCACAAAATAGTTCACGCACAAGTGTTGAAAGCCTTAGTAAAGATTTTTCGAACAACAAAAATATTTTACTCAGCATTAACGACACTCTTAAAATGGGTGATTATTACATCTCCTATTCAGGTAAAGATCAGCAAGGTGTTAACATTTATTTTAATGTTGATTATTTTACTAAGGATGAAAAGGGAAATTACCAGCATGAATTCAGGCTACGCCCCTTGGTACAGACCAATCCAAGAATGGGAAATATTGCCGAGCCCGACACAAGGCATATGCTTCATAAGGATATTTATTCGCATATCGCATATGCAGATCTTGACCTGGTTATTGGCGATCAATCCAAAAAAGATGATTATACAGAACCTCATAATGAAATGCTGTCTGTTCACGATACTACATTTTCTTCAAACAGTATTATTATTCTCGATTCCCTGAGTCTGGCAGTAGACAAAAAGAGTTTGTCCTTAGCGGATTCTACTATTGCAGTTGCGGCATGTTTCAGGGCCATTGACATGAATGGAAAAACATATTTTGCAAAACCAATTTTCACCATTCAAAACGCCTCCATTCAACCTATAGAAAGTGAGATAAAAGAATTGGGTGTGAAATTTGTATTCTGGAAAATACATACCAATACCAACCAGATAGAAATATCCATTTCGGAAAACAAGTCGAAGCAGCGCGACTTTATTGTTATGGAAGCAACCATATTCCCTGGTATAAATATTCTTTGGATGGGTTGCATCATTATGATAATTGGAACGTTGATCGCTATGAGAGACCGGATAAAACAATACACCGCTGCACAGAATGCCTCAGAACAAACAGATTAAAAGCCTCACCCCGACCCTCTCCAAAAAAGAGGGAGTGCCTTATATGTCGAAAGGATCTAATCCGAATCGAAGAAAAAAAAGTAGTGATGTAAAAAATGTTGTGATCATTGGCTCCGGAAACGTTGCTACCCACTTTGGAATTGCGATAAAAAATGCCGGCTATAAAATTGTACAAGTATATAGTCCGGATAAAAAAAATGCGTCCATTCTTGCAAAAAAAATTTCGGGTAAACCCGTAATCAATGTTAATGCGATTGATCTCAATGCCAATCTTTATATTATTGCGGTAAAAGATGATGCCATAAAAACAATCGCGAAAAAATTATCCCTAAAAGATAAAATTATAGTTCACACTTCCGGCAGTACCGAAATGGAAGTATTAAAACACAGTTCGGAAAACGTTGGAGTATTGTATCCACTGCAAACGCTATCTAAAAATACGAATATCGATTTTTCGCTAGTACCACTCTTCATTGAATCAAATAATAAACAGACTGAGAATACACTGAAACAATTTGCAAAAAAGTTGTCAAAAATTGTCCATATAGCCGATTCAGAAAAAAGAAAATACATTCATCTTGCTGCTGTGTTTGCTTGCAATTTCAGCAATCACATGTATTCATGCGCCGAAGCCATAGCTCAACAACAGAAGATTCCCTTCTCTACATTTATTCCATTAATAGAGGAAACGGCAAAAAAAATCTCTTTACAATCTCCGCATAAAGCCCAAACCGGTCCTGCTTTGCGCGCCGACAAGAAAACAATCAAACTTCAGCAAAAACTATTAAGGGATAAGCCCCGCATAAAAAAACTGTATAAACTTATCAGTGACAGTATAAGGAAGTCAGATAAAACGTTTTAACTTAGTAAATAATAACCCGGACCCCAGCCGCATAATGATCTCTTTTTTAAAACTTATTCGTTTTCCAAATCTGCTGATCATTGCAGCAACTCAATACGCAATGAGGTGGGGAATTATTTATCCCATTGTAAAAAGTGTAGATAACAGCTTGAGTAGTGCGCTGCCTGAAAGATTTAGTCCGGGAAGTATAACGCTTCAATTAAGCGAGTTTCATTTCTTTCTCGTTGTACTTTCAACCATGCTTATTGCTGCAGCAGGATATATCATAAACGATTATTTTGACGTGAAGCTGGATAAGGTGAACAAACCGGAAGAAGTTGTGGTAGGTTCAAAGATAAAAAGGCGCTCTGCAATACTGCTACATAGTATTTTAAATTTTATTGCGGTTGCATTAGCTACCTGGCTGGGCTTTATGGCAGGCATATGGAAAATTGGTATCATTTATTTTGTTTGTGCCGGCGGGCTTTGGTATTACTCCACAACATTTAAGAGACAAGTACTCATTGGAAATATATTGATCTCAATTTTTACAGCATTAGTACCTATTGTAGTTACCGTTTTTGAAGTTCCTCTTATTTTAAAAAAATATAGTGGACTGATAACAGAATTCAATATAAACT
>CAZQIC010000231.1:1598-2914 GCA_964593555.1 uncultured Bacteroidia bacterium | reverse complement strand
TAAAAAAAAATACGGTTACATTTGTTAAAATCAATTAATAGAACCTCCCTTATGTAATTGATCGGAAAGGTGTTGAGAATAATTAAAGCTGTTATTTACGGATGATTCACGAACTGTGGTAATAATTAAATGTTTTATTCGCTCAATGATTTCCTCTTCATTCGTTTTTAAGATTTCAAACCCTTCTTTATTGAGTAATGCTTCGATCTGAGATTCACTTATATCTTTTGTATTCTCGTATTCTGCGATACCCAACTCAACATGTTTTACATCAAGTCCCAATGAAATAAGTTCTTCATTCACCACCTTTATACAACGCGGACAAACCATGTTCTTAATGTGTAAAACCTTGCTTCCCATTAATACTAAGTTACACATATTAAATTGTCCGAACAACGTGGTTAACTTCCCGGATTTTTCAACATTCATTCAACATCAGGATATAAAGCCATCATAAAATATTACTTTTGGCAATTATAGCGAATGAACTACCTAGACGAATTAAACGAAAGTCAAAAACAAGCTGTCCTTGCTACTGAAGGACCGGTGATGATCGTTGCAGGAGCCGGATCAGGAAAAACCAGGGTGCTTACTTATCGTGTAGCTCACCTGCTGCAAAAAGGTGTTGATGCATTTAATATCCTTTCGCTAACCTTTACGAACAAGGCAGCGAAGGCAATGAAGGAACGCATCACTAAAATTGTTGGTGGCGCAGAGAGTCGGAACCTTTGGATGGGAACATTTCACTCAGTGTTTGCACGAATTTTAAGAGCCGAAGCAGAGAAGATTGGTTACCCTACAAACTTTACTATTTATGATACAGAAGATTCTAAAGGATTGATAAAAGATATTCTGAAAGAATTAAATCTTGACGAAAAAGTATACAAACCAGGCTTAGTTTATAATAGAATCTCTGATGCTAAAAATAAATTAATTATTGCGGAAGCATATAAAAACAATCCAAGCGCGCAGGAAGCAGACCGATCCAGCGGAAAACCGTTAATATGGCAAATATATGAGCGCTATGCTAAACGATGCTTTAAAGCAAGCGCCATGGACTTTGATGATCTTTTACTTCAGACCAATATATTATTTAGAGACAATGGAGAGGTATTATTGAAATATCAAGAAAAATTTAAATATATTTTGGTCGATGAGTACCAGGACACCAATTTTTCTCAGTATACAATAATTAGACAACTTGCTAAGCGCCATGAAAATATCTGTGTTGTAGGTGATGATGCACAAAGTATATATGGTTTTCGCGGGGCTAATATCCAGAACATTTTAAATTTCGAAAAAGATTATCCTGATCT
>CAZQIC010000231.1:0-1588 GCA_964593555.1 uncultured Bacteroidia bacterium | reverse complement strand
TTAAACTGGAACAAAACTACCGCTCCACTAAAAACATTGTGAACGCCGCAAATAGTGTTATTGCGAACAATAAAGAGCAATTACAAAAATTAGTGTGGACAGATAATGACAGCGGAGAGAGAATAAAATTAATGCGTGCGCTTACTGATAACGAAGAAGGTTACCTTGTGGCAAATTCTATTTTTGAAATTAAAATGCAAAACCAGGCTCACAACCGGAGCTTTGCAATTTTATACCGCACCAACGCGCAGAGCCGTGCAATGGAAGAGGCTTTAAGGAGATTAAATATTCCTTACAAAATTTATGGCGGACTTTCTTTTTATCAGCGTAAAGAGATCAAAGACATTCTTGCTTATTGCAGATTAAGCATTAACAATCACGACGAAGAATCGTTAAAGAGAATTATTAATTATCCTGCACGCGGTATTGGAGATACTACCATTCAAAAAATAATGCTGGCCGCAACGGATCATGACGTAAGCATTTGGACAATCCTTGATAACATCAATGATTTTAACCTGGAAATTAATAGCGGAACCAAAAGCAAACTCGATGCTTTCATTACACTGATTAAAAACTTTTCTGCCGCCGCAATTACAAAAGGTGCTTACGAAGCCGGGGAATACATTGCAAATGCGTCAGGAATATTAAAAGAATTTTATACTGACAGGACACCTGAAGGAGTAAGCAGGTATGAAAACATACAGGAGCTATTAAACGGGATGAAAGAGTTTTCGGAAGAGGAGAAAGAAGCTGGAAGTCCGGAGTTAGAAGAACGAAGTCAGGAGAATGAAGATGGAAGCGAGAATCCCGATGGCTATCGGGAGCAGGCAAGAAGTCAGGAGCTAGAAGTTGGAGGAAGTGCAAAAAAATCAAAAAAAGTGCTTGCGGAATTTATGCAGGATATTGCGCTGCTAACCGATGCAGACAAAGAAGAAGAGAATACAGAAAGAGACAAAGTATCTCTAATGACAATACACGCGGCCAAAGGCCTTGAGTTTCCTTACGTATTTGTTGTTGGCATGGAAGAAAATCTTTTTCCATCGCAGCTATCACTCAACTCACGCAGCGATCTTGAAGAAGAAAGAAGATTATTTTACGTTGCACTTACACGCGCAGAAAAAAAAATCACACTTTCATTTTCACTAACACGTTATCGCTGGGGTAATCTTATTAATTGTGAGCCCAGCAGGTTTATTGAAGAAATAGAGCAAAAATACCTGGAGGTACCGAATACCCCTCAACACGACCAGGAGAAAACAATACAAAGAGATCCGGGCTTTACTAAATTTAAAAGCAAACAACCGCAAACAAATAATCCTGCGCATCCTATACTTAAAAAAAACCTGGTAAAAATAAGTACCGCGGCACGCAACAACAGCTTTAACCCGGAATCACTGAAAGACTTGAAAGTAGGAATGCAAGTGGAACATGAAAAATTCGGAACAGGGCAAGTCACAAACATGGAAGGCATTTACCCAAACAATAAAGCTACCGTGGTGTTTGACAAGGCAGGACAAAAACAATTGCTGCTGAAGTTCGCGAGGTTGAAAATACTGAACTAATAGCTAAGGCATTAGAATTGAGA
>CAZQIC010000230.1:0-2914 GCA_964593555.1 uncultured Bacteroidia bacterium | reverse complement strand
TTCCACTTGTAAAACTGACTTTCCTGAATCGAATACTTTCTGCAAAGCTCCGCTACTGACATTTCTGCCCGCAAGGCTTCCATTACGACTGTGATTTTTTGTTCTGAACTGAAGATTCTTCTGGTTCTTCTTCTTACTTCTTTGATGAAGTTTTCGGTGGTTTGTTTTTTCTTTGTTTCCATCTTATTATAAATTTAAGGATTTAGGAAACACTATCTTATTTTTGACTAAATTTAGTCCACTTTATGCTGACGATTTACACGAATTAAAAAATACTTGTAAAAAGTAAATTGCAAATTTTAACATTTGTACCATTAATGTGTAACCCATAATTATTCCAATGACTAAATGTAAAATAATATTTTTTATATCCGTTTTATTAATAACGCTTTCAGTATCTGGGCAAGATGAAGGCTATTCAAAAGGTCACATAGGTGGAGGAGTGGGACTGAGAAATCCTTATGGGAGGTGGGGCTTTTTTTATTCTAGAAATTTATATTCTTTGCCAGTCGAAATAAAAGCAGGGGTAGGAGGAAGAATATCCGTATGCCTCACAGGTGGTCTAAATCTGAAGGTGTTTGATAATAAAAAAAATTTAAATTTTTTTATTAATTCAGATTATTCATATAGTTTTCCTGGAAAGATTGATTATAATTATGAAAATCCATCTACTATTGACACTTATAAATATTCGGAATTGCAGTACATCAATACTAGCTTATCAACAAGATGGTACTTTTATAAAAAAAGTCCTAAATCAATAGCATTACAATTAAAAACAGGATATTCTTTTCTTATTAATACGCCAACAGTTATTCATACTATTGTACAAAATGAGCACTATGACCGAACAAAGGCCTTTACAAAAGGAGGTTTGTCAATAGGCCTAGAATTTTTATTGTTTATACATTGGAGCAAAAATTAAGCTTTTAAGGCGGGTAAATGGGATGAAGATAAAAGAGAAATTATTAATTTTCAATAGCCCCATCTTTTAGGTCGGGTAAAGGTATGAAGTTACGAAGGGTTTTTTTGAAAATGATTTTTTCTTATTATTAGATTTTAACAATAGAGTTTATACCGAATAAGGTTTGTATATTAAATTTTAAAACGGACAATAGAATGAATAGTCTTTGTTTACTCAATAATTCATTAAAAATTAACCAGCTTAACTTCAAAAATTACAATGAAATATGAGCTGTTTCTTAATCGGTATAAACTCTAATGAGTATTTTAAAACATTATAAGCAGATTTTAACATACGCTCAAACAAAAATCGAAGTTTTTATTCAATTTTATTTTATTATTTACCCTCGTAATTTACTGCCTGACTATTAGCTTTTGAATAATGGACATAAATTTACACGGAGATTGATACCAAAGAGTACGAATATTCGTTTTTGTATTTATAAGAATTTCAAATTCCCCAAAAGTGAAAAAATGAAGATTCAAAAACCAAAAACAAAAGAAAGTGAATCAAAAAATAGACTTTCTGAAACAACAACCTTTTAGTTTCCTGTTTTTATGTCTGTACCTCCTTGCAGACCAAATATGAACGAGATCTTTGAAGATACAAGGGATATGGCTCGGATTTGGGATTTATATGGTCATCTAACAAAAGAAAACCAAATTTCTTAATTCAATGCAAAAGTACAAAAAAGAGCAAAGGTTAAATCAATTTAAATTTGCTCGTCTTTTGTCCGTGTATGTAATTTATATCTCTTTTTCGGTTTTCTGTAAATGGCATGAAAATTCAATTCTGTACCAATTGTAATTATTCCATCAGTTCTGTGGCAGCAGAATATATTAGCAAGGATTATGCTTTTCTTTACGCTCTTGAGGAAAAAGCACAGCAGGTAGATAAGTCTACTTGGTTCAATTTAGGCGAATATGATGAAGACTGTGATTTTTATGAGTATTGCATCCCCACCAAAAAATATAAAACCATTTTAAGTATTATTTGGGAGGATTAAAACCTAAATTAATACCATAAAAGGTTTATTTTTTGTTAAAAGCTGCTGCTTTTTCAAAAGTTGAAATTAATTCTAGTGAAATTTCATTTTCTAAGGTGAGAAATTCTTTAATTTCTTCTTCCTCAGCTTCATTAGTCAAATTTTGCAGATGGATATAATAATATTCCAAGCGTTTTATAGATGGCGGGTGCGTTTTAATCTCGTTTATTTCGGGTCTATACTTTTCAAGTAGAATCAAATATTTAAAGAACAATATTGGAGCGATTAAAGTAAAAATAGATCGATCTTCCTTTTTACGATACAAATTAATAATTATATTTGTTGCATATAAATCAGCCTCATATTCATCATCCCATAACTCTTGCGTTGTTTTTTCATCTTCATTCTCAAAGTGTCTATAAGAAGCGTGACCTACCTCATGGGAAAAAATGAACAACGATATAGATTCAAGTAATATTGCAAGAATACTCTTCTCGAAATTTGATTTAAGAGAATATTCCGGAACAATTTTTGAAATCTTTGAGAAATAACAGTTGAAAAAGTAAATTGAAAGAAGAGTAATCTCGCTTTTCTTACTCACTTCTCCTTCATTAATTTTTTCCGAAATTAATTGAACGTAAAGTTTACAAAACAGAAGATTTGCTATAAACAGCCCGCCATGAAAAAATATTATTGGTCTATCTAAAGCTTCATAAGATATTATTTCAGCTTCAACATTATCAGAGTATAAAGTGGCATTATAAGGTATATATTCTTCAAATTCGTTTTTGATTGCAAATTTGAAAGTAGATTCTGCCATAGAAAGTATACGTCTATGGGATCGTAATTCATATTTAGTAAGATTGGGGATTTCGTCTGTCGCATCATTTTTTAATAATGCTTCGATTTCAAATCGTGGATCATCGTAGCTATCTCCAAATTCTTTTTCCAAATCCTTCTCAATA
>CAZQIC010000229.1:0-2978 GCA_964593555.1 uncultured Bacteroidia bacterium | reverse complement strand
TGAAATTAAAAGTGAAGTATGCATAATAAACTTAATCGGTATAAACTCTAATATATTAAAAATTTTTTATAACACATGTGCTTATTACGTTACTCACCTTGACCCAAATATCGTTAATAGCAAATTCAATCAATTGCTTAAACATAGAGAAAATATTTTTCGTTCTTATTTTAAAGGGAACAACACTGATAGTCGAATACATATTTACTCGAATGAAAATAGCACTCCATATAATGGTTTCTCGTATTATAAAATAAAATACAAAGGTGAGATTCCCGAATCCCTTCTTTCTGCTTTTATCTCAATGAATGAACTGAATGGCAAAATGCCAAGAAAAGGATATCTCAATGAACGGAAAAAAAATCATCATTTATCAGAACCATCAAAAAAATAGAATAATGGTGGCTCATTCTGAATAGCTCGCCTGCATAGTCTTTACGCGATTAAGGCAGATTGTTACTATGGCAGGGAATACAATTGTGAAACAGTAAAAATGTTTTCTATCTACATTAAAAAGGAGCGCTGATCTACGCTCCTTTTTAATATTAACACCACAAATTTAATTTTTATGTTATGAGATATTTAGAAACATGGAACACATTATCAAAACATATTTCTGGAAAAGAAACCCTGGAGGAGGAAGGTGTTTTTTTTGCCTGGTTGCAAAAAAATGAAAAAAATAGGATTTTGTTTAACCAAATAAATAATAGTTGGGTGGAGTACTGCGCAGAAGAAAAACCACAGAGCTTTCTGAGGAAATTTACAAAGAAAAAAATACAAACATTTATCGTCTATCAAGCATTAGGAAATTTCATTGGTTTTGTTGTTGGGGTATCAGTAACACACCTTTTTACGAATTATACAATAGAAAAAAAGAGTATCAATAATTTTTTTGGGTTAATTGAAAGAAAGCAAATTGAAGTAGATCTGATCTCTAATTGGGCTCAATGGACACTATCGGTAGTAGCAGGATTTATTGTGTTAGAAGCTGTAAATTATGTTATTCAAACAAAAAAATATATGCTTCCATTTAACTTCATAAAAAAATATTTCAATTAAGAAGCATATAGCATAAGCCTTATTAAATTAGGATATTATGTTAAGCTTATATTCTCATTTAGTGAACTCCCCTTTCAGAAAAAGTGTGATTGATGTAACATTCAGCCGGCAATACATAACACTCTAGTGCCAATAAATCCAACTTTGCATCGAAATCATTTAATTTAAAACTAAAAAACCGTTATGAAAAGAATTGCAATTGCAACACTATGCACGATTATTTGCCTATACTCATGCGTTTCAAAGAAGAAATTTCAATCCGCGCAAAATAATATCAAAAATTTGCGAAGCGATAGTATCGGAACACATAATAAACTCAGCGATTGCAATAAATCGGTTTTGGCTTTACAGCAAGAAAAAGAATCCATACAACAAGATTTACAGAACCTTTCTTCCAGCTCACAGGAAACTATCAGTAATTCGAAAATGACAATTGCTGATCAGGCAAAACGGTTAAAAGATTTGCAGACTTTAATTCAGGCACAAAAAGATGTGATGGCTAAATTGAAGAAAACCGTTGCCGACGCCTTAGTCAATTTTAAACCTGAAGAGCTTACTATTTCCATCAAAGACGGAAAAATCTATGTTTCATTACAGGAAAAATTGTTGTTTAAATCAGGGAGCGATGTAGTTGATCCAAAAGGAAAAGAAGCCCTACAGTCTCTGGCAACAGTTCTTAATGGTAATCCCGACATAAATGTAATGATTGAAGGCCACACAGATTCCATTCCTCTTCAGAAAAAATTTGAGGATAATTGGGCGCTGAGTGTTTCACGTGCGACCTCAATCGTAAGGATTTTAACAAACGACTACAAAGTAGATGCTCATCGTGTTACTTCCTCCGGCCGTGGAGAATTTTATCCGATTGCCAGCAATAGCACAACAGAGGGAAGGGCTCGTAATCGCAGAACCGAAATTATTTTATCACCCAACCTTAATGAGCTTTTTAAATTACTTGACAAATAAACACTTAGTTTAATTTCAAAAACAGCTTACTGCATGAAAACAAAAATCCCTGTATGGCAATACCCTGCAGGGATTTTTAGAACACAACAAGGCGAATTTATCCGTGAATAACGTAACTTTTTACAGTTGTTGTGTAATGAAAAAAAACTTTCCTGACCCATCTTTGTACCAAGAATTTAATCGACAAAAGCAGAAATAAACATTATGGAAAATCCAACTGATCAAGGAAACTGGAACGAAACAAAAGGAAGACTAAAACAAAAATTTGCATTCCTTACAGACAGCGATACGCTACTAATAGAAGGGAAGCAAGACGAAATGATAGGAAGGCTTCAAATTAAACTTGGCAAAACTAAAGAAGAAATAGAAAATCTCATTTATAATATATAAAGACTAATTGCCGCTACAAGGTTACATTAAGCCTACGAATTCACTACTCTTCTTGCCGGCCCGCACTATTTTTACCTCATAAAAAATAAATAGCACCAGGTCACAATCGGTTATTGCTTTTAATCTCGCATCATGAAAAGCATTACCATCTCAATTGGATATTACCAAAAGCAAAATGTTCAAAAACTGCTGTTTCCGGAAAGTATTCAGTACAATATAGAACGTGGCAAATATCTAACCCAAAGATGGGCTTCTCTGTTCATTTTAACTTCCTGTCGTCAATAATTTAAACAAAAAAAACGGAATCCAGGTAATTCATCTGAAATATCCGGTTTAGTAGCGACCTCTCTTATAAAATTTTCCTTTATCGTTTGCAGATATCTTCTTCCCGATCCTGTTTTGAAATATAATTCCCGCTCACGGGCATTTTTAAACGTTTCAAAACGCTCCACTAAACAAACAAGCCAAGGGATAAATGCCTTTGTAGATGTGACTTTCCCAGAATTGTGTTGTTTAAGGGAGGTTCTATTAATTGATTTTAACAAATGTAACCGTATTTTTTT
>CAZQIC010000228.1:0-3030 GCA_964593555.1 uncultured Bacteroidia bacterium | reverse complement strand
CCAATTTGTTTCAGATTGTGGTTCAACACCATCAACTGCAGAAAACAAAAACACCAATCCATCAAGTACACGAAGTGAACGATTTACCTCAACAGTAAAATCAACGTGACCGGGAGTATCAATAATATTAATTTTATAATTATTGTCCCTGTATTTCCAAAAACAAGTTGTAGCTGCAGAAGTGATTGTGATACCACGCTCTTGCTCTTGAACCATCCAGTCCATTGTTGCAGCTCCATCATGCACTTCACCAATTTTATGATTAACACCAGTGTAATACAATATACGCTCCGTACAAGTTGTTTTACCTGCATCGATGTGGGCTGCAATCCCTATGTTTCTTGTATATCTTAAATCGCTCATGTTAATGGACCTTCTTAAAAATTAAAATCTAAAATGTGAATATGCTTTATTTGCCTCAGCCATTCTGTGAGTATCTTCTTTCTTTTTGAAAGCAGCACCTTCTTCTTTTGCAGCAGCTATAATTTCACCGGCCAATTTCTGGCTCATTGATTTTTCATTTCTTTTTCTTGCGTACTCGATCAACCATTTCATTCCCATTGACAACCTTCTCTCTGGTCTGATCTCCTGTGGAATCTGAAAAGTAGCTCCACCTACTCTGCGGCTTCTTACTTCAACTGCAGGCGTAACATTTTCCAATGCTTTTTTCCAAAGGTTCAATGCATCTGCTTCCCCTTTTTTCTCAACCGCATCAATGGCATCATAAAAAACACCATAGGCAAGAGATTTCTTGCCGTCATACATTAAGTTATTTACAAACCTTGTAACCAAAATATCATTGAACTTTGGATCAGGTACTAGTTTTCTCTTTTTGGCTTTCGTCTTTCTCATGCTGACAACTTATTTTTTAGGAGCTCCTTTAGCTTTTTTAGTTCCGTATTTAGATCTTCTTTGGTTTCTTCCCTCTACACCTGCAGTGTCAAGCGCACCGCGAACGATGTGATATCTAACTCCAGGTAAATCTTTTACTCTACCGCCTCTAAGAAGCACTATTGAGTGCTCTTGCAAGTTGTGTCCTTCACCAGGAATGTATGCGATCACCTCTTCACTGTTAGTCAACCTAACCTTCGCAACTTTTCTCATTGCTGAATTTGGTTTTTTAGGTGTAGTGGTATACACACGAGTACAAACACCTCTGCGTTGAGGGCAAGAATCTAAGGCAGCAGACTTACTTCTATAAGTTTCTTTTGTCCGGCCTTTACGCACTAATTGCTGTATAGTTGGCATCCTTTTCTAATAAAATTAACACATCAAAATAATTACAACCCCAGTTTTTTGGGGAGGGCAAAGGTATGAAATTTTTATTATTAACAATAAAAAGTTAAAAAAAATTTAAATTTTTCTATTTAAGGGGGTTCGGGCCAGACCTTTGAATCATAACATTATGTTAAATAGATCTTGTGTGAGGCAGGTTCATGGTTAAAATTCATTGGCTAAAAGGTGATTTATTTATATTTATCGAATTAGGGTCAGGAAACCCGTATAATTTTCTGATTTATCCAGATAGTCCATCACTTTGAGAACATAATAATATGTACCATCGGATGCCTGGTTGCCGTTTGAAAGATTTCCATCCCAATGGCTATCACCATTAACTGAAGTGAAAACAACCTGCCCCCACCTGTTGTATATTTTCAGGTCATATGTCTGGAGGGATTTATTAAAAATGACAAATTTATCATTCTTGCCATCTGAATTAGGGGTAAAAATATTAGGAATCTCCAAGGCTGCGGGTTCCTCATTATCAATAACCGTAAGACTTACAGAGTTTTGAGCGCCTGTCACGCATCCTTCACCTATTTTTAGCCTGTAAAGCCCATTTGGCAGACCCCCGCCCTGCGTCTGCTTAATATAAAAGTCACCTTGTTCTGTTTTCTCGGGAATTAAATCACCCAAATTCAAGGGAACGGTTATATAATGATTAGGTTCATTTATATTAAAGGAGAACGCCGGCAAATGAAGGATAATATCATCTCCGGACTTAGTTGCCGTAACCCCAGTTACTGCTAAGCCAGCAGTTCCTGAAAAGGGTAAGCCGACTGTAAAATCCGCCCCGGACAATGCGCTGGAAGATCCTAATGAAATTGTGACATCAGCAGCTGATCTTAATGTACCGTTTATTGCAAGTGATAAATAATAAACACTATCCTCACCTAATACTTCCGCGTTGATCCTGCTTGCATTATCAGTTGCTAAAAACGTGATCTGCGGAGAAACAGCAATTACAACAGAATCAATAAAATTTCCCATTGCAACATTACCACCTGCAGTTGAAACAGCCTGAAACGCCACACGGTAAGCTCCTGTAGTACTGCAAACCCATTGACCTGAATGGAGCGCCCAGCCTCCTCCTACCGCTGTACCATTGGTTGGTGTTGCTGCTGATGACGTGGCCAAAAACTGGCTATAATTTTTTGCGCCTGTATAAGTAACTGTAGCGGCGGTCCAGTTTGCTGGATTAGAAATAAAAAATTCTGCCGAATCGGCCACAGTTGCAGAAGTACGACCCCGGTGATGAGCCAGCCAAAAAATACTATCACCGGCTGTTAAACAAACATCCTGGTAAAGAGCAGCAGAAGCATCGAGATTGATCTCAACAAATTGATTTCCGCCTCCGGTAGGTGGGAAAACTCCATCAAACCCTGCATCCCAAACTTCTAATGGGTTTGTAACTCCACCATAAGTAGGGTGAGTTGATTTCCACCCAGCGATCTTGGTTGCCCCGGTTCCATTTTCACCAGCCATAACACTCCAACTACCCACATTTGGTGCAGGATTAATTTCAAAACTTGTATTAATTATGTCCCTGGTTGGTATCTCCGGAAAAGGAGCACTGATCACCGGCGGCAATTGGGCAAATAATTTAGGGGTTAAAAGGATTAAGCAAAAAGTTATTAATCTTAAGTTCATACCAATATTTTTTCAAGCATAAAAATATCTCTAAACTGAAGTTTCCTAAACTTTTTCTCACCTTTACCCCCGATAGAAAAATCTCTAACCAATTCAATT
>CAZQIC010000227.1:0-3055 GCA_964593555.1 uncultured Bacteroidia bacterium | reverse complement strand
ATAATAGGATTAATTGTGTTTTTGCCCAAATTGTTTTAATTTCTTATATTTGATATAAATAAAACTATTTACCATGAAAAAATTAATCTTCTCCTTCGCATTTGTTTGTTTTGCTTTGATTTCAAACCAGGCAAGTTCACAAACTATTCAAAATAGCAATTATTCAACTGTTGGTTATATTAAAGATGATGGAACCGTTCAGAATGAAAACTATTCAACGGTTGGATATATAAAAGATGACGGAACTGTTCAAAACAATAATTATTCTACAATAGGATATATAAAACAAGATGGAACGATTCAAAATTCAAATTATATGACCTTGGGGTACATTAAGAAAGATGGAACCGTTCAGGATAAAAACTATTCTACAATGGGTTATATTAAATCGGATGGAACGATGCAGAATAGCAATTATTCTACTATTGGATATGCTAAGGATTCCAAAAATCTTACAAACTCTGCTGCTGCGGTTTTCTTTTTCTTCTTTAGGTTGAATTAAGACTTCATATTAATAAACTGCAAAGGCAAATCATATTGTCCGCTTCTCATTAAAGCAATTACTGCTTGCAGATCGTCTATTTTTTTAGCGGTAACACGCACTTGATCATCTTGCATTTGTGCTTGTACTTTTAGTTTTGAATCTTTGATGTCTTTCACAATTTTTCTTGCCACATCTTTGTCAATGCCCTCTTTTACTTTGATGTCTTTTTTGACTAAAACTCCTGAAGCATAATGCTCTTTATTAAAGTCGAGGCAAAGTGGACTTAAGCCTTGCTTGATCATACGTTGGCGAATCACATCAATAATAGAGTTGACACGCATTTCGTTTTCTGTAGTGATGTGAACCGACATTCCCTTTTTATCCAAGGTTATTTCGGATTTCGAGCCATTAAAATCAAACCGATTTATGATTTCTTTGCGAGCAATATTGATTGAATTGTCAAGCAATTGTGCGTCTACTTTATTTACAATGTCAAATGAAGCCATATCAACGAATAACTAATTTTTACGAATATACGAATTACTAATTTTATAAATCTACTATCTAAATTCTCCCAACTCCCAATGGCGAGGCTTGCTCGCCATCGCGATTGAACCCTCGCGATTAACTTCTGATGTCAGCAATCATACAACGTGCGCTGCCACCGCCATGCTTTTCAATGGTGTAAAGCGAACTATATAACAAACTTCCGTATTGTTCCAGTTGTTTTATTTGATCTCGGTTTAATGATTTGAATGCTTGTTCACTCATCACAATAAAACTTTCTCCTTTGAAATTATACAATTGATACATATTGCCGGCAAATGAATTCATTTGTTCCTCTGAAATTAGAATTATTTCGTGTTTAGTAGCTTTTAGTGAATCAATCACTCTTTTCAGGTCATTCTTATCTGGGATGCAGTGGTTGCAAATAACGGCAAAGCCGTTTCCAATACAAAGGAATACATTGGTATGATAAATATCATTTCCGTTTTTGTCAACTGCTTTAAAAAACACACTTTCAAAATTCAGTTGTTTGCACAATTGTTCGAATAACATTTTTTCGGTACGCGGAGAACTGTTTGCATACGCAACCTTGTGGGTATAATCAAAAACAATACTCCCTGTTCCTTCCAGATACATTTTCTTATTTTCGTATTTTGTCAAATCTATAAAAATGCTGTTGTTTTTTTTGAATTCAGAAAGAATATCAGCTCTTCTTTCAAGTCTTCTGTTTTCGGCAAGCATAGGATATAAAACCAATTCATTGTTTTCGTGAAAGGAAATCCAGTTGTTTGGAAAAATAGAGTCGGGGGTATGTGGACTATCTGTATCATCAAAAATAATCACATCAATTCCAACATCAATCAACTTTTTAGAAAAGGCATCAAATTCCAAAAGTGCTTTAGATTGAATTGTTTCAGCAGTATCCGATTCTGTTTTTTGCTGAAAGGAATTGCTTTCAGCCGTTTGAGAATTGAATCCGAAATTAACCGGACGAATCATTAATACTTTAGAAGCTTTGTTTAGCATTTATACAAAAGTAATCAAGAATTATAGAATGTTTAACTTTGTTAATATAAATGAAGAAATTTTTAGCCTTTTCTGTCGTGTTAAGTGGAATTATATGCTCTTTTGAAGCATGTAATTACTTTGTGCAGGAAAATAGGGGAAACTTGGAAGTAGTTACTGCTCCTACTTTACAAGAAGAGATGGTTCCTGTTCTGAAAGATTCCGTAGAAAAAGGTATTTACCTTCCTACTCCTTTGGTGATAAGCGAAATTGAAAGTCGCATTTTAGCTGCTGGACTTGTGGATGTAAAAGAGCTCGACACAACTATTGTGGTGGATTTAAAATATTCAACCAGCAATAATTTTTTAGGAATAGATATGTATGGCGATTTTGATAAATGTTACCTACAACCTGATGTTGCTGAAAAGTTAATCTGTTCTCAAAAAATTTTAAAAGCGAAGTTTCCTTTTTACAATTTAATTGTTTTTGATGCTGTGCGCGCCCGCAGCATACAACGTAAAATGTGGGACACCATTGATGTACCCTATTTCGAAAAATCTAAGTACGTTTCCAATCCAAACAATGGCTCTCTCCATAATTTTGGTGCTGCAGTGGATGTAAGTATAATTGATGAACAGGGAATAGAATTAGATATGGGAACACCTTACGACTATTTTGGTGAGTTAGCTTATCCGAGAGAAGAAGACAGAATGTTAGATGAAGGAAAATTAACTCGCATTCAGTTGTTGAACAGAAAATTATTACGTGATGTAATGGAACTAGGCGGTTTTATGGGGATAACAACAGAGTGGTGGCATTTTAATTCGTGCTACAGAACCGAAGCCTATGAGAAGTATACGATAATAGAGTAGTGAATTGGTTAGGTTTTGCAAGCACTCGTCCCGATAGCTATCGGGACCGCTCAGTGTGACAACTCGTTCGGCAGGCTGAGCGGAGTCGAAGACTTTAGTGGAACGTCAGTTGAAAACAATCGTAACAAGTCTTAAAACAAATAACCGTACCTCTGATTCAGAAACTTACTATTATCCCTTCCTCTTT
>CAZQIC010000226.1:0-3069 GCA_964593555.1 uncultured Bacteroidia bacterium | reverse complement strand
CAAACTTTTTTCTAACTTTATGTTCTTAATATCTTATTCGGTATAAACTCTAATTTATCGTATGAATATTTAATTGTATCCATTGCCTCACAACGGTGCGTTTTAGTAACCGATAACCAATATTCCTGTTTTTCTGTAAGAATGTTTAATGCATCATAATTATATCGGGTAGTTCTTATTTCGTTGGTATCAACAATCTCTTTCTCTTCAATTAAACGCCCTTTTTCATCATATGAAAATAATGTGAAATAGTCCTTTTTACCATATTTCTCTATTGTATAATCAGTAACTGATTTTATCAATTTATTATCCTGGTCATAGTACATAAATTCAGTATACGGTGGTGTGCCGGATAACTGCTGGTTATATGCATAATATTCAGTTTTGCTAAGTAGGTTGACCGTATCATAAATATATATGTATACTCCTGCAAGTGTATCATTATAATAGATTATGTGCTTTGTTTTATGATAATAATTCTCATCATAAAAGGTTTCCGTTGTAATCCAAGTAGAACCACTCTTATAAAAATTCGGCTGGTATTGTACTTTTACAGACCTTACCTTTAGTCCGTTTGGCCCAATATTTATTCCCGCTAAATCTAATTTTTGAGCGTTTAAAATCCAGTATATGTTTATTTGTAAAATAATAAACAGATATATTTTTATTTTCATTATATCCCTTATTCAATTATGATGGTCTTAAAAAAGCAGTCTTCCCCAATTGACACTATTGTATTATATATTCCTGGAACACAATCCCGAATATCTACAGATTGGCTATTTGCATTTCCAATGAATGAACTAACTGTTTTCACTTCCTGCCCAAGTATATTTACAATTTTGATTTCTACTTTTTCATTCTCATCATAACCTAATGTATTGTCTATATCAATTGTCAAATCATCTTTTGCCGGATTAGGGTAAATTTTAACAACATCCCTGCTCAATGCAACTCTGTTTTTATTGATTGAAGGGGTAACACTAACAATCAACACCTTTGATTGTGTGCCGCATTTATTCACGCTTACAAGAGTAACTGTATATACCCCGGCTGATGCATATTTATGTTCGGGATTTTTTGAATTTGAAGTACTACCATCACCAAAATACCAATAAGAAGAATCAGCATCAATTGATTTATTAGAAAAATGCACGGTGTATCCCGACATTTTATAACTAAAAGTAGCAGTAGGTAATTGATTGGTTTTACAAAAGCCTTTACGTATGTAATTATTTACACCAACAGCTGTATATTCTTTTCTCCAATTACATTTGGATTGCTTGCGTGCTTCCAGTAAAAATTCTTCAAGACTTGCCACACCGCCAAGCGTACTTTGATATGAAGCAATGTCTCTATTCGGATCGATATAATTAATTTGTTGAAATTTTGGCCCGGCTTCTCCTGACAAATTCTTCCAACCTGCTGTATCGTAATTTGTAGATCCTACCCTAAACCATTTATTGACTGCTGCATTATCATAATATGTATTTTTTGAGTATTGAAATCCCGGGGGTATTGTTGCTCCCATATTATTCACCAGGTAATTATTATGAAAATTGTGAAACTCATTTTGCTCCACAATATATGTATCTCCGGAAACAGGCATACTGTTAACATCAAGACAAGGGCCTCTCCAATTATATGCAATATTGTTTTTGAATTCTATATGCGATACCGGAACTTCATATTCATATGGATTATATCTTATTTCATAGGCGTACCTATCTCCCACATTGACATTTGTTTTATGCGCAACAATGTTATTGGCAATAATAGCATGTGCGTTACGCTTTATTTCGATACCCATTCCCCTTGAAGATGCCGCAATATTCTTTCCATCGAGCACAACATTGTTAGTAGTTGTAGAAGGAAAATACCTGCCATTAAACATGGCTAATCCATTCTGCAAAAAAAGATTATTATCCGCAATGCCGCCAGGCCTTAGTTGCAAACCATGACTTGATGCGCGTGCAATTATATTACCCCTTATTATTACATCCTTACAATGCATTGAAGAGTCACTATATTGTATGTAAAAATTATGATTGAAGATAGTGGCTGCAGCTCCACCAATTGTATCATGCCATCCATTGTGATCAAAAATATTTTCTTCAAACAAAACACCATGCACCTTATCAATGTACACACCTTGTGCATGAGCACTAGTACTAGTACTTGAGTAAGCATCAGCACAAACAGACCGACGCATTTTGAAATTTTTGATCGCACCATTGGCAGGAACAGATATAACCTGGACATTATCCTTGTAAAACTCTACTACACAATCTTCGACTAAAATATTTTCAGAAGGTTTACGAATCGAAAGACCAACGGTAGACGGAACACTTGGATCATACTCGGGAGATTTAGGATCACGCTTGTTTGCATAAAAATGAATCCCAAGAAGTACTATGTTATCTTTTTTTGAAGATATTCCGCCTTGGGTTTTAAAGCCATCGTCATTTCCTGATTTAATCAGCGGACGCGCAGAACAAGGCGACCCAGTAGGATCATAAGAGCTGATAACTATGGGCTCTGCGGCACCACGCCCGCCTTTATTAAAAACACCAAAACTTTCGTACCAAACATCTCCTCTTTTCAGCAGCAAATAATCAGGGAAGCCATCTCTTAATAAAGCAAGTCCTGCAGCAATGGTTTTTTTTGGAGACAGAAAGTAAAGTCCGGTATTGCTGTCGCTACCGGAAGAGCTGCTGACAAATATCACCCTGCTATCAGATGAAGGAGTTAAAATAGTCCAGCCTTGTGAATCAATTGGCAGTTGAGAGAATGAAAGTGAACAAAGAGAAATTAAAAAAAGAAAAAATATTTTTTTCAGAGGAGATGTTTGCATAGATTTTTTTTACAATGTATGCAAACCACCCGCGCGATTCAAAAAAAACTAAGCTATTATTTTCATGTCTGATGATATAAAAACTGCACTCTTAAACTAAAATTTGCTGAAAAATTATCATGTCTGAATTAACATTATCGTATGATGTTCGACCCCGGCTGGGCAATGTCATTAAGTTAAGTAATTAATACGCTGGTTTATAATTAGTAAAGGTT
>CAZQIC010000225.1:0-3199 GCA_964593555.1 uncultured Bacteroidia bacterium | reverse complement strand
AAAAATAGCGAAGCAGCCTTTCGCCTGAGGCGGAAAGACCACTTTGCTTTGAGGCAGGGATTTTATTTAATTTCTTCCGGCACTTTCTTTATTTCATCTGTGCTTTCATCTTTCTTTACTTCGGTTAAAGGTTTAGTAAGGAAATTATTTTTGTATTCCAGTTCGGCATAATAATCTTCATACATCATTCTTTTTTGACGCATCATCATCATGTAGTCTTTTGTTGTAATAATTACCACGCCACCTGTAAGGTCACCAAATTCGGCGGGGATACCGCTGGGAACAATTACTAAACCTCCTATGGCTTGTGATGGAACGTTGAAATTAGTTGTCTTCATTCCATCTACAATAAATTGTGTGGTACCTCTTCTGCTGCCGCGTGTATAAACATCTTTGCCGTCATCAGTTGGTATCATATCAGTGTTTGTACTGGTAATAAGTCCTACAGTGTTGTTTTTTGGAGCTACACTATGATTAAGATCTTCTAATGGTATATATTTTACATTTCCAAAGTCTTTATCAATAATGGGTTTAATGTGCGGCCTGGCAACAAACATTGGGAGCTCTTTTGTATATGGCTGAAGTGTTACATCAATATATTCAGTTTGTCCCGCTAGTATTCTCACATCTCTTATTATTTGTGTCTGATACCCCATCATACTTATATGCACATTATAAGTTCCGGGGTTAAGGTTTTTTACATTGTAAATCCCATCAAGGTTAGCGTCTGCTCCTGATACATAAATACTATCGGAATAAATTTTTGCCAGCGCGGTAAACAAGGGCTGCTTTTTTTCATCGAGTACAGTACCTCTGATAGTTGCTGTTGTTTGTGCTTGTATGTATGATAACCCGCCCAGCAGAATTATCAGTATGTATTTAGTTATCGCGTTCATGGCTTGTGGTTTTAAATGTTGTTTGTATTGATGACGTTTTGGGGATAATAATTCCACAAATACTCTTAATGTTTTTGAAATACCGATATAATACCATTTATAAAAACAAAATATGCCAATATGTTTCTCTCCTTTTGGAGCTAATCTCTGCCACAAAATTATTATGATTAATGTGTGAAGGCTTGATTTTATTACTATCAATCCCTTCTCCATTGGAGAAGGTTAGGATGAGGCGATTAAATAAAAGAGCAATAAAATCAAGCCTTCCAAAAGATGTGTGCAGAGATTAGCCTTTTGGAGAGGGGCCAAGGGTGAGGCAAAAAAGGAAAGGCTGTTTTGTATTTATAAATGATATAACAGCAATTTTTACTAATTTGTTGTAATTATTTATGGAATCAATTAAAGTCAAACGTCTAATCTTCAGATCCCCCGTTTAATAATGAAAGAGAACCGGGATCCCAGCGACGAAGAATTGCTTTTGCAATACAAACAAACCCTTGATAAAAAGGTGATTGGTGTATTGTACAAGCGTTATGCGCATCTGGTACTTGGGGTTTGCTATAAATATTTTAAAGACAGGGATGACAGTAAGGATGCGGTAATAAGAATTTTTGAAAAATTATTTGATGAGTTACAGAAAAGGGATGTACAATACTTTAAAGGATGGCTCACTTTTGTAAGCCGTAATTTTTGTATTTCGGAACTTAGGAAAAGAACAGTTGAGGCCGAAAGAAGAAATGAATACTTAAAAGAACCGGACGAAGAAATAGAAGAGAAAGAACACGAACTAAAAGAAATAAAATATACAGAATTGGAACTGGCCATTGAAAAACTTCCTGATAAACAAAAACTATGTGTTCGTCTTTTTTATTTTGATAACAAAAGTTACGATGAGATAGCATCCGAAACCGGATTTACAGCCAATGAAGTAAAAAGCTATATACAAAATGGAAAAAGAAATTTAAAAATTCAATTATCATCAGGTTAATATGCAAACATCCCAATTAAATAAAATATTTGAAAAAGATCCTTGTCTTACTGCGGATATGATAGGGTTGTATGTGGGCGGCAACACAGAGAAGGAGCTTAAGCATAAAATTGAAAAACACCTTGTTGATTGTGAGTTGTGTTCTCTGGCCATTGAAGGTTCCATGGTGGTGCCCATTGTTGCTGCAGATATAGATGATATACATAATAGGATCGATAAGTCAATTGGCACTTCAAATAAACCGAAGGGCAGGAGCAGGGGCAAGCAATTTTTGTATACTACACTGGTCGCATCAGTAGCATTTGGCATTTATTATTTTATGAATAATTATAATGGGAAAGTCGCTAGTGTTCCTCAAACAGTACTACAGCCTGAACCGCTTAGTAAGCCGGTTGCTAAAAAAGAATTAACCCAAGCCGACATAAATGAGATTATTAAAAATAAGCAGCAGGTGCAAGTGGGCCCTGCGCCAACTCCAACGGTGATCACCAGAGTCGCACCTATGGAAAAAATTGAGAGCAAGGAATTGTTTTTACAGCCTTCCTCTCCGGCATCTCCACCGGATAAACTCCCATTGATAGTGGTCCCGGCGAATGATGAAATAATTTATTTACATAACTGCAAAGTTGCTAACGCACGCAAACTTTATTATAAAAGCGGTGTAGAAGTAAATATTTTAAGGGACGTTCCATCTCCCAATGAAAAAAAAAATAATTCTAGTAATAGTAACCTGGATGATCGCCAGCAAGTAGCTATTGAGATGCTGAACAAGGGGCTGGAATATTTTAGCGCGGGAAATTATTCCAATGCATACAATGAATTGCAGATATTGGTGGAGAGCAACGAGAAAGATATTAATGCACTTTTTTATTCTGCACTATGTATGTATAATTTAAATAATACCAAGGGTGCAAAAAACAGGTTGACAAAATTGGTTAAGGATCATTTTTTCGGTGAGGAAGCCAACTGGTATTATGCCTTGTGTTTGATAAAAGAAAATAATATTAAAGATGCCACTCTTAAATTAAACGAGATAGTAAATGCGAATGGTTTTTATGCTTTACAGGCAAAGAAGAAGCTGGAGGATCTTACTCGCTAAAATGTCTAAACATACGATAGGTGATGGCAATAATTGTATTTTGCTATTCAAAAAGTAAAATTATCCGCGGTCATTTGCAGCTTTTAGACTTCTTTCATAATTCATTGAGAAAGCTGGGTCATATTGAGTGTTTTTCGCCTAAGCAAAAATGTATCGAAATATGCAGCGCACGGGTCTCGATATGAAGCCGAAAATGGCTTCTACTCGACCAGACAG
>CAZQIC010000224.1:0-3240 GCA_964593555.1 uncultured Bacteroidia bacterium | reverse complement strand
TAAAATTTTGTGCAAAACATAGAATTCCTATCTTTGCAATCCCATTTCCGGTCCAAAACCTTGTTTTTGACAAAAAATGGAAGATTGTCCGATGGTGTAACTGGCAACACGACTGGTTTTGGTCCAGTAGAGTCTAGGTTCGAGCCCTAGTCGGACAACGCAGTTGAACGAGCGCCCATGCTTTGCATGGGCGTTTTGCGTTAGCAAAACTAGTGTGAGAAGTTTATCCCGATCGCAGCATAAGCGAAGTATCGGGAAGCCCTAGTCTGCCTTCATTATATTTCGAGAGATAAATCGGAAACCAAATTGAAAAAAATCCATTGTAGACACAATATTTACAATGGATTTTTTTATTGAAGGAGATAGGACCTGGATTGAGCTTCTTGCCTTATCGTATAAGATTGACGTGACCTGTAAAAGCATCTTGCTTGCCCAGGTTATCCGTGAGGGCCACCCGCCAAACATATACATCTATCTGTGCCGTTTTGCCATTGTTATTATAACTACCGTTCCAGCCAATTGCAGTTTCTGTATTCGCAGTTTTTCCGGTAGTGTATATTAATTCCCCCCAACGATTATAAATCCACAATTGATATTCTGTAATGCCGGAACCATATCCCATTAAGAAATCATTTTTACCATCACCATTAGGTGTAAATGAATTGGGAATATAAAAGTTAAACTCCGGATTTATTTTCAGGCAGTACACAATAGAATCTTCACATAAATTAGCATTGGCTACTTTGAGTGTTACACAATATGTTCCGGTATCAGAATAGGTATGCGTTGGATTTTGTAAACTGCTGTTTGCAGATGTGCCAGCTCCAAAGTGCCAGCTCCATTGAACAGCATCAGTTGATCGATCGTAAAAACTTACCTGGGAATCGAAAATAGTTGGCTCCTTTGGAAAAATTGTAAAATCCGCTGTTGGTAATGAATAGACAGTAATATAATCTGTTCTTACTATAGTAGCAATACAACCATTAATATCAGTAACTGTCAATGAAACCGAGTAGAGCCCGGGAACAGTATAACAATGTTGCGTATGGTTAACCGAGGATGTTGAGCCATCACCAAAGTTCCAGAATAAAGTACCATCAGTACCGGTATTACTAAATGTAACACAAAGTGGCGCACAGCCTTCTGCTGCTGTAGTGCTAAAACTCACAACAACTCCGGGTGATAAACTTTCTACTGTTGCCGACTGAACAGCCATGCAATTATTTGCATCAGTAACAGTAAGTGTATAAACACCTGATACAATATTGGAAATAGATTGTGTTGTACTCGTGTTACTCCACAGATAAGAATAAGATTGTGTACCTCCATTAATAATTGCCAGGGCACTTCCATTCGGTTGACCACAAATAGCGGTGTCTGCAGTAATTAAAATTGTTAACGCTGCCGGTTCTGTAACTACTACTGTTTGAGTAAAAAAACAACCGTGTGAATCCGAAACCGTCGCAGTATATTGGCCTGCAATAAGATTATTTACTGCATTGGTAGTGGCTGCGTTGCTCCAGGTATAATAATAAGGTGAAGTTCCACCTGTAGGCTGAATAACTATTGTGCCGCTGGCAGTGCCAAAACATAAAACATTTGTAACAACTATCGTAGAAGAAGTCAAAGGCGCAGGTTCTGTAATAATTACAGAAGCCGTTGAAGTACATCCGGTACCATCTGTTACAACAACACTATAGGTATTTGCATTTAATCCCGATATGGAATTAGTGGTTGCACCCGTATTCCAGCTATAGCTTGGTGAACCATTCGCTGTTTGAGCAGAAACTGTTATTTGTCCATCGTTGGCACCATTACATGATATATTGTTAACTGAACTAATGGTAATTGTTGGTGTTAGTACGTTGCTGACATTTACAACATGTACCACAGTATCCCTGGGACATGCATAAAACATAGTAACTGAATACGTACCACTCCCTGCATACGTGTGGTTTACATTTGTACCGCTTGCTGAATTTCCATCACCAAAACTCCAGGTAACAGTTGCCGGCTCTGAAGGAATTATTAACCCGCAGCGTGAAGTAGTATCTGCAAAAGTATACGTTGTATTACATTGTTGAACATTGCTTTGTATAGTGAAGCCTGCATTTACAATTTCTTTAAACCTGGTAACAACAGGCTGCATAATGTGATTTCCTATGCTTGGATTGCCACCATTGAGTTTGCTGGTTTGATAGGCGCCCGGAGTTGTTTTTACCAAAGGGTCGGAAGTTTCAAAAGAGATCACTACTTCCTTAGTACAGTCGGTAATGATTTTTATTTTAGGATTTAATCCGCCCCAGGATACCTGCGGACCGCCAAGGTAAGCAGCATAAGAGGCAGCAGTAGCCGTAGGATTCAACACAATAAACCAGGTGTACATATTAAAAGGATTATTCAGAACACCAAAATTATACCTGCAGGGAGTAGTAAAATCACAATTGTTAAAACCACTTCCTGCACCTTTATAACCTACTACATGCGCGTACCCATTTTGATCAACTTCAATATCTGTCGGAAACAAATAATGGCCATTAAAACAATTTATAAATGTAGAGTAGCTAAGTGTAGTTAATGTAGGATTGTATTTTTGACAATAAGGAAGATTGACTCCTGTAATTGCAAATGATCCAAGAAATGCTCCTGCAGTAATTGGGAACTGAGTATTACTCATGATGTATCCTATTATATATACATTATCATTTACATCCACATCAACCCCGGATACCACGGTACTTTGATCGCCAATACGTGTGGATGCTAATAATGTTGTAGCATTAGAATTTAATATCGCAATAAAACCTTCCGGAGAAGTTGTTCCAACAGCCTTGTAACAACCGGCGGTAGTAGGAAATGCAGTAGATGAACTAATGCCCGCAATTACAATATCTCCATTTGATTTTAATTTAATTCCTCCTGCATTGTCATTTCCCCCGCTCCCTAAAAAGGTAGAAAATATAGGTGCGGTACCCGCAGCATTCATTTTTAAAACAAATACATCCATGCCTGCATTTTTCACAGGAGTATATGTTCTGGGAGTAGAAGGAAAATTCGGCGAAGCCGTATTGCCCGTAATATAGGCTTCACCTGCGGCATTAATTTCTAAAAAACCTCCTATAGCTGAAGGATTAAATCCAGAAGTTCCTACTGTTTCTACTCCGTTACCTCCTATAAAACTTGAATAATGGGAGGTTCTATTAATTGATTTTAACAAATGTAACCGTATTTTTTTTTAGA
>CAZQIC010000223.1:0-3279 GCA_964593555.1 uncultured Bacteroidia bacterium | reverse complement strand
GAATAGAACCCTTCAAATCATAATGGTTTGAGGGGTTTGTTCTTTTATAACAGGTCTGAAAAGGCATTGAAAGGTACCAAATCGGTTACCTTTTTATCTTTCCAGCAATACAAAGGCACCCCAATAGTAAGGGTATTTGTATTTTTTCTTTATTTCCAGTTGCGCTTCTTTAAAAGCCAATTGCTTGTCTCCTGTTTTTAACCACGCATCATAAAACGTGATCATAAGGTCACGGGTTGCATCATCACTCACTGACCACAACGACATGATCACTGCCTTTGCCCCCGCCACGAGAAACGCGCGTTGTAGTCCATACACACCTTCACCATTTTTCACTTCCCCTAAACCTGTTTGACATGCACTTAATACCACCAACTCCGTTGAATCAAGATCAAGATTCATAACCTCATATGCGGTAAGAATACCGTCCTCATACCCTTCCCATGAAGCTACTTCGCTATACGACGCGGAATAAGAATTACTTGCTCCGGCAAGCATAACACCAGAGCGCAGCAGAGGATTCTCAGCCGCACGTTTCAGTGCTTCCGGAACTTCGCGTGTATTATTATTTTTTGGAAGATTGGATTCAAAAAAGCCATGTGTTGCAATGTGTAAAATGTAGGGATTATCCAATTTTTTCACTGTTCCCTCATCTGATCTATCTGCTAAAAAAAGTTTTGTGTTTATACTATTTGTCTTTAAAACACGGTCAATTTCCTCCACTTCCTTTTTTGTTCCAGGCAACTCAGTTAAAGTCCATTTACCCCTTGCTCCTGCCCTACTTAATGCGAGTAAGCTTTCGTCCTCAAAAGGCGTAGGCGGTTTTAAGGCCATTCCATAATCCGGATAACCAAACAGTGCTGCATAATTTCCAGAAGGAATAATATCCTTTTTATTATCCTGCTTTAGCATATCCTTTAAGTTAGTGAGCATACATACATCATAATCTTCCAGCATGTACTTACCGGTTTTAGGATTAATAAGTGTATTTATATTTATCTTGTTATACACACCATCAGCTGATATATATATTTTCTTTACGGGCCCTGTAACATGATAAATTTTTTCAAAAAATCTTGCGAATGAAACAGAATCAATTTCCTTTGTTCTTACATTTTTTCTGTAATCAGCAACTCCAACTCCCTCCAAATCATTGTTTGGCATAAAAAATAAAAATGGCTTGGGATCGGTTTTAGTTACAAGTAAAACACCATAACTCACTCCGTTAACAGTTACCTGTTCGGTACGCACAATTTCAATTGCTACTTCATCCTTTCCCAATTTTTTCTGAATATCCTTCCAGGTAATTTTTTCCAATTGGCTTTGTGCCAATACCGATGAGACCTTTTTCTCTAAGCCATTTCTTACGACTTCCAACGAATCTATATTTACACCTGAAGCAACAATATCGTCATTGGTAAAAGAATATAATCTTGATAAATAATTCGCAACCTTTTTTAGTTCCGCATAACTCTGTATTACTTTTTCATCTTTACTTCGGGCAAGCTGTTTTTTTATATCACCCTGAGAGTTTAACAACAGTGCTTTGGTTATTAACCGGTAATTAAACATATTCCCTACAACAACTTCATCGTTAAGATTAGCATATGCAACAAAGGCATAATACGTTTCCAGCTTAGCATTGAGATCAGCAACAAAATCACCTCTCTCAGCTTCAGTCATAAAAGCAAAATCTTTATTCAACCGTTCAATATATTTATCTATCACTTTTGTATATAATTCTTCTGCTTCTTTATTCTTATTTAAACTCGTATAAACACCTGCCTGGAGAAACAATGACGATAGATAAAGCGGATTATTGGAATTAAGTGTTGCTTTGCACAAACCCACCGCCTTTGTCATAAATTCATTTGCTTTATCAAAATTCTTTTCTGCAGCATAAACACTGGCCATGTTCTGAAATGAATTTATCGTTTGGGCAGAAGAGCATCCATTCTCATTGTTACAACCTTGAATTGCCAGTTCATAATACTTTTTTGCGTCGTTCAACTCTCCTTTCTCCTACTAAACGGGATATTTCAGATAAATCATCTGGTATCCCGTTCTTTTTTTCTTTCAAAACCGTTGACAAATAAGAAGTTACTGCGATTGGCGAAATCCATCTCGGAGTTAGATATTCATCATTTTCGATATTGTACCGAAGACCATCCGGAAACAGTAATTTTTGAACATTCTGCTTTTGGGAATAGTCGTTAAAATCCCACGTGGTAGGGAGTTTTGAGGATAAATCCACTATAAAATTTATAGCTTTTTCAGGGTTAGATAATTTTAGGGTTGATTTTTCAATCTCCTCCTCTATTGATCCTATTTCCGACTTAAACTTTTCAGATACCTTGTTATATATATCCCGGTCAATTTCACCACAGGCGAATCGTTCTTCAGCTTTATATAGCTTTTCTTTTATGTCCTTTAACTGTACAGAAAGAGTTTCCTGTTTGGCTTTACTGGATGAGGTTTCCTTGTTGTAAATGTATTCCAATACTTTTTTATATATGTTGTTATAAGTAGAATCTGCTGCCTTGTTATCGAGCAACCGAACAAAGTTATTGTGCATGATCTTAACACTCCGGTTGCAATGGCATTTCCTGTCATTGCACTTGTAATAATAAATGCCTTTCTTTTTTACAAGGTAGCCTGTGAAAGGGGAGCTACATTTTTCACATTTCACGAATAACTTCAGCGGAAGATGCTCATTTTCTTTTTTCTGCTTATAACCACCTTTTTTATTGAGTTGATGTACTTTTAAGAATATTTCTTTTGAAACAAGTGCAGGATGCTTTCCGTTTACTATTTCTCCATTTAGCATATTATGAGAAATCAATCCGCAGTAAAAAGGATTTCTGAATATTTCACTGATCCTTTGAAAAGGGAGCGTTAAACCTAATGCCTTTAGCTTTTCGACAATCTGTGGATTGGAATGCCCTTCCAGCCTCCAATGAAAAGCCTTTTGAAGCACCTTGCCGCTTTCATTGATGATTATTCTTTGTTCTTTCCCTCCATGAGTGCGATCATAAGAATATCCGGTGGGAGCTGCTCCCAGCCACTCCCCCCTTTTCAATTTCTCCCGCATACCATCCACACATTTTTGCATTCTTAAATCATTATCGTATTTGCTAAAAATAAATTGAATGTTTTGCTGCAATACTCCGGCATGTGTGGAAACATCAATGGGCTGTGTTACAGAAATAATTGTAACTCCTTCTTTCTTTAGGGGAGTTCTAAAAATAGAATGTTAAAAACAATCTAATAAAATCGTAT
>CAZQIC010000222.1:0-3327 GCA_964593555.1 uncultured Bacteroidia bacterium | reverse complement strand
GAGAAAAAGAAAGCCGGACAACTTTCCAAGTATTTGGTGTTGTCCGGCGTGGTGGAGACAATGGGAGTCGAACCCACGACCTCTTGCATGCCATGCAAACGCTCTAGCCAACTGAGCTATGTCCCCAATAAATGATGAACAGACAACAAAAGTATACAATTATTCCCTCATTGACCTAATTATAACAGAAAGCCAGTCACCTAATACATAGAAAAATTTCCACGTTTTTCTATTATTTTCTACAATCAAAAAATAAAAGATCATTAAAATGAACTAAAACCAATTGGCACAATTATTCGCCTTGTTCAATAGCAAATCATATCAACTACGAAATAAAAAAGAAAAAATGAAAACAATAGCAATACTAATCGCAACTATATTTTCCATACAGATAATTGCAGAAAATAATTCATCAAGGAATCAAAATAAATATTGCTGCGAAATGAAAAACGGGAGAACCGTGGTTATGCATGAAGGAAAAGAAATTACAACGAACCAAACTCTTACTGATGGCACTATAGTTAAAACAGACGGGATCATACTAAAAAAAGACGGAAGCAGAACAATGCTTAAAGAAGGCGAATGCATGGACCTGGATGGAAAGGTGAAGTCAAAAAAAACAAAAAAGAAAGAGAAGGCTAAGATGGAGTCTCCAAGATAGATTGGTTAAAAAACCAGATCCTCCGGTCATGCTCACAGGAATGGAGATGCTGACCGGAGGTTTCAAAAAAAATTTAAAACTGCTTTTAATCACTGTTCGATGAAACATTTCAACTTTTTAATTGCCACCGATTATTCAAAAGCAGTAATGAATGCCGAGCGATACGCGGTACGCCTGGCAAAAGAGACAGGTTCAACACTTACATTTTTACATGTCTACCAGGTTCCAATCACATTGCCTTCGCAGCCAATGGAATTTGCCGCGGATGCAGAGGCGCTGCACAAATCTCATTTAACAAAACTTGAACAACACAAGAATGAACTTTTTCATTCACTAAAAATTAATTTAAATGATGTTCCAGGAGAATGTATTGTTTGTGAAGGGAGCGCTGGAAAACAGATCAACAAAATAGCTGCAGAATGTCAGTCTGATTTCATCATTGCAGGAACCCATGGAGCAAGCGGATTCCAGGAGGCCCTTTTAGGCAGCCACACCTGGGATGTGATCAGGGAATCCACAGTTCCTGTTCTGGCGATTCCTGAGCACACTTTATATACCGGAATTCAAAAAATAGTTTTCGGAACCTCTTACAGGGAAGAAGAAATACCTGTCCTTAATTTTCTTGCAAATTTTGCGAGTTTGTTCCATGCAGACCTTACCGTTTTACATGTCACCAATTATGTTCTATCAAAAGAATTCGAAAGAAAATTGTTTGAGAAGTTCAGGAATAACATTGAGCAATTGGTACGTTACCCTAACGTACAAATGCGCTTATCGGTTAACGACTCGGTTGAAGAAGGATTAAACTTGTATTGCGAGAATAATAAAATTGACCTGCTTGTGATGTCAATTCCCAAAATGTCATTGTTCGAAAAACTATTTGTTCCAAATTTAAGTATGGCAAGAAAAATGAGCTTTCATACTCACACCCCCCTACTAACTATTCCCGCGTCTCAAAAAGAAGTTGTCATCAAGGAAATTGATTATCAACCGATAAATGCAGAAAGGCCTGAATATATATAGACTATTTTATCAATCGAAATAGTTCTTTCAATTCTACTTCTGTCAAATCTCTCCACTCCCCTGGCTTTAATTTACCCAGAGTAATATTCATTACACGAACACGTTGAAGTTTTATTACCTGGTAATCGTACGCATTACACATTCTGCGGATCTGCCTGTTCAAACCCTGCGTTAAAACAATTCTGAAAATTCTTTTTGCATTCGGCTCAATGGACACTTTACATGGTAATGTTTTCTCTCCCTGTATTTCAATGCCTTCAGAAATTTCTTTAAGAAATTGACTACGCACAGGATGATTCAGCGTAACCAAGTATTCTTTTTCATGAGCATTTTTCGAATTGGTAATTTTATCTATCACTTCACTGTGATTGGTCAATAAAATAAGTCCTTCGGAATTTTTATCCAGACGCCCAACTGGATAAATTTTTTCGGGATGATCAATTGCGTCAATAATGTTGCCCAGGATTTTTTCTGTTGTACAAACAATTTCTTTCGGCTTATTATAGGCAACGTATACGGGAACGAATTTTTTTATTTGCATCACTTCCTCATCTATCAGTACAACATCACCATGATTCACCTCTGTACTGTAATTGGCAAGCTTGCCATTCACCTTTACTTTTTTTTCTCCAATAAGATCATATGCTTTCCGCCTGGATGTATATCCATTGCGAGCGATGTATTTATCTAATTTCATATGGTATAAATAGGAGAAAAATTAATGTGGCAATTTATCTTTTAAATTGCCATACACATAAGTTCCTAGTATTGCGCTAAACAAACCAATGACCATTACAGTAAGGCCGCCACCAATCATAGCGTACATGGGACCCGGACAAGCACCCGTAAGTGCCCAGCCCATTCCAAATAGTAATCCACCTATAACAGTTCCCTTTGTAAATACTTTGGGAACTATATGAGGCGTTTCACCTTCACTAGTTTTTATATTTAATTTCTTCATTAACCAATAAGATGTTGCTCCAACCGCAATGGCACTGCAAATAATCCCATACATATGGAACGATTGAAAATGAAACATCTCCTGTATCCTGAACCAAGAACCTATTTCAGCTTTAATGGCCACAAACCCAAATGCAATTCCAACTATAAAAAATTTTATATTCTGCATCGCGCTATTTTAAAATGAGTGGGATAAGTAAATGTGTCATGATTAAACCTCCAATAAAAAAACAAACCGTTGCAACCAACGATACCCAATTCAAAGCCGACATTCCCAGTATAGCATGACCGGATGTACATCCATCAGCATATCTTGTTCCAAAGCCAACCATAAAACCTCCAAGTATAACGAATAAAAATCCTCTTGCTGTTAATAGTGACTGCCAATTAAAAATCTCCTGAGGATGAAATCCTGAAAGATCACTTAATCCCAATTGGCTCATTGTTTGTTTTAAATTTTCACTTAAATCAACATCCTCCGGATTTTTAAATACAACCCCTCCTAAAAATCCTCCAACAACTATTCCCAACACCAATACAATGTTCCAACTTTGTTTTTTCCAAGCGTAATCAAAAAATTTAGCTTTTGATGGTAAACACGCAGCGCAGATGTGACGCAATGATGATGAAATACCAAATGGTTTATTGCCTAACCAAAGTAATAAGGGAACCATCAATCCTAT
>CAZQIC010000221.1:1701-3345 GCA_964593555.1 uncultured Bacteroidia bacterium | reverse complement strand
CAACCGGATGCACCGGGCGCAACCGCAGGACCTGGACCCGATGACATGCCCGAGAATGCCACCTTCCACAGCCGCTGGTTGAGCTGTTTCCTGGTGGATGAATCCCGCTTCGGAATGTCGGCACCCGACCTCATTCGCTTCCTTGGCCGAGCCAATGTGGAATCGAGGCCGGTATGGCGCCCGATGCACGTCCAACCTCTCTTCGCCAGCGCAGAGAGGATCGGAGGATTTGTCGCCGAGGATCTCAATAGCCGCGGTATCTGCCTTCCCTCCTCCAGTTCCCTGAGCGAAGCGGACCAGCAATTCGTCATCGACGCGATCCGGGCTGCGCACCACAAGAAATAGCGTCTATGGGCAACCACTTTCGTTTGGTTCAGTCCCGGGCTCCCTGACCTATGCCCCGAGCCCTTGAGAATCCGTTGGGTTGGTGCTGGTTGATCATGGGGGTGCTCACCGTCGTCCTCTGTCGGAGGCCCACCCGCCGTTGTGGCGCGATCCTCGCCTGTCTTTGCATCGTTCTGACGGCATTCGGCGGGACTCCACTGTCGGCATGGTTGCTGTCCACACTCGAGCGATCCCACACATGGACTGCCGCGGGTCGGCTTGGGCGGGTGGACGCCATCGTCGTCCTCGGCGGAAGTTATTCGGTCAGCGCGGATGAACCGGCCGGGTTCAAGGTGAACTCGTCTTTTGACCGGATCACGACTGGCTTGGCGCTCGTTGACTTGGGCCTCTCCACAAACCTGGTGTTGGGCGGTGGCATCCCGGTTGAGGGTACCAGTTCCATGCACGACGGCGAAGCGCTGAGGCCGTGGCTGGGGAAGCGGGTGCATGCCTCGACGCGAGTTCTGGTAATCGAATCCAGCACAACCACCCGGGAGGAGGCCGTTCACTTCGCCACCATGGCCACCGGGAAAGGCTGGCATCGGATCGCCCTCGTCACCTCCGGATCCCATCTTCCCCGGGCTGTTGCAGTCTTCGAGGGTCAGGGAATTGAAGTGGAACCGATCGGGTGCGCTTTCGAGGGTTTGACCCGTCTAAGTTCCGTCAATCGCTGGACGCTGGTACCCAACCCGGGTGATCTGCGCCTGGCAGGCATGTGGTTCCATGAGATGATGGGCCGGCTCTACTACCGTCTACGAGGCTGGTCGAACTAAGCCCGGTTTGTCACAACGACGAAGGGAATATATTGTGCTTAAATCCGCGGTGCGAAGCAGTTTGAACAGCAACGAAGCAAAGAGAACGACGTACTTCAGGCACCTGCCATCCGGCGTCGTTACCGTTGCTCCGTCGTTGTGAACCACGCCTGTTCCCGGCCTTCGACATGAACCGATTTGAACAGCAACGAAGCAAAGAAAACGACGTACTTCAGGCCCTTGTCGTCCGGCGTCGTGTCCGTTGCTCCGTTGTTGTGAACCACACTTGTTCCCGGCCTTGGATAGGAGCCGATTTGAACAGCAACGAAGCAAAGAGAACGACGTACTTCAGGCACCTGCCATCCGGCGTCGTTACCGTTGCTCCGTCGTTGTGAACCACGCCTGTTCCCGGCCTTCGACATGAACCGATTTGAACAGCAACGAAGCAAAGAAAACGACGTACTTCAGGCCCTTGTCGTCCGGCGTCGTGTCCGTTGCTCCGTTGTTG
>CAZQIC010000221.1:0-1601 GCA_964593555.1 uncultured Bacteroidia bacterium | reverse complement strand
GATTGGAGCCGGGTTAAACAGCAACGAAGCAAAGAGAGCGACGTACTTCAGGCCCTTGCTGCCCAGCGTCGCTATCGTTGCTTCGTCGTTGTAAGACACTTCCGTTTCCTGCCCTGAATGGGAAACGGTTTAGAAAGCAACGAAGCGAAGAGAGCGACGTTCTTGAGGGACCTGCTGTCGGGCGTCGTGATCGTTGCTTCGTCGTTGTGAAACACTCTTCTTGCACTTCTTCGGATGATTTACCCGACTCCGGCACTGTCCGATCTGTTCCCTGTCTTCGATCGTCTTGACTGTGGCGAGTCCGTCCTTCTCGGGGACGCCCCCAGCGAAACATCTCCACCCGTGGGATCCGGGGCATGGCTCGGGGTCCGGTCCTCCGGCTCCACAGGGATTCCCAAGATCATCTGGCGCCGCTGGGAGACCCTTCGTTCCGAGGTCCGATCCACCCCAGCCAAGATTGGCTGGCACTGGGCTTCACCTTTTAGACCCGACAGCTTTGCCGGTGTACAGGCTGCGTTGCAGGCTTGGGCTACCGGCGGCTCCGTCACTTCCCTCGACAACCGCTGGGATCAAACCTGGCTCCTGGCTCGAACCAACCCTTGGCAGGCCCTTTCCTGCACCCCGACCTACCTCGACCTCCTCATCCAGAACGAGGCTGAGTCAGACACGCCGCCCGATCCCGTACAGATTACCTTGGGCGGAGAAGTCCTTAGACCCGCCTGTGGTGCAAGATTCGGACAGCGGTTTCCGACGACACGATTCACCGTCATCTACGCCTCCGCCGAGTGGGGGATCCTGCTGAAGACCCATCGTCTCGACGGTTGGTACGAAGTCGAATCGCTCGAACGTCGTCATCCACGCTGGCGCATCCAGGATGGAGTCCTCGAGTTGCAAAGTGCACAGGGCGTTTGGTGCGGAACAGGCGATCAGCTCGAACGGCAGGGAGAACTACTCCGAGTGATTGGTCGCGCCGACAGGGTTGCGAACGTCGGTGGCACCAAGGTTAACCTGGACGAAGTAGGCCGGATTGCGGAATGCATTCCGGGTATCCGTCGAGCTCTGGCCGTCGCCGAGGCCAGTCCCATCACCGGTCAGATCATTGTTCTGCGATACGCGCCGGACGTAGGCTCCGAGACCGACATCAAGGATATTGAGCACCGGCTTTTTACGGCGCTACGCCAACTCCTGCCCAAGCCAGCTTGGCCCCGGCGATGGATCCGCGACGAACTGCAACCCGGGAACAACGCAAAACGCTCGATTTGACCAGTTGCGGTGCCCAATCCAAGTGAGCACAACGACGAAACAACGATAACGACGTACGACTGCTATTCCCGGTCCCTACGTCGTGTTCTTCGTTTCGTCGCTGTAAACCAAGCCCCCGGGGGCAGCACCCAAAGGGATTTGAACAACGACGAAGCAACGGTAGCGACGTGCCAACGGCCTGTTCCAGTCCCCACGTCGTGTTCTTCGCTTCGTCGCTGTAAACCAACCCTCGGGGGCAGCACCCAAAGGGATTTGAACAACAACGAAGCAACGGTAGCGACGTGCCAACGGCCTTTTCCGGTCCCCACGTCGTGTTCTTCGTTTCGTGGCTGTAAACC
>CAZQIC010000220.1:2687-3356 GCA_964593555.1 uncultured Bacteroidia bacterium | reverse complement strand
AAAAAGAAATAAGAAGAGGATTCGAAAAAAGCAGCTGTGGCAAAGGCAGAGGAAGAGGAAAGAAAAAAAGCAGAGGAAGAAGCTAAAAAGAAAGTAGAAGAAGATGCAAAAAAGGCTGCAGTTGCTAAGGCAGAGGAAGAAGCTCGTAAAGCTGCTGCCGCAAAAGCAGAAATAGAAGCAAAAAATAAATCTGCTGCAGAACTTGAGGCTGCAAAAAAGAAAGCAGAAGAAGATGCCAAGAAAGCCGCTGCTGCGAAAGCGGAAGAAGATGCCCGTAAGGCTGCCGCAGCAAAAGCTGCAGAAGATTTGAAAAATAAATCTGCTGCAGAAATTGAGGCGGCAAGAAAAAAAGCGGAAGAAGACGCAAAAAGAAAACTAGAAGAGGACGCTAAGAAAGCCGCTGCGGCTAAAGCAGAGGAGGACGCGAAAAAGGCTGCGGCAGCTAAAGCGGAAGAAGATGCAAAGAAAGCTGCCGCAGCGTAAGCCGCAGAGGAGGCTAAAAATAAATCTGCCGCAGAACTTGAGGCAGCAAGAAAAAAAGCAGAAGAAGATGCAAAAAGAAAACTAGAAGAAGACGCAAAAAAAGCCGCCGCGGCTAAAGCGGAGGAAGACGCCAAGAAAGCTGCAGCAGCCAAGGCGGAAGAAAATGCTAAAAAATCTGTTGCCGCT
>CAZQIC010000220.1:0-2677 GCA_964593555.1 uncultured Bacteroidia bacterium | reverse complement strand
AGCAAGAAAAAAAGCTGCTGCTGCAAAAGCCGAAGCTGAGGCAAGAAACAAATCCAAAACTGCAGCTGAAGAAGCCGAAAAAAGGAAAGCTGCTGAAAAATTAAAAGCTGAAGAAGAAGCAAAACGCCTGGCAGCTGAAAAAGCAGCACTGGAAGCGAAAACTGTTGTTAAAACTAATGCCGACCCTAACTCTGTATCAAAACAGGAAGAATACCTGGAAGAGCCAAATAGAAAAACCACTAAGATCACAATAGTAAAAGGCGACCTTACTACTATTTATAAAAAGATAATTTATAACTGGGGAGGGGTATTTTATTTCAAGGATGAAAAATCTATTACTGCCGACCAATTCGTTTCGGACACGAAATAGCTTAAAGCAGCAAATGTCTAAAATTCAAAAGCCCCCCGATTACTCGGAGGGCTTTTAGTTGATGCCTTAATCAGCTGAGACCAGGATTGCTATTAAAACGATCAACAATTATTCATTCTAATATAAAGATGGCTTTGGTTGCAAAAGAGTTGCTTTAATAAGTAAAAAATTTAATAAAACTTTTAAAAAATATATTCGTAAAAAGGCCTCGAATTTTGATCCTTATTGGTGGAAAATTAACAGCTCATGACAAGGACTCTAATATTCCTCCCGGAACATATTTGGTTATTGCTACTTCTGAAAATAAAGTTTACAGCAAAAACATTACTGTTAAATAATATGTAAAAAGTTGAGGGGGATAAATAAAACAAGGATTTAACCTATCGAATCAAATTGACATGCCCTACTAAGCGATGCGTGGATCCAAAAATATCTTTTACTGCAATTTTCCATACATATGAATCAATCTGAGCTATGTTTTTTCCTCCATTGGCTTTGCCATCCCAGCCTTTGAGATTAGTTGTTTCGTATATCAGGTTGCCCCAACGATCGAATATCCACATTTCAAGTGTACCCCAATCAACCCCTACTCCTTTAGGGTAAAACAATTCATTTATTCCATCGCCACCAGGAGTAAAAGTATTGGGAACATATATTGCAAATTCTGGTTGTACATATAAAACCTGAATGATTGTATCCGTACACTCATACTGGTTACTTATAATAAGCCGAACAATATATGTGCCTGTATCTTGATAGGTAAACTGCGTATTTTGCAACGTGGATGTAGAATTAAGAACATCACCGAAACTCCATGACCAGGATATCGCTCCTAATGATTGATCTGTAAATGTTATTGTTGGATTAGTTGTAGAAGATCCTTGGTTCATTAAGAATCCCGCTGAAGGGTATGGATACACGGCAATCAGGTTAGGTTTTGTAAGTGTTGAAGAGCAACCATTTACATCGGTGATTGTAAGTAGCACTGAATAATTTCCGGGCAAAGTATAACAGTGAGAAGCATTACATATTGCAGAGGTGTTTCCATCACCAAAGTCCCAGGAACAGAAAACACTATTCGCGGTTGTATTGGAAAAGTCTACACAGACTGGTGCACATCCACTATCTTGACCCGTAAATGATACCTGAAGAGGAGGATATATAACTATAGTTGTACTTGTTATTGCAGTACATCCATTGTTATCCGTAACAATAATATTATAAATGGTATTCGATGTTATACCGGAACTCAAAATGGAATTGGTATTTCCAGCACTCCAGTTGTAACTGTATAGTGTGGTTCCACCAAGGGCCGTTGCCGTTAAGTTTACCTGTTGTCCTGCACATACAATAGTCGCACTCGAAATCGTTACCGTTAGTAGCTGAGGATCGTTCATTACAATATTTTGCGTAGTTGTGCATCCATTCACGTCTGTCACAATAAGGCTATATGGTCCTGCAGATAAACCGGTTATTATATTCCCAGTCATTCCATTGTTCCATACATATACATATCCACCACCGCCTCCACTTGTATTGGATGAAACAGATCCATTACTACCCCCATTACATGATACATCAGAAACAGTAAGTGTTACCGTGAGCGGAGGTAATGAAGGAGAAACGGAAACAGTTGCAAGCGACGAACATCCATTTACATCAGTAACAACAAGAGAATATGATCCCGCGGGAATCCCTGTAATTACTGCATTTGTATTCCCTGCAAGAGACCATAAGTACGTATAAGTACCAGCGCCAACAACGGAAGCAGAAACAGTTGCAGCTCCTCCGGTACAAGTATTTGCACTAGTACTGAATGTAATAACCGGAACCGGATTAACAGCAATATCCCCAGAAATGTTATAAGGACAACCATTGTTCTCCGTGCCGCTAATTGAATAAGTCGTAGGAGAAGAAGGCGTAGCTGTTACTATAAGACTATTCGTAGAACTTAATCCTGTTGCGGGTGTCCATACACTATTGATTGCACCGTTAACTGTTAATGTGGTAGACTGTCCCGAACAAATAATTGTATTACCAGTAACATTAACAGTAGATGTGCCCGTTGCTGTAACTGTTATAGTGGTGGCTGCATAAATCGTATCACATTCCGACATAACTTTTAAACCAACAGAATATGTACCCGGAGCAGTATAAATAATTCCTCCAGGATTCTTCGCTGATGATGTGGATGGAGATGCACTGGCAAAACTCCAGAGATACCTTACAGTACCTGTATCGCAAGGAGTATAATTAGTATAGGGGAGTTCTAAAAATCAAATTGTTAATAAATAACGATATAACTAA
>CAZQIC010000219.1:0-3711 GCA_964593555.1 uncultured Bacteroidia bacterium | reverse complement strand
AAATTAACCTTCACAAGTATTGGCGCTATCGCGAACGACTAAAAAACTTTGTTGTGTATGGTGATGGATATGTATTTGCACGCGATATAAGAATTACACTTCAAACTCCATTTGTGCATCCAGATTATGTTTTTGAAAAAAATTACAAACTAAAATCACTGGAGGATATAGAAATGTTTATTCAACAAAATGGTCATTTACCAAACATCCCTACTGCATCCGATGTAGAAAAAAACAAAGGAATAAATTTAGGTGAAATGCCTAACGAAAAAGAAGTGGCAAATGAAGGAATTAATACTTCAGAAATGATTACAAAACTGTTAAAACAGCAAGAAGAAATTGTGCTTTATATTATAGAACAAAATAAACGTATTGAATTACTTGAAAAAGAGTCTAAAAAATAAAACAATGAAAAAATTAACTACTTATTTTTTATTGTTTTTTACTTTCTTTTCTTACGTTGAAACAAGTGGAAAAAATGATAGTTTGAAAAAACATAAAAATTTCATTGTTGGTTTTGGAGGAAGCATTAATAACACTCTTTTGTACTATCCTTTGTATAGAGACCAACTAGACCGAAACAGTGTAAGTTTTAATGATCAAAAAATTAGCTCCGCTGGAGAAGGAGAATTATTTGTGGGCTTTCAAACAAAAAAGAGGCGAATAACTCTTGGCTTGGGTTATGCAGATTATCAAAGTAAAAATTTGCATATTGACAACTATCCAAATAGCAGCAATACTTCTACAACAGTTGAATATACATTTTATCACAAATTTTATAAAAGCAACATAAATTTAAACTGGCTTTTAGGTGATAACGGTCGTTGGATGATTGGAGCTAATTTGGATTGTGGAATTTTGTTTTATTTCAAAGAATTTAGACATGTGGAACATACATTAGGACAAAGTAATATTGATCTTATATATGAATATCCTAGTCCTCAAGTAATAATATTTACTGGAATAAACTTTGGCAGATTATTCAAAATTAATGAACGCATTGATTTAGGCATTGTTTTTAATACAAAAGTATCATCAAGAATAATAGGTGCCGATAATAGCGAATCTCAAATAACAAAAAGCAAAACTCCCGACCGCAATTTATTAATAAAATCATTGAATTTAAATTTAAATTTCAAAATGTAATCTCATGATAAAAAACATCTTATTTACTTTCTGTTTTTTTTATTTTTTTAAAATTCAAATTCCATTTTTTCTCAAAAATATCGTGAACTATTTGACGAATTAGACAGCCAGGATGCAGGACTGACGAGTTTGTATAGTAATATCAATTATAGCATTAATGGATATAATACACAAGTTCTTGAAGGATATTTGAATATGTATAGTGCTACCAAAGATATCCGATATCTAAATAAATTTGTTATTACTGCAAAAAGAATGCAGGATAGAAGAGATGACAATATTGCATCAGCAATTCCCATAGATTTTCCAACAGGTATAGATTGGAATAACAATGGAATATTTGATTGTCTTATTAATTCCCCTTCTGAAATATATTCTCTAAGTAAAGCGTGGTCAGTTTTTGATGGCAATAAACCAGATGATTGTATAAAAACACAAACATTTAAAGAGGCAGGGGAAATTTGCACCCCAATGGCGCAGTTTATATTATTACTCAAAACTGATTTTTCTTTTTTAAATTCTTATCCTTTACCAGCAGAAGTGAACAGCATGTCAGCTAGTCATCACAATTATGGCAGTACAATCATAACTACCTATGAACAATTTGCAAACTGGTTGCAAAAGCGAATTCATGAAACAATTGCATATTTCGATAACCGTTATATACAAAGTTGCCCACCATTTTATTGCTCACTTCCAGCTCACGATGATGAAACTTGTTGTAAACAGCCAACAAACACCGTGAGTGAACACTCGTATTATCAATTCGTTAAAGACAATACAGGAGGTATTAATCAACAGTTATTTATGGGTGCACTATTAGCATTTAACAATTACCCTTTAGATTATCACGTAAACGGAACATTAGTTGTTGGTAATAATTTTACTATTGAAGCTCCTGGTATAGTTGATATGACTTCAGGAAAAGAAATAAAATTTATGCCCGGTTCAACTGTTAAATCAATTTCAGGCACAGATTTTAAAGCTCATATAGAACCTACTTTAGAATGCAATCCTTCAACCTTTAGAATAAATTCATCTCTCCCACCGGTGGAAAACATCGAAACATCTGTAAGTAAACAAAAGGTACAAAAAGATGCAAATATTAAAATTGCCCCTAACCCCAACAATGGCTCATTTCAACTCACAATTACCAGAAACGATAAGCCAATTGCAATAAAAGAAATAAAAGTATATGATATTATGGGAAAAGTGATTTGGGAAAATGGTGCGACTACAAACAATATATTTTCTATAGATATTACCAACTATTCTTCTGGAATATATTATGTAAAATGTATCAACGAATTTGATGAAATGGAAATAACAAAACTGATAAAACAATAATTTGAATTTTAGTCATTTTTTCATACCTTTATAATAATGTCAAGATATTTAAAAACAATATCTGCTTCTTTTATTTTTATTTTGTTAGCTAATGTTTCCTTAGCCCAAAACGAAACCAATATTTGGTTCTTTGGTGACCATGCGGGCTTGGATTTTTCTTCCGGAAGCCCTGTTGCAATCAGCACCGGTCAAATAGACAATATGGAAGGAACAGCCACAGCAAGCAATCCGACAACAGGTTCCCTGTTATTTTATTGTGATGGAAAAACTGTCTGGGACACAAACCATAATATTATGCCCAATGGTACGGGGTTGGCTGGTGGGGCTTCCAGCACTATGGCTGCTTTTATCGTTCCACTACCCGGTTCAACTACTATCTATTACATTTTTACAACAGATGAATATCAAAATTCAGGAGTAAATGGATTCAACTACAGCATTGTTGATATGAATGCAAATTCGGGATTAGGAGATGTTATTTCAAAAAACAATTTGCTGTTTGCACCTTGCTCAGAAATAAACCATGCTGTAAAACATGCGAACTGTTACGATTATTGGGTGATCGCTCAAGATTTAACCGGAAATACTTACAGAACATTTCTTCTAACCTCTTCTGGTATTAGTACAACTCCAGTAATAAGCTCCTTGGGTTATTCAATAATTACTCCCGGGTTTGGAACCGGAAAATTCTCTCCTGATGGAAAAAAATTTGCCAGAGCCTATGGCACACCAATCCCAAATAGTAATTTACAATTGTTTGACTTTGACATATTAACAGGAAAATTATCCAATTCTTTTACTATACTTGGTGCGTCTGCAGGCCCATGGTATGGAATTAGTTTTTCCCCTGATAATTCAAAACTGTATGGAAGTGTATACTCATCTATTTATCAGTGGGATCTGTCATCAAATGATAATTTACTAATTCAAAATTCAAAAATATTAATTGGATATTCCGAAAATCTGCCTCAATTGCAGATTGGGAAAGATCATAAAATTTATATTGCAGGAAGTTATTCAAGTTTAATAGATAGAATAAACAACCCTAATTCGCCTGGTCTTGCCTGCAATTTTGTGGTTAATGAAATTGCATTAACCGGTTTGGCATATTATGGCTTACCAGCTTTCCCAGAAAACTATTTTAATGAGTCGCCTACAGGTGTAACAATATTCGAAGAATATGATACAACAATTACATGGGGAACATCTGCAATGTTA
>CAZQIC010000218.1:0-3876 GCA_964593555.1 uncultured Bacteroidia bacterium | reverse complement strand
ACATATACCTGTGTAAATTCAGCTCCAAAATAGAGGATTATAGATGAATAATATACCCATATCAGTAGAATGATTACAGAACCGGCGGCCCCATAAGCGGAAATCGTTGTATTGTTCGACAAATATAATCCTATGAGGAATTTTCCAATAAGAAACAAAAAACCTGTCGCAAATGCACCCGGCAAAACATGGCGCCATTTAATTTTTGCATCAGGTAATACTTTAAAAATACACGCAAACAGAGCCGATATTGTTAAATAAATTATAATATAATTAAATAGATATACACCGTCAACAAGGACATTTTCAAACTGAGACTTTAGTTTGCCAACCAAAATATCGACCAATGCATTAAGAAAAAGAGAAACCATAAGAATAAACCCGAGAACCATTATCATAGAAAATGAAATAATTCTATTCAGAACAAGTTTAACCAAACCTTTTTTGGGCTTAGCCTTTATCCCCCATGTGTAATTTATCGAATCTTGTATCTCGCCGAAAATTCCTGAAGCGCCAAGGAGTAAGGTAACTGCACCAATTATAGTAGGTAACAAATTATTGTGGCGCAGCGTAATTTTTGTGAGCGCCTCCTGTATTTGAAAGGCTACATCATTTCCAACATACTGCCTGATCATTCCAAATATTTCACCTTGTATTGCTTCGTGACCAAAAAATATACTGCATAAGCCAATAATAATTACAAGCATTGGCGGCAAAGCAAAAATTGTATAATAAGACAGCGCTGCACTAAGTTTGGCTATTTTATGCTCCGAAAGGTAGGGCCAAGTAGCCTTCAGAATTCTCCAACCAAATATCAATTTTTGTTTAACCATACATCCTTTTATAAGTCAATGCAAATGGCGTTCCATTATGGCATGATTTTTAAACCTAAACGGGAAACTAGGGTTAGATCTTATGAATTCAAAATGGAGAATTGTACAAATTGTTATCATAATTTTATTAATTATAAGACTGTTTCTACCATATTTTGTTTTAAAATATGTAAATAAAAAACTTTCTGAACTGAATGGCTATTTCGGTCATGTTGAAGACATCGATATCGCATTAATTCGGGGAGCTTATGTGATTAACCATATTAATATTCAGAAAAAAGTCCTCGAGACTCACAAAGATAAATTTGATACTATTCCATTTTTTTCCTCAAAGGAAATTGATCTTTCAATACAATGGAAAGCATTATTTAAGGGACGTATTGTATGCGAAGTTTATATTGAAGATGGTAGACTAAATTTCGTTAAGGGCAAACATGAAAAAGAGGACATTAAAGGGGATACGGCAGATTTTAGAAAAATTGTTGAGGACCTGATACCGTTCACCGTGAATCACTTTGAAATCAATAATTCACAAATACATTATATCGATCCTTACTCGAGTCCGAATGTCGATATTTTTATGGAAACCATAAATGTAAAAGCAGAAAATTTATCAAATGTGGAAAACAAAAAAACTAATCTACCCTCAACAGTTACAGCTTCGGGAAAAGTGTATGATGGAAATTTCAAAATGAATCTGAAACTAGATGCTCTTGCAGATTCACCCACCTTCGATCTGAACGCAGAGCTTACACAAGTTCATCTCCCTTCATTAAACAACTTTCTTCAAGCCTACGGAAATTTTGACGTAAAAGCAGGGAGCTTTAGTGTCTATGCTGAATTCGCAGCAAAAAATGGTGAATTCGGCGGGTATGTTAAACCAATTTTGAAAAACCTGGATATTGTTCAATGGAATAAACAGGAAGGAAATTTTAAACAAATTATTTGGGAAACAATTGTTGGTGCTTCAGCAGAAATATTTCAGAACCAACGGAAAGAACAGATTGCAAGTAAAATAGAAATGCATGGAAAATTTAACAAACCAAATATCAATCTCTGGAAAGCAATTAGTTATATTTTACGGAATGCTTTTGTCAATGCCTTAAAACCCTCAGTCGATAATACTATTAACATAAATCACATAAAAGAAAATAAAAAAACTATCCTAGAAAAGCTATTTAAGAAAAAATCCAAATGAAATACAAATTGACACTAAAATAACAAGTGGTATAATTATTCCATTTATTAATAAAAACTAACATGGCAAAACAAGAAATGACATCTCAGGTTGAGTGCCTGCGGACACTAAAAGAAAAAGGCTATTCAAAAGACTTTTTAATAAAAAATGGTCAATTATATTTCGAAAAATCCGCACAAAAATACAATCCGAACCAAGTTAAAATAGAAACCTATTATAGGTTTGAAGGAGAAAGCGATCCTTCCGATAGTTCTATCCTGTATGCAATAGTTACGGAAGACGGCAATAAAGGCACTGTAACTAATGCTTATGGACCATATGCAGATACCGATACAGGCAAATTTATTTCCCAAGTGGAAGAAATTTCCAAGCAGACCTCAGCTAAGATTGATTGAAGCGCAAGTGTGGATATTTATCAACAATTTGAGAGCGTTTGGCAACACATTAAATAACAGATTTTTATAAAAAATTATTGCAGTTGGTTATTCACTTTAAAAGTTAACATTAAAAAAATGGAAATAATTGGTATAACTATTGAATTAAAATTTTAAGGATATCAACAACATGAAAAAGGAAAAAATTATTTCCCTTATAAATAACTTATTTGCCGCCGCCATCCTGATCTGCGTTGGCTTTTCCTGCAAGCCCAACGTAAAAGATCCAATTGAAATTGCAAAAACCACAAATGAAATGAGACTTAATGCAGAAATCAACGAAGACTCTAAATATATCATTCGATTTTATTCTGACAACTTATACGAGATAAAGATATCTGAAGACGCTGAAACCATATCAACAAGCATTGAAGTACAGAATTTAGCAACCAAACTTGCTGTTTCACATACTATTTTAAATAATAAAATCCGGGATCTGGCATCTAAAAAAAACATTAGTCTACCTGAAGGTTTGACAGAAGAACAAACAAAAAATTACCAGTCATTGCATGAAAAAGTTGGATACGACTTTAACGTTGGTTACACACAGGCTATTTATGAAAGGCATAAGGAGGCAATTTCTATTCTTGAAAAGATAATCAACAATTCTACCGATCCGGAAATAAAAACCTGGGCAGAAGAAACGCTGCTCGAAACACATGAACACTTATCAATAGCAACCGTTTGTTATGAACACATCAAATTACCTACTTAAACCACTAAATACAATTTACAGCTCAATGAAATCAAAGATCTATTATTTTCCAATACTTCTTCTTATTTGTTCATTAACTTCCTGCGATAAATCAACCGGCTTCTCAATTGCAAAACGCCATTACAGAGATGGATTTCACATAGAATACCTATCAAAAAAGCCATTGGAAAAAAAAGCAAATAATGACATTACATCCTATTTAAATTACAAAGAAGAGAATACCTCCTTCGAAACAAAAGAAAATTTCCTATTAAAAGAACCTCCAAAGGAAATTCTACAACCGAAAAAAGAAACAAGCCGTATTAATGAGAAAAACAAGATCTCGAAAAAATTAACTGAACAACTACCTAATCTCATTTTACCAGTTAAAAGCACCTCTATTTCAAAATTAAAATCCACAAGTGTACCAAAAAATATTACATCCTCTCAGGATACCGGAGACTCTGTAGTGTGGACACTTATCTCGATTTTTCTTGTATTGTGGCTCATCTCCTTGCTTACCGGAGGGTGGGGACTAGGAGGATTGATTTATATTTTCCTTGTCATTGCACTCATTCTTTTACTTCTAAAATTATTGCATGCCATTTAAATAAATGTTGGCTATATTTAACAACTGTGATTTTTACTATTGCGATCTAATTCATGGGAGGTTCTATTAATTGATTTTAACAAATGTAACCGTATTTTTTTTTAGAT
>CAZQIC010000217.1:0-3912 GCA_964593555.1 uncultured Bacteroidia bacterium | reverse complement strand
GGGGGAGGAGCAGGGAGGGATTTTTAAATTAATGCAAACTTGCCACAACACAGTTATTGACATTTAAATAATTAATGCGCACGGATACCTTTCACACTTTCAACGCTACATATCCGCGCGAACGGGAATTTCAATGAAGTAGCTAAACAGGTTTAAGTCTATCAGGACTTTGATAGTTGTTCCAGAACCTTATCAGCTCTATTGTAGTAGGAGTTACTTTATACAACATTGTTATTTGTTTGCACACTACTCCTTTATAAAGGTCTTTATACCCGGTAGCAGGAAACATTTCAGGCATCAATGGGAGCGTTTTAAGAATGGCAGCAACTTCATCAACAAATTGAAGCGCTTCTGTGACACTCCATTCTCTAAGCAAAAAATCAATGTTATTGTCGTAATCTGATTTCGCATTGTCAGACCAAATGATTTCCCTCATACTTACTTGTGCAGGTCAGGATATTTCTTTTTCATTTCATTCATTACATCTTCATGTTTATGAATGTTACCTTTTGCAATAGAATCTAATCCCTCATCAGCAGCTTTTTTTTCAGCAGGAGTTAATGAAGATTGAGGGTTATTAAAACTGTTGGAAATGAGACTATAAATAATGGTGAGGGTTTTACTATCCTGAATGGTATCAATCAGTTTATGTAAGTTAGATTTTAGTTCTGCCGTTCCCATGATATAGAAGTTTTATATATACAAATATACCCCAAAAACAGGAGAAAAAAGTGATGTGACGCAAGAAATCAGATCATTTTGTATTGCTTCCAATTAAAATTCCATCAAGCTCCAGCTACAATTTTAACAGTCGTATACTTTCTTTTTCTTAATAATAATTCCACTATAAGCAGGTTGGGTATCCAGCTGAGCCAGGCAACCAACGCGTAAGAATTTTTTGCTGCTAAGTGAAGATCGAGCAGTGGCATCAACACCACTAATGTCCTTAATGTAATTGCAGAAAGTGTCAATGCATAACTTCGGTACATATTGGCGCGGTGCCGTTTAAAATTTTTATTCAATGCATCCTTCAATGCAAAAAAAGTGAACAACCACCATAATATAGCTGTAATAATAAATGAAGTTTTTGCCGGCCAGCCGCCATTGGCATAAATCGCCATGATAAAACCTGAAGGCGCACTTAATATTAAAATAGTAAACACATAAATTTTACCAGAGGCCCTGTGAAACTTTGGTTTGTTATTAAGCAGGGATTTGGAAAACTGGAAAGCGCCTAACAGCAATACAAGCAGACTGGTACTTATATGTATATAAAAAGAAATTCTCCAGGCATCAATATGGAGTATAGCCTGTTTGGTTAGTAAAAAATCAACATCGTATCTGAATGTGAAGTAGGGGAGGGTGATGCGAAGCATTAGTAAAAAGAAAACCGTGATAATTGAAATAAAAATTAACCAAGGGGTTTTTTTTAACATGAAGGGTCAGAATTATTTTTTAACTAATGTACAAACAAAGTATTGTTTTTTAAAGCAATCACTTCGATGTTCCTCCTTGCGATGACGGCTAAACTATTTGTTATAAGCTTCGGATTCCATTGGTTTTGGTTCAACCCAACACGGAAATATAATTTTCTTTATACGGTTTCTGAATGCTTCCGCTTCCTCTTGTTTTTTCCAGCGGGCCTGCGTTTGCAGTTCGAATTGCTGGTAATCTATATCTTTTAATATATCCTTATTCATCCTGAAATGTTTTAATTCATTCAGCCTGCTTACCAATGATTCGCGGCTTATGCTTTCAAGATCAACAGGAGCATGGTTGCCCGGTTTAATTGTTTCATCCACATACATAAAAGCCTTATCATCCTTGTATCCGACACAGACCAATTTATATTGCATTAACTCATTTAATTTTTCTGAGAATACACCAGTCTTTGGTTCATTCATTCGCATAAAACTGCTTAACTGGTCCGGTAGGAGGTAGGTGATCACCCTGTCATAATTTTTTCTGTCTTTAATTTCAATGTTGAATTCTTCATATTTAATAATTGCTTTTTTGCCGGTTTCTTTATCTGTATAGTCCAAGGTTGTTCTTTTTAAGGTAGATTCTAATACATATACATCAACATTTTTCCAGCCGGGTGTTGTTATTGCAAACCCATAATTAGAGGGTGGGGGAGGGTTCGGATTAAATGGTTTATCAAGTTGTCGATACGCTTCTCTTAAATTGATATCGAATTCCTGTTTAAAATTTTCAGAAATCCTTTTGAAGTCCTTTTCAGCATTTTCATTGGACTTTTTATTATAATCTTTATTCAGCTTTTCCTGCTTTTTATAAATATCAGTTATTGCTTTTGAAGCAGCTTGTGTGTAAGCTTTGTATTTAGCTTCATAATATAATTTTAACCTTTCTATTTGCCTGTTATTGTTTTTTATTTTCCCATCGCCGCGGTTTGCAAATTCTAAGAATTTTTTGTCGTTGGTAGATATAAAAGCAATCGAATCTGTATTAGACAAATTTTTCTCCATATTATTCACGTAAATATCTACAACATCATTGTCACATTTTTCATGCATGTATCTTAAACGTTCTTCAAATTCTTTGGTGGCGATCATTGTATTTTGAAACTTATCATTCCAGAGGGCTTTGATCTTGGCAGGGTTGATTCCGATGGATTTGTGATTAGAAATTTCTTCAAAAGAAATCATATCACTATTAATATTAAATTTAAAATGAATTTTTACCGGCGGTAAACACATATCATCGTTACTTGTCATATATTCCAAATATCCATTTATAATAAATATGTCTTTCGATTTAATTTTAATTTTCTGTTTAAAAACGGCCTCCCTTTCGAAAAATGGAATTTTCATACCCCACTGTTTAGAATTAGAATAAGCAGTATACTCACCACTTGATACTTCTCCTAAAGTTTCGTAATTAATATATCTGTCGAAAAAAAATGTCGTTGGTATTGGGCCTTTATCACCATAATCCTCCTGTGAAAATAATTGCCAGTTATTTTCGATTTTAGCTTTACAAATAAGTTCCGCTTCATTATTAGTTAAATAATTAACGTAAAAACTCCATTTAACTGGGTTAATTAGACTCGTGTTTCTTGATTCGGTTGTATCTGTCATTAGAATAGAATCACCTGTATAAATTTCTGCTGGAGCTGACTGAGAAGAATGCCCAAACACATCTGCAAAAGAATAATACAAACTATCCGTAAATTTTTTATTTGTTCTGTCGAAGCCCATTGAGGAAAGTGAATCCAGGTATTTTGGTGGATAAAAATTTAAGGAAGAGATGTTCACAGGCACTAAATAATTTTCCAGTTTTTTAGGGGAGACCCAATCAATAGTTCCGTCAGGCATACGCTTGCCTTCAAACAACATCATGCCGGGTTTCTTTTCATCTGTTGGTACTTGCGCATATATAGAATTAGTAGAATCTATTTTTAAAGATTCATTATCCAAACGAGCATTCAGATAAAACATACCGGCGCTTTCTAATTGTTTATCACCGGATTTGGTAGATAAACCAGCTTGTATAATGGACTCCGCATCCAGAGCTTCTTTAACTTCCAGCTGAACAGGCTTACTGACGGGCTTTCCGGAGGCACCTAAAAAACAATGGGCGGGAACCGCAAATACAATTCCTTGTTTGGTTTCAATAACAGTGTCCTTTGTTGGATCTATTTCAAAGATCTGCGCCGGTAAATATTTATCGGCATCGCTCCATAATTTTTCACCATTTTCGTTCAACTCGGGCAATGGCTGTAGAATTCCGTTGTTATAGGATGTAGTTTCGTTAACGGAATTCTTATAAGTGAAATATACTATGGCCGAAACCGCAATTATTAAAGTCAATCCGCCAAGGCCAAAGGATTTAAAATTCTTATTGAACTTATATTTTTTTAAGGCAGTATTTACTTGTTCTTTTATACCGTAG
>CAZQIC010000216.1:0-3933 GCA_964593555.1 uncultured Bacteroidia bacterium | reverse complement strand
AGATACGATTTTATTAGATTGTTTTTAACATTCTATTTTTAGAACTCCCCTTATGGAAATATGATCCTGCAACCGGCTTCTGGACCTGGGTGAATGGAAATCAAATGGGACAAAGTATGGATGTTATGTACGGAGCAAAAGGAGTTCCAAGCAGCACAAACACTCCCGGATACAGGAGATATGCATTAGCAAACTGGGTAGACAATTCCAACAATCTCTGGCTCTTTGGAGGAGAAGGAATACACCATAACTCCATGGGTTATAAAAACGATTTATGGAAATATGATATTTCAAACAATACATGGACATGGGTAAATGGAGATAGTGTGCCGGTGAACATGGGAAACTATGGAACAATAGGAGTTGCAAACGCAGGCAACTCCCCTCCCTCGAGATCTTCCAGCATAGGATGGAAAGATAAAAATGGAGACCTCTGGCTATTCGGCGGATATCTATACAGTTCCAGCCCGGCATTCAATGGATCTTATAATGATTTATGGCGGTACACCATTGCTACCAATACCTGGACATGGATGGATGGCAGTCAAAACCCTATCAATGCTGCAGGTAATTGGGGTGTTAAGTGCACGGGCACAAGTGCTCGCGTACCATCAAGTCGTTTTTCGCATGTTGCTCATTGGGTTGATGATTGTGGTAACTTTTGGATGTTCGGAGGCTACAACAACGCCATTGGTATGTATGGAGATTTATGGAAATACAATCCAACTACAAACATCTGGACATGGACCTCGGGAAATAACACTACAGGTGGCGTGGGAGCATATGGAACAAAAGGTGTTATTATGGCAACGAATAAACCGGGACCCAGGTTTGGTGGCATAGGCTGGAAATCAAAAGACGGAATTTATCTTTTTGGCGGAACCTCCGCTGTAAATGAACAAAGAACATGGAACGATCTATGGAAATATTATCCAAGTAAGCCTGTAGCCGACTTTAATTTTATGAAAACAAGTGGAGGATGTGAAACCGTTAATTTCACAAATAACAGTCAACTGAATTGCGATGAAATAAAAAGTTATACATGGAGTTTCGGAGATCCCGCTTCCGGAATAACCAACAGCTCAACAGAGTTAAATCCGTCTCATGTTTTTTATCAACCCGGTACGCGGCAGGTAAAACTTGTAACTAGGAGTTGTTCGAATATAGATTCAATTACAAAATCAATTACCATTAATTCATCTGGCTCGATTGATGCAGGCACAAACATTACAATTTCATACGGAAATTCCACTACACTTGCTCCATCCGGAGGAACAGTGTATACATGGTATCCCCCAGAAGGACTTAGCTGTATTAACTGCAATAACCCTATTGCTTCACCCACACAAAGAACAATCTATTACGTTTCCGGTGCTGATGCCAATGGTTGTATTGGCATTGATTCTGTAATTGTAGACGTAGAGCTAACATGCGGTGATCCATTTCTTCCAACAGCATTCTCTCCCAATGAAGATGGCCAAAACGATATTCTTTGCATACAAGGAAGCTGTGTCCAAACACTTAAACTTATTATTTTCAACAGGTGGGGACAGGAGGTATTTACAGCGAATAATCTTTCAGCAGCATGTTGGGACGGAAAACAGAAAGGAGAAAAACTAAACACCGGAGTCTTCGGTTATTACTACGAGATAACCCTACTTAATGGAAACCTCTTTAAAAAAAGTGGTAATATTTCATTGATCCGATAGGCAATTCGTCCCAATGCCTATTAAGTTTCAAAAGTAAAATCCTGCAAGAAAGCTGAGTTTCCGTTTTTTTATCCACCTTATTTTAATTAAATTTGCTACCCTTGAAAAAAACTCAAAGACCAGCGCATGAAGATATTAGTTTGTATCAGTAACGTCCCCGACACCACTACAAAGATCGCTTTTGCTAATAATAATAAGGATTTTAATACCGCAGGAGTACAATTTATCATCAACCCATATGATGAAATCGCCCTTACCCGCGCCCTAGAAATTAAGGAAGCGCAAGGCGGAACGGTAACGGTTATCAATGTTGGAACAGCGACTACCGAACCTAATATCCGCAAAGCTTTAGCAATTGGCGCCGATGACGCAATAAGAGTAAATGCAGAGCCTGTTGATGCTTATTTTGTGGCTTCACAGATCGCAGAAGTTGTAAAGAAAAATCCATACGATATTATACTTACCGGCCGCGAATCCATTGATTACAATGGAGCGCAAGTAGCAGGTATGCTTGCTGAATTATTAAACCTTCCATCTGTTAGCGTTGCAACCAAACTGGATGTGAATGGTACGGAAGCAACGTTGGAAAGAGAAATTGACGGAGGTAAAGAAGTACTTACTACATCATTACCATTTGTTGTTAGCGCACAAAAAGGTATGGCCGAACCACGTATCCCAAACATGCGCGGCATTATGACTGCCCGCACAAAACCATTACAGGTAGTTGAGCCTGCAGGCAATGATGTACTTACATCTGCCGCAGGATATGAAATGCCTCCAGCAAAAACAGCTTGTAAAATGATACCTGCTGATAATGTTGCGGAATTGGTGAACCTATTGCACAGCGAAGCAAAAGTTATTTAATTTTTAAAAAAGATATTATGTCGGTATTAGTTTACACAGAGAATTGGGACGGAAAATTTAAGAAATCAACTTTTGAAGCGGTTTCTTATGCAAGCGAACTTGCAAAAACTTTAGGCACAAATGTAGTTGCAGTTTCTATTGGTAACGTTGCGGGAGATGTATTGAGTTCCTTAGGAAAATATGGTGCGGCAAAAGTATTGAACGTTAACAATGGCAACTTAAATACCCTTGTTGCGCAAGCATACACTTCGGTTATTGCCGAAGCAGCAAAAAAAGAAGGTGCGAATGTTGTTGTTATATCTCAGACATATACCGGTAAAGCAGTTGCGCCAAGAGTTGCAGCAAAACTTAAAGCGGGAATGGCATCGGGCGCTATAGCATTACCAAGCTCTACAAGTCCGTTTACAGTTCGTAAAAAATGTTTTTCAGGCAAAGGTCTTACTGATGTTGTTATAAACACAGATACAAAAGTAATTGCGATAACACCTAACTCGTACAAAACTGTGGTGAATGAAGTGTCCGCAGGCGTTGAAGATTTTTCACCAGCTATTGCTGACACAGACATCAATACACAGAGTAAAGAAATTAAAAAAACATCAGGAAAGATCGCATTGACAGAAGCGGAGTTAGTAGTTTCTGCTGGGCGCGGACTTAAAGGCACTGAAAACTGGGGAATGGTAGAAAAATTAGCCGAAGAATTAGGCGCAGCAACAGCATGTTCCAAACCAGTTGCTGATGTTGGCTGGAGGCCGCACCATGAGCACGTTGGACAAACAGGTATTACCATTGGACCCAACTTATATATTGCGATTGGAATATCAGGAGCTATACAGCATTTAGCCGGAGTAAGTTCATCAAAAGTTATTGTTGTTATTAATTCTGATCCTGAGGCGCCATTCTTCAAAGCAGCCGACTACGGAATTGTTGGCGATGCATTTGATGTTGTACCAAAATTAGTGGAAGCAGTAAAAACTTTTAAAGCAAGCCATCACTAAGCTATAAACTTTAGCAGATGAAGAAAATTAAGCTCGACATAGTAGGATTGTCTTATAGCCAAACACAAACCGGCGCGTATGCGCTTGTGTTGGGCGAAGCAAAAGGCAAAAGAAGATTGCCAATTATCATTGGCGGTTTTGAGGCACAGGCCATTGCCATTGAACTGGAAAAAATGACACCGAGCCGCCCGCTTACTCATGATCTTTTTAAAAGTTTCGCTGATATATTTGACATTAAAGTAAATGAAGTAATTATCTACAATTTGGTTGAAGGAATATTTTTCGCCAAACTTATTTGCAGCAATGGCGATAAAGAAGTTGAAGTTGACGCAAGAACTTCTGACGCAATTGCATTAGCAGTAAGA
>CAZQIC010000215.1:0-3999 GCA_964593555.1 uncultured Bacteroidia bacterium | reverse complement strand
TAAAAAAAAATACGGTTACATTTGTTAAAATCAATTAATAGAACCTCCCTTAAGTGTTTATTGTTTTAAGCCTGGTATGCCTCAAGCGTATACTGCTTCTTCTGCCCAGGTTTGTCGTGGTCAGCAAGGTGTGGTTTTTACATTACCTGCGGCACAGGGCTATGATCATTGTGAATGGTCGTATACAGGAGCGGGAGCAACTATAAATGGTAATTCTTCAAGTGTAACAATTGATTTTTCATTGAACGCTACTTCCGGAATTTTAAAAGTGAAGGGAGTAAATATTTGCGGACTTAAAAGTGCGGAAAAAACATTTACTATAACTGTAAATCCCATGCCCAATGCGAATGCAGGACTAGATGATACCCTGACTTGTTTCAATCCGGTATTAACACTGTATGGGATATCTGATTCTACGCCGGTAAATTATGTTTGGTCATATTTGGGTAGTGCGATTTCTCCTTTTTCTAATGTGACGATTTCTGCAGGTGGTACATACACATTAACTGTTACTAACTCTGCTACTGGTTGTAAAAATGTGGATATGGTTAATGTTTTTGTTGATACAAATCCTCCCTCTATTCAATCCTTGTCACGTTATGATACATTAACTTGCATTTCACCCAACAAAATTTTAAATGCTTCTACATTAAATGTGCTTGATTCGCTTAGGTGGCTGGATGCTTCCGGGCAGGGATTTTCGAATCCTTATCTGGTTGTTTCTTCGGGCAACTTCGTTTGTTGTGCAATGAACAGAGAGAATGGCTGTATTACAAGAGATACGGTAACCGTTATTGAAAATAAGCTTGCGCCGCAATTATCTGTTGATTTCGCGGATACGCTTATTACCTGTAAGAAAGATTCGGCGTTGCTTATTGGTTCATCAACTGATTTATCTGTCGAAATAAAATGGATCACAACATCAGGAGATACGATCCTTAATCCTGCTTATACTCATTCTTCCGGTTGGCAAGTGCTTATCATAACTAACACAGCAAACGGCTGTATTTCAAGTGCACAAACCTTTGTAGATGAGGATAAAGATCACCCTGTGGTCACACTTGCTGATTCTTTTCTGCTCACTTGTTCTTATCCGTCGGCGCAGGTCAATGCCTTGGCATATCCGGTAAATTCACTCATAGATTGGAGCGGACAATCAAACCCAATTACAATAAGTAATCCAGGGAAATATATTTTAACAGCATTGGATACAAACAATGGATGCATGTCGCGTGATTCGATCATTGCAACATATAAGCCGCTTTTAGCGATCAATGCCGGTGATGATACATTGATCTGCAATAATTCCTCCGCTATATTAATTGGAAATATTGTCAATGGAACTCCTGTATTTACTTTTAACTGGAACAGCGGTTTAAGTACATTACAAAATGTATTAGTCACACCAACTGATACCACAATTTATTTTTTGCATGTGACAGATGCGGGTGGTTGTTATGGTGATGATACAGTTGTTGTTTATACAGCACCCATATTAGGAGATTCTATAGCTTCTTTTGTTCCTTGCGAAGAAAATGGAGTAGGAGAACTACATGTTTTTGCTTCAGGTGGAATTCCACCATATCAATATTCAATTAATGGTGGTGTTTTATTTCAACTGACTTCAGTTTTTGATAGTCTGCAGTTAGGAACCTATTATCTGTTGATAAAAGATACACTTGGATGTACACGAAACGATTCAGCAACAATAAATGAGAATAGTTTTAAGCCTGATGTTAATTTCCTGGTTTCCACAAGTTTTTATTCAAGCGATACATTGGTGTTGGTAGATATAAGTGATCCAAGGCCTGATACCGTGATATGGCAATTTCCTGCTAGCATAACTGCAATTAATCAAGATCCTTTTGCTCCTGTTATTGTGTCAACTGATACAGGTTTGTTCTTTGTTACCATGCAGGCTGTATACGGCGATTGTGTAATGGAGCAGACGAAACAAATTCATATTGTTCCATTTGATAGTCTGGCTGCGAACAATTCTAATAATAATGGAATAAAAAGTATTTCAATTTCCCCAAATCCCAATACAGGAAATTTTCTGGCGAATGTTGAACTGTATTTAAAACAAACATTTGTGGTACTGGTAATTGATGCATCAGGCATTGAAAGATATAGGGAGGTAATAACAGAAAGCGATAGTTATTCAGGTAATATAATATTAACTGATCCGGTCCCGGGCACATATGTGTTTATGGTAATTGCGGAGTATGATGCGGGAGGTAAAACTTTCGTGGTAGCGCAATGAGAAAAAGTTTTGTCGTATTATTTGTATTGTTCTTTTGCATTGAGGCTTCTGTTTCACAAAACATAGAAAAAATAGGGAAGAAGGATGCGTTGAAGGTAAACGGCAGTGCGAATTATAATTCAATATTTTATGATTCCAGGGGAATACCATTAAGACGCGATCCTTTTACCTGGTACTTTAATGGAAGTATAAATTTTTCTATTCTGGATTGGAGCATTCCTTTTTCTTATAGCTATAGCAACCAGCAAGGGGCATTTACTCAGCCTTTTAACCAATACGGATTAGCTCCGCAGTACAAATGGTTTAAAGGTTATGCGGGTTATTGCAGTATTACATTTTCTCCGTATACTCTTTCGGGTTATGTTTTTGTCGGAGGCGCAGCAGAAATGAATCCGGGCAAATGGAAATTCGCCACCATGTACGGGCGTATGAATAAGGTTGTACCTTACGACGCAATAAATAGCATGAGCGATAACATGGCTTATGAGAGATGGGGCAAAGGGTTAAGAGCAGGCTACGAGGATAAAGGAAATGGTATCTATATTAATTATTTCCATGCGAAGGATAATATATCTTCTTTGTTGTTTGTGCCAACTGAAGCAAATTTACTTCCGCAGGAAAATACTGTAATGAGCATCGAAGGAAAAAGTAAAATTTCGAAAAGTGTTTTTTTTGAAACGGAATATGCCTTATCAGGTATTACCCGAAATCTTTTTTCGGAAACGGATAAAGAAAGAAAAAATTATTTGTGGAAATTTTATTCTTTGCGGTCAGGTTCCTATTTCAGCAATGCTTTTAAAGCAACGCTGGGTTATAAGCAAAAACGGATTGGGCTTAATTTGGGGTATGAGCGTGTTGCACCGGACTATCAAACTTTAGGGACTTATTATTTTAATAATGATATGGAGAATATTACTGTATCGCCTTCATTTCGGTTGTTAAAGGAAAAGTTATCACTTTCATTCAACACAGGTTTGCAAAGAAATAACCTGGATGGTAAAAAACTAAGCACGGTGAGAAGATGGGTGGGCTCGACAAATATCACTTATAATATAAATACCAAAATGATGTTGGCCGCTTCTTATTCCAACTTCAGTACGTATACCAAACTTCGTCCGCTTGGAGATCCTTATTATACTGGCGCTGTGGATACGTTAAATTTTTATCAATTGTCACAAAATTCGAACCTTGTTTTTAATTACATGTTTAAAAGAACAGAAAAAACAATTCAGTCGTTGACCAATACATTTACTTACCAGGTTTCGGGAGAAAAAAATAATGACCGTGTAAATATTCCATCTACAGTAATTAACGCGAATATTGGTTATACAGTAAGTAAGATCAAGACGAAGGCAAGCGCATCATTTATTGTGAACATAAATCAAAGTAATTTTTATGGTACAAGTAAAATTTATATAGGACCCGGATGTTCATTTTCAAAAGTATTTAGCAAAACAGTTAAAGCAACAATAGGAAGTACTTATAATTTTGTTGCTTCAAATGGTGAAATGGAAGGATCACTTATTAATGATCGAATTAATTTTAACTGGACGCCAAGGGTTAAAAATGAAAAACACGGAAAACCTTCAGTGGGAATTTCCATTGTTGAATTACATCGCTTTAAAACACCAACGAAAACTGCAACCGATGAGTTAACCGCAATGGTTAATTTAATGTATGGGTTTAAGGGAGGTTCTATTAATTGATTTTAACAAATGTAACCGTATTTTTTTTTA
>CAZQIC010000214.1:0-4098 GCA_964593555.1 uncultured Bacteroidia bacterium | reverse complement strand
AAAAAAAAATACGGTTACATTTGTTAAAATCAATTAATAGAACCTCCCTTAATATATTCATCAACCTGTTGGTGAGGAAGCAATAATGTAAATAAGGCTGCCAGTAAAAATGGCCAGCGTGCAAAAGCCTGCATGCCAAATACATCAATGAAGCGGATAGAGGATGATGAAAAAATTAATCCGGAGAGATACAAAATCAAACTAAAAACTATCCAGTCAATAAATCCCTCCAATAGATAAATATGAATTGGATAATTTTCATAACCGGTATGAAAATCAATTACTCCATCAAAATGCGAAAGAGTAAAAATATTTAATGTGCCTGCGAGTAGGATGGAAACAATGCCGATCCATAGCGCTTTTTGTTCGGATATAAATTCGAAGGGCCTGAAGAGCCATTTTGAAAGATTTGCGTTCATGCTATTATTTTTTAGATTTTTCTAAATGTTTTACTTTTTCAATTACCTCATCCAGGTAGTTGCGAACAGATGGATAACTGCGGTCCATGATAGTTGCCATTTCTTTCAGGCTTCCGCTGGTTTTTATAAAGTTGAGTATGAATTCCTGTTCTTCATTGGTAAAGCTGGCTAAGAGCGGGAAGTCATACGTTCCATCCACTTCGGTTCCGCAACTGGAGCAATGCAGCTTTTTTACTTTAAGCCTCGACTGGCAGCTGGGACATTGCAGAGGTAATTTCTTTTCCATTTTTAATTTTGTTTAAATATTATGATACAAATATACATTAGTTATAAATAAAATCAATATAAAAATCAATAATATTAATAATTAAATTAATATTATTTAATAATCGTGTGTTTTATTGATAAAAACACGGTTTTTTGAATCAGCAATAATGAGCATTAAATTTTGAAGAGGTTTAAAACCGGTGTACTTTCTGCTTTTCGAAAACCCGAACAATATACTTTTCTATAAGCCTGGGTACAGGGTACTTGTGCAGCGCAGATTTTTTTACGAGAATAAACTCTTTTGAATGTGATGCAAGCGATGTTGTTGTTAATTCAATAAAGGATGCATGAATAATCTGGTGACTTAATATATGCTTTTCACTTTGCCATACATTTTTGATGGAGTACCTGAGTTTGTGTAATGTTTTTTTTCCCTCTTTAGAATGTAAAACCTTTTCGGGCTTTTCCGGTTTGTCAGTTTCTATTAATGGAAAATCATATAGGTTTTCCCAAATATCTTTCCCTGTTCTTTTTCTAAGGAGCAAGGAATTTTTATCGTGTATAAAAAAATAATTAAAATACCTGTTTCGTTGTTTTAAACTTTTTGATTTAACAGGAAGCTTGTCAACTAATTTTTTTTCGAAGGCAATGCACTTACTGTTTAACGGACATATTTCGCAATCAGGATTTTTGGGTTTGCATTGCAAGGCGCCAAATTCCATAATAGCCTGGTTGAATAACCCGGGATTTTTTTTATTAATTAAAGTGAAAGCTAATTCATGAAAATCTTTTTTTCCCTTTGTTGAATCTATCGGAGTTTTTATTCCATATAAACGAGCAAGTACACGGTATACGTTTCCATCCACCACAGGGTAACATTCATTAAAACAAAATGAGGCGATCGCGGCCGCGGTATAACTCCCGACTCCTTTTAGCCGTAATATTTTATCATGTGTGTTTGGGAACTTACAGTCAAATTCATCTCTTACCGTTTTTGCTGCTGTATGTAAATTCCTTGCACGGGAATAATAGCCAAGTCCTTGCCATAATTTCATCACTTTTTGTTCGGGTGCATCTGCTAAATGTTTTATGGTTGGGAAAGTTTCAGCGAAGTGGATATAATAACTCATGCCCTGATCAACGCGTGTTTGCTGCAATATAATTTCCGATAGCCATACCTTGTAAGGATCAGTGGTATTGCGCCAGGGCAGATCCCTTTTGTTCTTGTTGTACCAACTTATCAACACATCGGATATCATATCATACAAAGTACTGCAATAAATTTTTAACACAGGTAAATAAATAGTTTTTGCTAAATTTAAAACATAAATTATTTGCTGTGAAAAGAGGTATCTTTTTCTTTTTTGTCTTATGTGTTTTACTCAGTTCCTCCATAAAGGCGCAGTACAATATACAGCTGGATGTGCCCGGCTTAAAAGATTCTGTTTGCTACCTGGTGAAATATACTTTTAATTACCATCAATGGGTGGATACTGCGAAAGTGAAAAATGGTAAAATAATTTTTAAGGGAAACCAAAAATTGAATAGCGGACTTTATTTACTTGCTGGTCAGGCCAGGAACAGGTATTTCGACTTTATCATAAATAATGAATTTGACTTCTCTATCAAAACAGATACACTGGACTTTGTGGGGCATGCGGTAATACAAAAGTCAAAGGAAAATCAATTGTTGTTTTCATACTTAGGTTTGATAAAGAAAAATAGCGATGAGTTTATGGCGTATAAAAAAACACTTAAGGGTGCTGACTCAACAGCGTTAATGCAGAAGAGGTCAGGAGAAATTGATGTAGCCATCCGTGCTTTTCAGAAAAAAATACTGAGTGACAATCCACTGTCGTTCATAAAAATATTGTTGCAGCAGCAAACACCACCGCAGATTCCCGACGCTCCTTTACTTGAAAACGGCAAAAAGGATTCAACGTTCGCGTACAGATATTATAAAGCTCATTATTGGGACGGTATTGATCTTAGCGATGAAAGAAATTTGCATACGCCGTTTTTTTATGAGAAGGTGAAAAAATATGTGACAGAAGTTATTGTTCAGCATCCCGATTCAGTGATAAAGGGAACGGATAAGTTGATCGCGGCAACCAAAGGTGATAAAGAAATGTTTAAACATATTGTATCATATACAACCAATAACGGAGAGTCATCAAAAATAATGGGCATGGATGCAGTATTCGTAAGTAATGTGGAAAAATATTATAAAAATGGAAAAGCATTTTGGGTGGATAGCACCTCACTTAGAAAAATAATTAATCGTGCCGATATACTTAAGCCTTTGTTATTAGGAAATGTTGCCCCTGATCTGCAAATGATAGATACCACGAATTTAGCCCTCATTGAAAAGATGGGGTTCCTGGATTTAACCACAAGCGAGGAGTTCACGAAAAAATATTATGAGAATGTGCTAACTGTGCAAAATGCTTCAACATATCTTAACAAAATAAAGGCGAAATATTTAATCCTTGTTTTCTGGAAACCAACTTGCGGACATTGTAAGGAAGAGATCCCTAAAATAAAAGTGGCCTATGATAAACTTGTTGCGGAAGGAGTCGATATAAAAACATTTGCCGTGCTTACGGAAGATGAATATAAAGATTGGAAAAAATTTATAAGGGATAATCAGCTTAACTGGATAAATGTATGCGATCCGGCCCACTTAAATAATATCAACAAGATATATGATATTTATAGTACACCTGTTATATATATATTGGATGAACAGAAACGCATTTTAGCCAAAAGAGTAGGGGCCGAGCAGTTAGAGGAATTTATTAAGGCTGATATGAAGAAGAAGTAATCTGCAACTCAGTATCTTTATAGAATATATAACTACATATTGAAAGCGTAGCAAAGTATAGACTATGAAAAAAATTCAATTATCCGTTTTTCTGTTAATAGCGCTATCACTTTCTTGCAGGAAAGAGAAAGTCGATCAATTTGACGTGAGCGAAGATCAAAGCAACTGGACAAAAATACCCTATACCTCAATAAGTGCTACGGACGAAGAGTTTAACAGTCTGAATATTAATTCCATTTTTTTTATAAATAATAATACCGGATATGTTGCCGGTGAAACATGTTCGCACGAGAATAGCAGCAGGATCTATAAAACTAGTGATGGAGGCAATTCCTGGAGTACTAACTACCTGTACGGATGTGGAGCTGGTTCAAGATGTTTTTCCATTTTTTTTCCTAAGCCAACAACCGGCTTTGCAATTTTTTCATGTATGGGATACGGCTTCACCAGAACTATTGATGGAGGAAATTCGTGGGTAAAAGACTTAAGCGTACCAATCTCTGATATGGAGGCTAAACAATATGTTATTGACTCCTTAAGGGAGGTTCTATTAATTGATTTTAACAAATGTAACCGTATTTTTTTTTA
>CAZQIC010000213.1:0-4128 GCA_964593555.1 uncultured Bacteroidia bacterium | reverse complement strand
CAAACTTTTTTCTAACTTTATGTTCTTAATATCTTATTCGGTATAAACTCTAATGCTAGCAATAATATTTATGGAAATATCATTGGTGCTGGAGCTTCCGGCTCAACGGCTGTAGATGCAACCAACAACCAGGAATATGGTATTTATATAAACAACACAGCAAACCATATTATTGGCGGAACATCGAGTGGACACAGGAATACAATATCAGATAACTTAACCACAGGTGTATATATAACGGGTGCAGCAGCTACAGGTATTGCCATCAGAGGGAATTATATTGGTCTTGCTGCCGACGGCACTTCATTCATTACATCTTCTTCCCAGAACAATGGAATTTATATTACTACAAGTTCCAGATTAAATACAATTGGCGGGACTGCTTCAAACCAGGGAAATACAATATCAGGAAACCTGACCAATGGTATTAATATCGCCACCACGGGAGCAAATTACATTTATCAGAATATAATTGGACCAACTTCGACCGGCCTGGCATGGGTCACAAACAATACACAGCAAACAGGCATAACCATTGGAAGTGGACTTAACACTATTATCGGGGGAACAAGTTCCGGTCATAGAAATACTATTTCAGGGAATGAGTTACAGGGAATTTATAATAATGAAACAACAACAATTATTAAAGGAAATTACATTGGACTTAATGTAAACGGCACCGCTATTTTAACCGGCACCCCAAGACAGGATTTTGGAGTATACTGCGGAAATACAATGACAATTGGTGGTATAGGCACTGGCGAAGGAAATGTAATTTCAGGAAATTATAATGATGAAACAGGGAGTTGCGGCGGAACGCCAAATGATGGCGGTGGAGGCGTAAGCGGAAGTGGGTATACATTGTATGGTAATATAATTGGCCCGCAGGCGGATGGCACTTCTTATTTAACTGGCCAGGCTCAATTTAGCGGTATAGACTTAACCTGCGGCGGCGGAACAATTGGAGGAACAGGATCCGGTATGCGTAACATTATTTCAGGAAACCAGATCTGCGGTGTTTATTCTAATGGCTCCGGTGGCGGTAGTGAAATTAAGGGTAATTATATTGGATTATCCTCCGACGGCACTTCGAGGTTATCAACGCGCCAAACGTATGGAATTTATACAATTGGAACAAGCTTAGGGCTTACAACTATCATTGGAGGTACCGGCACGGGCGAAGGAAATGTAATTTCAGGAAATGCTACTGCAGGAATATATAATGCCCTAACCATTTCTGATGTCGAAATTTATGGTAACATTATTGGTCCACGTGCCGATGGAAATACCGCAATTGCGGGAGGAGCAAACCAGAATACAGGAATATACCTCAATGGTTCAGGGTTTAATGTTATAGGGGGATCAACGACTGGCAATAGAAATATTATATCTGCAAATGAAACCTATGGTATATATTCAACCGGATTATTTTCTCAACAGAGCACTGTAAAAGGAAATTATATTGGCCTTGCATCAAATGGCTCCACCATAACATCTTCTCCTCAGGACTATGGAGTTTATATTACCGGAGGCTCCATAACAAATATCATTGGCGGTACAAATGGAGCAGGTAGCGGAAACCAAATTGCATACAATAATACTGATGGAGTTTACATAACGGGAGCCGGCACCTCAGGAAACATGGTATCCCGAAATTTAATTTATGGAAACGGCAGCAAGGCAATAAATCTCAACGGTTCCGGAAACTTAAACTACGCATCACCTACCGTAAATACAAACTACACAAATAGTAGCTGTAGCGGAACAGCAACACCAGGCAGTATCATTGAGGTGTATGAATCGGTAATTTCTTCTTCTGTGACCTCCGCAGCGGTATGCCAGTCGGCCCAAAAATATTTAGGAACCACCACCACCACCGGAGGTGGCACATGGTCACTTGGAACCTATGCTGCTGCTTTTAGTGCTTTTAGCTCACGTGGCACACCAATAGCCATTGCGAGGGATCCGTCAAATAAAAACACATCGGAGTTCGGTTGCCCGTCAACAGCAATAAGTCTGCCTATCGAGCTTTTGTTGTTCAATGCAAAAAAATTAAATGAAACCTCCGTTAAAACTTATTGGAAAACTGCTTCTGAAATAAACAACGATTACTTTACTATTGAAAGAAGCGTTAACGGAATTGATTTTGAAAAAGTAGATACTGTTGATGGTGCACCAACAGGAAACAGTGTATTAGTTCTTAGTTATCAGTTGTTGGATACTGATTTACCGATAACTGACAACCAACAACCAACAACCCTTTACTACCGTTTAAAACAAACCGATTTCGACGGGACCCCCTCCTACTCCAACATTGTTGCTGTTCACTTTGGTGATGACTCGTTTTCAACTTTTAACATCTACCCTAATCCAACTTCCAGCGATAATATCAATATTATGTTAACAGGAATGGTTGATCAGGATGTTACCTTAAGCATCAGAGACGTTTTAGGCAAAGAACTTTTTGTTAAAAATTACCATATTGAAAAAGAAGAAATGTCAATTAGAATATCCGATGGTTTTAATTTAGCTTCAGGAGTTTATACAATTACCGCTGTAGGAGAAAACAGTTCTACCAGCAAAAAAATTGTGATAAGGTAAACACATATCTTATCATTTTTCATCAACCCATATTCACACTAAAATAAAAACACATCATGAATAAAGACATTAAAGCGTACAACAACTCTCAATTAAAAGCCGACAAAGAAATTTGCAATCTACTTGCATTGGAAATCAACAAAAATTTACCAACAGCAGAAAATAAAATATGGCACGCCCACCCTGTCTGGTTTTTAGATGGCAACCCGATTGTAGGTTACAGTAAATTAAAAGGCAGTGTGCGATTATTATTCTGGAGCGGGCAATCGTTTGAAGAAGATGGCTTGCATATAGAAGGTTCCTTCAAGGCTGCCGAAGCGCGTTACACGTCCGTAGAAGAGGTAAATACAAAGGACCTGAGCCGCTGGCTTAAAAAATCCAAAAAAATTCAATGGGATTATAAAAACATAGTTAAGCGTAAAGGAGTTTTGGAGAGATTGAAGTGAATTGATGCCGTATTATAAATACTTACAAACGTTTACAAATGGACTTGCGCATATCTACTAGTTAGCGGTCATTGTAAAACGACATCTCACAAAATTTAGAATTCAATCAACATGGAAAAAAAATTAGAAAATTCTCAAAAAAACATTTGCGTAGAAATTTCAAAAGGAAATTTTGAACTATACAAATCATTCCTGGAAGATGATGTGCAGTGGAATATTCTTGGTAATAACCCAATAATCGGGAAAGAGCAGGTGCTCGAAGTACTTAAAATGGCACAGCTTAAAAATTTTCCTGTTATTACAATTAAAACCATCATTGCAGAAGGAAACACTGTTGTAATTGAAAGCACAGGGGTTGCGACAACAAAAAAAGGGAACCCCTATAATCAAACCTACTGTGATGTTTACCATTTCAAAGATGAAAAAATCAATGAGTTTACTACTTATCTTGATACAGCTTTGAGTAATAAAGTTGATAAAGAATGATAGACGAAAAAAGACGAACCACAAACAAGCAGTCATTTCAAAACGTCACACTACAAACACAAAACAAACAACAAAAATATGACTGAAGAACAATTAATATCAGAGTTTCAAAAAATAGAAGATGACTTCAACAAAGCGGTTATCTCAAACAAGGTAAACGAAATAAAAAAATGTGTTACAGCAGACTGGGTTCTTGTTGGTGAAGGCGGAATATTTCCCCAAGATGAATTTTTTCGTATGCTTGAACAAGGTTTGCTTTCTCACAACACAATGACAAAGACAACTACGAGAGTAAAGGTATATGGCGACATTGCTTTGGTAACAGGACGAGGGCAAAATACTGGTAGTTGGCAAGGAAAACCAATGGAGGCTGATGAATGGATTACGGATATTTATAAAAAAGGAGAAGACAAGTGGCTTTGTGTAATGACACATTTGACATCTGCTAAAAAATAATTTATCCAATGGTCTCAATTGGCACTTTCGGCCCCCTACGCAACGGAAGAACTGGACTAAACCTAATGACAGCAAAAAGGGAACAGCGAGTAGGTAAGGGGGGATTTCACCCCCCACCCTCTCACAGAACCGTACGTGA
>CAZQIC010000212.1:0-4164 GCA_964593555.1 uncultured Bacteroidia bacterium | reverse complement strand
CTCTTGTTTATAAACTGTATCTGCCCCAATATCTTTCATCATTTTATAAACCAGTTCAACTGCCTTAGCTGCCTGCGGAGATCCGCTGATTCTGTGAGGTGCTTTAATACACAACTCTTCCAGATCTTTATAACAACGCGAACCTGTCAACGCTTTATCATAAATCTTTTTAAACATTAATGAATCCTTGTTCTGTGCGTTGAGCAAAACAGATGAGCATACAAAAAAGAGAAATAGCGATCGTAACATATATAGGTAGTTTAATTTATAAATGGCTTTCGCACCATCTCGACAGGCTCGATGTGACCAAACCCAGGCAGGGCGGTCAGTTCGAGCTTGTCGAGAACCGTGCGGTTGCGAAATAAAGTCGTATAAAAATCCAATGTCTATTTTAAAATTATTTCATTAATAACATTTGCACCTATTTCATCATTCAACATTTTGATCATTTTTTCGCGTGCATAATGCAACTCTTCACGCAACGGAGCCGAATCAACTTTTACAAATAATTTTCCTTTAACAATAAAAATTTCCTTGGTATGCTTTGCTATTACAGCACCCATTACTTTTTCCCATGAACCCACTAGCTTTACCTCATTTAACCTGGTCTTCAGATTATAAGTCTCAAGAAGATTTTTTATGGCTTCCTTTAACGTATATAGATTTTTTTCGTTAAACACTTTTCACCTCCAAAACTAAATCACTTTTTACTGAAAATAATTTATAGTCAACTCCTGTATCCTTAAATATTTTAGCAAGCCTGTCCTGGTGAGTGTCAGTAATAAACAACTGCCCAAAATCCCCATGACTAACCAGGTGCATTAACGCTGTTACCCGCTCATCGTCCAGTTTATCATAAATGTCATCCAGCAACAAAACAGGTTTCATTGCTTTTATTTTTTTAATAAAATCGTACTGCGCGAATTTAAGCGCCACTAAAAAAGATTTTTGCTGTCCTTGTGAAGCAAATTTTTTCACCGGGAATCCTTTGATTGTAAAATCAAGATCGTCCCTATGAATTCCGACTGTAGTATGTTCCATACGCAAATCCTTACGAACTGCATCCTGCAGCAATGTTCTGTAATTAGTATTGCTTAGCTGAGAATCGTAATCCAGGCCAACAATTTCTTTTCCTTTTGTGATGAGCTCATAATAATGCTGAAAAATAGGAATGAACTCTTTTATAAATTCCTTGCGTGTTTCATGTAGCCGCATTCCATATGCAACCAGTTGCGCATCCCACAATTCGATGGCTACACTATCGAAATTACCGGAGCGGGAAAATTGTTTTAACAATACATTACGCTGTGATACTACCCTATTATAACTGATAAGATCAGCCAGGTATTTCCCATCATACTGTGATATTACGGAATCGATAAATTTTCTACGGCTTTCACTTCCACCATCTATCAGATCAGAATCAGCAGGCGATATCATTACCAATGGTAAAAAACCAATGTGTTCCGCAAGCCGAGTATATTCAACTTTGTTTTTTTTGAATTGCTTTTTCTGATTTTTCTTTTGAGCGCAATACAATTCCTCTTCCGTTCCATTAACATCAAACCATCCTTGTATCACAAAAAACGAAGCCTCATGTTTTATATTCTGACTATCAACCGGGTTAAAAAAGCTTTTACAAAAAGCCAGGTAATAAATGGCATCCAATAAATTAGTCTTTCCTTCTCCATTATTCCCAGTAAAACAATTCACCTTTGGAGAGAATGAAAGCTCTGTACCGGTATAATTCTTAAAATTGACTAATGAGAGTTTTTGTAAATACATGGTTAATTATCCTTCCGAAACGGCCCTCAAATATGGCTAAAGTTCCGAAAATGTTCGCATAATTAGAGAGATTGTTAAGATTTTAAGTTTAAAACTCAAATTAGCGGTTATTTTATAAAAAAAAGCTATTTTTGCATCCTTATTATATAAAAGTATCATGGCTTCAGAAAAAGATGAACCTATTGTTGACATTCAACAGACGTATTCAAGAATAGAACAATATATAATTGACAACCAAAAAAGTCTGGCCATTATTATTGGTTCTATAATAGCACTTGTTGGTTTCTATTTTGCATGGACTAAACTTTATGTTGAAGACCAGGAGGTAACTGCGAATAACGAAATGTTCTATGCCCAACAATATTTTGAACAAGATTCATTGGATCTTGCAATTAATGGCAGAGCAGAACATAAAGGTTTTTTAGCTATAGCTGATGAATACGGAATTACAAAAGCCGGTAATCTTGCAGAATATTATTTAGGTATGTGCTACCTGAAAAAAGGTGAGTACGAAAATGCTATTGAACACTTAAGCAATTTTGATGGCGATGACCAGGTAATTGCACCGTTAGCGATTGGTGCTATTGGAGACGCACATATGGAATTGGGGCAAACAGATGAAGCGATATCTCATTATCAGCAAGCGGCAGATGAAAATAAAAACAATTTTACTGCACCGTTGTTCCTAAAAAAAGCTGGCTTGGCTTATGAAGAAAAAGGAAATTATGCCGATGCGGTAAAAATTTACGAAAGAATAAAAATTGATTTTCCTGAAACTGATCAAGGGAAAGAAATTGATAAGTATATCGCACACGCTAAAGCATTAATAGGCGCCTAAACCCACGCCATGTCATCAGCGATAAAACAAAAACAAAATACTTCAGTCGATAATGCCAAATTGAAAAAAATGCGATTTGGCATTGTTGTTTCTGACTGGAACACTGAAATTACTGAAGCGCTTCTGAATGGTGCTGTTAAAGCATTACATGACTACGGAGCAAAAACCAACAACATTACGGTAAAGCATGTACCGGGAAGCTTTGAGCTTACTTATGGCGCACAGCTATTTGCCGAGCAGAAAAACGTAGATGCAATTATTTGTTTAGGCTGTGTAATACAAGGCGAAACAAGACATTTTGATTTTATATGTGATGCAGTGGCAAATGGTGTTACCAATGTGAGTCTGAAATACAATTTACCCGTGATATTCGGAGTACTAACTCCTAATAACCTAAAACAAGCCAAGGAAAGAAGCGGCGGAAAATATGGCAACAAAGGTGAAGAGGCGGCGCTTACAGCGATTCAAATGGTGGCGCTAAAAAAATCTTTCCAGTAGCCACAAATATTTCCTGTGACAAACAAATCTATTTTTGTCAACGTAATATTACATGAGTAAGGCACCCAAAAATATTCCTACAAAAGCTCCAGCCAAGATCAACTATATATTACTGTTGATCGTGCTTTGTATTGGAGTCTACCTCCCACTTTTTAGAAACGGCTTCATCAACCTTGATGACCCTCAATACATACTGGAAAATCCTGATATCCAGTCACTTAATATTGATAATATAAAGCGTTTATTCACATCAACATATGTAGGAAATTATCAGCCTGTGAGTATGCTAACTTATTTATTTGAATACTCATTATCAGGTGCTAATTCCAAAGTATTTCACATCACTAATCTTTTGTTTCATCTATTCAATACACTACTGGTTTATATAATTTTTGTTCGCTTAGTAAATAACAAGAATATTGCTTTTATAACGGCTGCACTTTTTTGCATCCATCCATTACATGTGGAATCTGTAGCATGGGCGGCCGCAAGGAAAGATGTCGTTTATACCTTTTTCTTTCTTGCATCTGCATGGTTTTATTTAAAGTATATGTCAGAGAGAAAAAAGCAGCATTTAATTTTTTCTTTATTGCTATTCATTTTATCAATTCTCTCCAAAGCACAGGCAGTAGTATTACCAATGGTATTGCTATTGTTTGATTATCTGCAAAAGAGACCCATAAATAAAAAAACAATACTTGAAAAAATTCCATTCTTTGTTCTCTCTTTTATCTTTGGTGCATTGGCTATTTACATACAAAAAAAATCAGGTGCTGTTCAGGACTTCGCCTACTTCCCCGTTCTAACCCGTGTTTTATTTTCCTGCTACGGAATGATGGGATATTTCTACAAACTCTTACTACCAATTAATCTCTCCTGCTTTTACCCCTATCCGGAAACAAACGATGCCATTAATACCAATTGGGTATATGCAGCTCCTTTGGTACTTGCTATTATCGGATTTATCATTTATAAATACGGTTGTAATTCAAGGGAGGTTCTATTAATTGATTTTAACAAATGTAACCGTATTTTTTTTTAGA
>CAZQIC010000211.1:0-4189 GCA_964593555.1 uncultured Bacteroidia bacterium | reverse complement strand
ACTTTTTTCTAACTTTATGTTCTTAATATCTTATTCGGTATAAACTCTATTGTATGTTTTTTAAAATGATGATACTTTTTTAGCTTACTTTTTGCAAGTTGAGAATAAACTTATTTCTTGAAGGCCGCTTAAAATTGTTTTCTACAAGCATGGCAAGAATATGTTGGAGTTGTTTTTCAAGTTCAGATAAGTCACATTTACGCATATAATAATGCGCTCCATTTCGGTAAAGAATGTCGGCAATTTCATCATTGAGGGAAGTTGAATAAATGATGATAGGAAAATCTTTGATTTTTTTATTCGATTTTATTTCAGTAAGACATTCAGAGCCATTTTTGCGAGGCATATTAAGATCAAGAAAAAGTGCATCAGGTTGTTTTTCTGAATTTTTAGCAAGGTATTCCATGAGTTTCTCTCCATTGCTAACTGTTGTAAGTTTAGTTTTAATAGATAATCCCTCTAATGCTTTAGCAAAGAAGAAGCGATCATCTTTATCATCATCCGCAAGTAGGATGTTAAGAGGAGTATGTTGTTGTTTAGTGTTCATTGAAAATTAATTATTATGCCTGCAAAAGCTACTGCAAAGCGATGGTTAAACAAAGAAGTAGCATGGAACTTTTTCACTCCAAAGCGGAGATGCGCGCTGTATTCCCTTAAAAAATGCGGGCGGGGGGGGGTATTGCTTTGCAGTATTCAAAAGTATAAAAGTTGAGGAAAATTATATCGGCAAATGTACGGCTAATTTGACAGATATTACTTTTTATTACGATAAAGGTGAACTTTTGATAGCCGAAATGAAGCTTTTTCCTTTAAAAAATACGTTTTTCTGGGTATATCAAACAGCCCGCTCAGGATAATCAAATCGCTCCTGTACTTCTGGTTTGTTGGGGTATTCAGTCCTACTCGTAATAAGTTTTGAAATAGGGTGAAGAAATTATTATCAAATCCCGATAATTGGGTCTGATTACTTACTGAAAACGGAATAATTAAATAGAAAAGTTCATTTAGGTTTTGAACTTTTTTGTATTTTTGTTTGTATAAAAGAATAAATGATGCTTCTGAAACCCGCACCGTTGTACACACACACAAGTGTAATGCCCTATTATATTCTAATACCCCTCACGCCTTATGAAGATAATAGGCGCACAGGTCAGAGGGGATGTGTTAGTAGATTCTGACACTCAGTATAACAACATCATGGGAGAAAATGTTACTGTTGCTGAAAATATAATGGCAAGATTTTATGGAATTATTTTAAAAAATCTTATTATTAAAAAAGGAGCCACTGTTTACTTACACGAAAAATTTCAAGGAGAACTAATCAATGAGGGGGGCATTTTATACCTGTTTTCTGGAACAGGGGAGATTGAAACATTTATAGTTTCAAACGAGTCTTAATTATCTTAAAGTGCTATCTGGATAATGGATAACAGATACCAAAAATGATTGTTTATTTAAAGCTGGCTATACCCATGTTTTTTAAATTGCTGGTTATCTTCAGGACGTTTTTTGGGGTTGCTCAACAGGAAGTATAACATGAAACGATGCTCCTTTATTCTCTTTACTTTTCGCAAAGATTTCTCCATGATAATTGTCAACTATTTTTTTGCAAACTGCCAGTCCAATACCAGTGTCGGGATAATTATTGGCTGCATCAAGGCACTGGAACATAGTAAATATTTGTTTTGCAAATTTTTGAGAAATGCCAATGCCGTTGCCCTTTATAATTACCTCGTAATAGCGAAGTTTTTGATTTAAGTTAGGGCGTTGTGTTATTTTTTCTCTTGTAAGCTTTTATGTGAATAAATATGTATTTTAGGCGGCACATCCGATTTGGGAAATTTAAGAGCATTATAAATCAACTCATAAAAAAGCTGGTTCATCTGGTAATAGATTATCGAGAAGAACAAGAAGAAAAATTGAAACAATAAGATTTTTCCTATGCTTGCCTTTGCTTGGTGTTATAAGTTGTGGCGGCCACCCAGCTTAACACTTACTTTCCAAAAATGTCTATAAGTTTTTTAGGAATTTTTTCTGGGGATAAAATAAAATCAACCGTGTCTGCATTTATTGCACTTTGTGGCATACTTTTATAATCAGCTGTATAATTATCTTGGGCAAAAGTAAGTCCACCGAAATCTTTTATACTTTTTAAGCCGAGTGTGCCGTCAGTGCCCATGCCCGAAAGAACAACACCAACGGATAGCCTCTTATGTACTTTGGCAAGTGAAGTAAAGAAAATATCTACGGCACGATTTATTTTAGCTCCGTTTCTTTCTTCTAATTTTAATACTCCGTCACTTGTCGTTAACATTTTATTCTCTGGAATAACATATATATTATCGGGAGCAAGATTAATGTTATTGGTAATTGTATGTGTCGGTATTTTGGTAGTATGTCCTAGAATTTCTGTAAGCATACTTTCGTGTAAAGGAGCTAAATGTTGAACAATAACATAAGCCATACCTGAATCTAACGGGATAGCTTTTATAAATCGCTTGAACGCATCTAATCCACCTGCGGAGGCACCAATGCCAATAACCGGAAAATCTTGTTTAGTGTGAGCTGGCTTTGATGTTGTTTTATTCATAATCCATTTGAATTTTAATTTGCTCTGTTTTAACTCTCAATTAAGACTTTCGGGTTTTGTAAATCGTTTCTAAGTTTTAAGCGCAGCTGCCAGTCTTTTTAACTTATCAGGAATTTTGTTAAGTGGTATAACGAAATCAATACAGCCTGCTTCCTGTGCGCTGAGAGGCATGTGTTTTACTTCGGCTGACATATCCTGAGCAAAGGTTGTTCCTCCATTGGCTTTAATGTGCTTGCAGCCCACTGTACCATCGCCATCATATCCGGAAAGGATAATGCCGACAGCACGCGCACCCATTTCATTTGCCAGTGAAATAAAAAATAAATCTACTTGTTTGTTCCTGCGAATGCGAGGTGAGATAACTTTGAAGCTATAGTTATCCATAGTAAGATCTGAACCAGGAGGAATTACGTAGACATGATTCGCAAGAATCGGCATTTCCTCAGAAGCCACGGTTACTGACATTTTCGTGTGCCTCTGCAGTATGATTGCTAAAAAACTATGGGCGGAGGGATTCATGTGAGAAATAATAACAAACGCCATCCCTGTATCAGGCGGCATTGCATTCAGCAGAGCCTTATATGCATCAAGCGCTCCGGCAGAGCCACCAATACCTACAATGAATTTTGGCTGGATTGTATTCACTGTTTTTATTTTTATTTTTATTTTTATAAAAATAAAAATAAAATGATGCTCTGTTAGTCAGTCATTGCGAGGGTTTTTCGCCCCCTTCGGAAAGCTCAGGACAAACTCCACAATCTTAAACTTACAATGTGAGTGCTTCCAGTTTCTGCTTCAACGCAGAACTCGCAATGACGTACGAAATTTGCGTTCTTTGGTTTTTAACTAAATCAGCTTATTTTAACGTATATAAAGTCTATTTATTCTTTTTATTCTTTACAACATTTTTATCAGCAGCCTTTTTCTTATTGGTGCCTACCTTAGCCTTATTATCATTTGGCATCAAAATAATTCCTTCATCAGTCATATTAAATGTATGAACATCGCTATCATGGTTAGTGCCACGAGACTTCACAATGAAAACTTCACGGGTACGTTTTTTTCCTTCCTTATCTTCTTCCATCCTCACAGTAATCCAGGTATCAATCAACGATGAAACACCGATTTCTCCACTTGGATTACTTTGAAATTTTCCGGAAACAAGACTTGTAAAAAAGGTAGTGATGCCCTTGGATTTAAAGAGATCAATCATACGGGTAATCATTGATGAAACTTCACGCTCATCCCCTTCTCCCACAAGGCTTGAAATTGGATCTATGACCACAGCTTCTGGTTTGAAACTTTCAATGAGCTTATAAATATTCAATAAATGCAGCTCTAAACCAAGAAAGGAAGGTCTGATAGCCGTAATCTTTAATAATCCTTTTTTTATCCATGGCTCAAAATCAATGCCGATAGATTTCATATTTTGAATAAGTTGCCCTTCTGATTCTTCGTGTGAGAAGAAAAGACAGCGTTCCCCACGCTTGCAACTTTCAACTGCAAATGCCGCCCCAAAACTTGTTTTCCCGCAGCCTGCTGTACCCGAAGCCAGTATGGTGCTGCCTTTGGTGTAACCTTTACCGTGGAACAATTTAT
>CAZQIC010000210.1:0-4245 GCA_964593555.1 uncultured Bacteroidia bacterium | reverse complement strand
TCCGAATTCTCTTACGGAAGCCGAAATGCTTCCTGCTCTTCGTAAAGCTTGTATCGCTGGTAAAGTAGTTCCAATGGTATGCGGTTCTGCATTTAAAAATAAAGGTGTTCAAACAATGTTGGATTATGTGATGGAGTTGATGCCTAGCCCTATGGATAAAGAGCATACTAAAGGCACACATCCTGATACTGGCGAAGAAGTTTCTCGTAAACCTGATGTAAAAGAGCCATTCACCGCACTCGCGTTTAAAATTGCTACTGATCCACACGTTGGTCGATTAGCTTACTTCCGAGTTTATGCCGGTCGACTTGACTCTGGTTCTTACGTTCTAAATACTCGGACCGGAAACAAAGAAAGAATTTCCCGTATATTCCAAATGCATGCTAATAAACAAAACCTAATACCGTTTATTGAAGCGGGTGATATTGGCGCTGCGGTTGGATTTAAAGATATTAAAACAGGAGATACGTTGTGTGCTGAAAATGCACCAATAGTACTGGAAGCAATGAATTTCCCAGAGCCTGTAATCGGTTTAGCTATTGAGCCTAAGACTCAGGCAGATCTAGATAAATTAGGTATTTCACTTAATAAATTGGCTGAAGAGGATCCTACATTCAAAGTTAAAACGGATGAAGATTCTGGTCAAACAATTATCAGCGGTATGGGTGAGCTTCACCTTGATATTATCGTTGACCGCTTAAGAAGAGAATTTAAAGTTGAAGTTAACCAGGGTGCTCCTCAGGTTGCTTATAAAGAAGCGATCACAACTACTATCGCTCACCGTGAAGTGTATAAAAAACAAACGGGTGGTCGGGGTAAATTTGCTGATATCTCTTTCACGGTTGGTCCTGTTGATACAGACTTTGTTTCTGATGCTAAGAAAAAAGGACTTCAGTTTGAGAATGAAATTAAAGGTGGAAATATTCCAAGAGAATTTATTCCTGCAATAGAAAAAGGTTTCAGAGAGTCAATGATAAACGGTGTACTTGCCGGTTACCAATTGGATACGATGAAAGTTGTTCTTAAAGATGGTTCTTACCACGATGTGGATTCTGATGCACTTTCTTTTGAGATCTGTGCTAAGACAGCTTATCGTGAAGCTTTACCAAAAGCTAAACCAGTGCTTATGGAGCCCATCATGAATGTTGAGGTGCTGACACCGGAACAATACCTGGGTGATATTGTTGGTGACTTGAATAGAAGACGCGGACAAATGGAAGGAATGGATAGTAGAGCAGGAGCTCAGGTTATAAAAGCTAAAGTACCGCTTGGAGAAATGTTTGGTTATGTTACTCAGTTGAGAACAATGTCATCAGGAAGAGCATCTTCAACAATGGAGTTTGCTCATTATGCAGAAGCACCAAGAAATATTGCTGAGGAAGTGATTGCAAAAGCAAAAGGTAAAACAGAAAAAGTATAACGTTCTTTTAATAAAAACAGGTATGAGCCAAAAGATCAGAATTAAATTGAAGTCGTACGATTTTAACCTTGTAGATAAATCTGCAGAGAAGATCGTGAAGACAGTAAAACTTACCGGTGCTGTAGTTAGCGGACCAATTCCTCTTCCTACTCACAAAAAGATTTACACAGTGTTGCGTTCACCACACGTAAATAAAAAAGCGCGTGAGCAATTTCAATTGTGCTCTTACAAAAGATTGATGGATATATACAGTTCTACTTCAAAAACTGTCGATGCTCTGATGAAATTGGAGTTGCCAAGTGGTGTGGAAGTGGAGATTAAAGTATAACGTTGGTGTTTATATAAAATTGATTAAAGAGTAATAAATAATAATTAAATAAAATGTCTGGACTAATAGGTAAAAAAGTAGGAATGACCAGTATCTTCAGTGCCAATGGTAAATACATACCATGCACAGTTATTGAAGTTGGTCCTTGCGTTGTTACGCAAGTAAAAACCTTGGAGAAAGACGGTTATAGTGCACTGCAGTTAGCTTTCGATGATAAAAAAGAGAAGCATACTTCATCTGCAATGAAAGGCCACTTCACCAAAGCAGCAACGACTCCTAAAAGGAAAGTTGTTGAATTTAAAGGATTCGCAGAAGAAAAAAATCTTGGAGATGTTGTTACTGCTGAGCTTTTTAAAGAAGGTGAATTTGTTGATGTAACAGGAACCTCCAAAGGAAAAGGTTTCCAGGGTGTTGTTAAGCGTCATGGATTTAGCGGTGTTGGTGGGCAAACCCACGGACAGCATGACAGGCAGAGAGCTCCTGGTTCTAATGGAGCAGGATCTGACCCTTCAAGAGTTTTACCAGGTAAAAGAGGAGCCGGAAGAACCGGAGGCGCAAGAGCTGTGTCTTTGAATCTTGAAATAGTAAAAGTATTTCCCGAAAAAAATCTTGTTCTTATTAAAGGATCTGTTGCTGGGGCTACTGGTTCATACGTAACAATCGAAAAGTAAAATGGAACTAACTATACACAATATAAGTGGAAAGAAAACCTCTAAGAAGGTAAACTTGGACGATAACATTTATGCTATCGAGCCCAACGACCACGCAATTTATTTAGATTGCAAATTGTTCTTGGCTAACCAACGTCAGGGTACACATAAAACAAAACAAAGAGCAGAGATCAACAGAACAACTAAAAAAGCTTTCCGTCAAAAAGGGACAGGTGGAGCGCGTAGAGGTAGTTACAAATCTCCTCTTGTTCGCGGTGGTGGTAGAGTATTCGGTCCAACTCCAAGAGACTATTCTTTTAAGTTGAATAAAAAACTAAGAAAATTAGCTCGTAAATCTGCATTGACTTACAAAGCAAAAGAAAATAATATCGTTGTATTGGAGGATTTTAATTTCGAAACTCCAAAAACAAAAAATTATGTTGAATTGTTGAACAACTTAAACCTGGGCGACAAAAAAACATTGGTGGTTCTTTCTGCCGAAAATAAAAATGTTTATTTATCATCTCGTAACATATCAAACACAAAAGTTGTGAAGGCATCAGACCTTACAACTTATGATGTGTTGAATGCAGGCAGCCTTGTTATTTCAGAAGCTTCTTTGAAAGAGATCGAAAACTTATTTAGCAATTAATCCAATGAGCGCAATTATAATTCGTCCTATCATAACAGAAAAAATGACCGCAAATAGCGAGAAGTTCAATCGCTTCGGTTTTGTTGTAGATAGCAATGCAAATAAAATTGAAATAAAAAATGCCATAGAAAAAATGTATGGCGTTACCGTACAAGCGGTTAAAACAATGAACTACCTGGGCAAAGTAAAAAGCCGTAATACAAAAGCAGGTATTGTTGTGGGCCGTGTGAATAAACATAAGAAAGCCGTTGTTTCTTTGAAACAAGGTGAGACAATTGATTTTTATAGCAGTATATAATTCCAAGTAAAATGGCATTAAAGAAATTCAGACCTCTAACTCCCGGACAACGTTTTAAAGTTGTCGGAACATTTAGTGAGATCACGGCTTCTAAACCTGAGAAAAGTTTAGTTGTTCCTATTTCAAAATCCGGCGGAAGAAATAACGTTGGAAAAATGACTATGCGTTATATTGGCGGAGGTCATAAAAAGAAATTCAGGGTAATCGATTTTAAAAGAGATAAGCAAGGTATCCCTGCAACAGTAAAATCGATTGAGTATGATCCTAACAGAACATCAAGGATCGCTCTTTTGTATTATACTGATGGAGAGAAAAAATATATTGTTGCTCCAAACGGTTTACAAGTTGGACAAACATTATTATCAGGAAAAGATGCAACTCCTGTAGTAGGAAATGCAATGTTCCTTGCTGATATTCCACTAGGTACTGTTATTCACAATATTGAGTTGAGGCCTGGTCAGGGTGGAATAATGGCTCGTGGCGCTGGTTCTTATGCACAATTACTTGCGAAAGAAAACAGATATGCGGTATTGAAAATGCCTTCCGGAGAAACAAGGATGGTGTTGTTGACTTGCATGGCTACAATAGGATCTGTTTCTAATGCCGACCACTCTTTGGAAAAACACGGTAAAGCAGGAAGAAAAAGATGGATGGGTAGACGCCCAAGAACACGTCCGGTTGCGATGAACCCTGTTGATCACCCTATGGGTGGTGGTGAAGGTAGAGCTTCGGGAGGTCACCCACGCTCACGCAAAGGGTTAAAAGCAAAAGGATTGAAAACAAGATATCCTAAAAAAGCTTCGAATAAATATATTATAGAAAGAAGAAAAAAATAATAAATAATTAAAGGAACAAAGTGGCGGTTATAAAACCTTAAAATTTGAAACTTGAACTTTA
>CAZQIC010000209.1:0-4343 GCA_964593555.1 uncultured Bacteroidia bacterium | reverse complement strand
TCTAAAAAAAAATACGGTTACATTTGTTAAAATCAATTAATAGAACCTCCCTTGACTTTGTTCTTTATGCAAAAACCAATGATTGTTTTTTCATAATCAGTAGAGAACCCTCTTGACATTCCTTCCAGCAATTCTATTAATGTTATTTTGTAGCTTTTGGCTTTATACTTTGATAAGTATCTTTCAAGTTCTTTTATTGCAAGTTTATCCTTATTGAGTTGTACTAATTCAATGTATTTACACATTGACGATAGTTCATTGTCCGGAGATAATTCCACGGCCTTTTTGAAAAATTTATATGCAGTTTTGTGATCATCATTTTCGCGCAGAAAGATACCATTGTGAATATAAAAGAATAAATTTTTTTGTATCCTTTTGTCTGAAAAGGCTTTTAAAGCCAGAGCCTTTGCCCTAGTTTTTCTATTGTTTTCCCATAAAGCTACAATTTGATCATTGAGCTTTAAAATATCTAACTGCTTTGTTTTCACTATTGCCAATGACTTTATTTTTCAGGAAACTCCACCGCAATTATTTTATCTCCAATTTCAATTTTATTTACCACATCCATTCCTCTGATCACTTTTGCGAAAATGCTGTAGAGTCCGTTTAAATGCGGAGTAGGCGAATGTGTAATAAACCATTGACAACCTTCGGTATCTTTTCCCGCCGATGCCATACCCACAAATCCTTCATCATAGTTTAATGGAGTAAACTCAGAACGTATTGTATACTCTACATTGCCCCAGCCATCGCCGCGCGGACAACCACCTTGTATTACAAAGTTGGGTACCACCCGATGGAAAACTTTATTATCGAAAAATTTTTCTTTTGATAAAGTGATAAAATTCAGTGTTGATCCAGGAGCGTTTTCAATAAATAGTTGTAAAACAATATCGCCCTTATCTGTTTTAATTGTTGCTTTTTGTGTGGCAGGTATTTTTTCTACTTCGGTCCAGGTAATGGAGTTTTCGGGTTTCTTTTGATCATTTTCTTTATTCTTTTTTCCTTCGAAAAAATCAATTGCCTGTTGCAATCCATTATACGTTTCAATATCCCGGGGTAATTTTAATTTTTGTTGAGCCTTTTTTATAAAACTTAAATCGTTATTGATAAGCTGGAATAAAATATCTTTTTTGGAAAGTTTACTTTTGGGCAAAGCAATACTAGTATCCATCAATAGCTCTGCGCTAATACCCATCAGGGCTACATCTCCTGATTCCATTGCCTTTGTGAGATAGGAAGTAAACTGTGCATATATATCGGTATGTTTTTCAGCATAGTCAGTGAATGCAGGTAGTCTTCTCATATTTGCCAGCGCATTCATACCACTTGTGTGGATGGGAAGCTGGTCAGAATTAAAAGTTTGCGACGCGATGAATTCATGATTCAATATATTATTAGATAATGCCTCTAACAATGCACCTTTCGCATAAATATTAGTAGAAGAATCGTAAAGTTTTTTTACTTCATTGCTGATGGTTGCTGCAAGACTACCATTCGAATATTTTAAAGCCGCTCCATACAACGATGCCTTAGTTCTCCATTGTCCAATATTTTTTGCAGAAAAAAAATAAAGTTCAGCATCCTTGTTAATCCCATTACTCACAAAAAACTCAGCGGCAGTATATGAAATATTTGGATCAGTATTTTTTAATTCAGCTATTACAACAGTCTTAACCGAATCATAAGGAAAGCTTTTCAAAGCATTAATTCCATTTATTTTTATTCGTGCATCATTATTGGAGCTTACCAATGAAATAAGCGTTTTCATGGCTTCACTAGATTTACATTTACCCAGTGCTCTTGCCATATTTATTCGGGTATAAATGTTTTTGTCCCCAGAGGCAATTTTGCATAATGCAGAAGTATATGGAGTAAGATCAATCCCTCTTGCTCTTGCCAGGAAACTACTGGCTATATATCTCACTGTATCAGGCATGGCTGCGCCGGTAAGTTCAACTCCCTTTTTTACTGATGAATCGGAGGTAAGCTTTTTATTACCAATGTAAAAAAGTGACCAGGCTTGTCCGCATAATAATGATGTGTCATTCCCTGGAATATTTAATCCGGAAATAAATGGAAGCGTTTCAGGATTTCCGCATTTTCCAAGGGCAATTAATAATTCTGCCTTTACTCTGGAAGATGATTCATTGTTATACGCATTATATAAATAGGGTAGTGCAGCTATATGTTTTACTTGCCCTAGAGCAAATGCAGCAGAGTGTCTTACGTCTTCTTCTTTATCATTTAGTAATTCTGCAAGTTGGCCAATTGCATTAGTGTCCTGTACCGATGCAAAGGCCATAGCGGCTTCTGCACGATAAACAGCAGTATCATTTTTTAGATAGGGGAGCAGTGCTTTTGTTGCCCGCTGGTCCTGCCATGTGTATATCAATCTTAAAGTAGGATCGCTGAATTTATTATTCGGCTTCTTTTGCTGACAAGAGATAAGAATTATCGCTGTAAAAAGGTAGATGAATTTTTGCATGGTCGTATATAAAAAGCCCCTACATTTTGCAGGGGCTCAAATCTACAACTTTGATTTTATTTAAAATGCCATTGCAATGGCAGTGTTTTTTAGTATTACTTTCTTCTTATCAAACGTATCCAGCTTGTTATCAAATATCAAACAATACTTCCCTTTTTCATAATCACTAATATTTATAGTGGTAGCATACCCTTGGTCAATTATATCTCCATACGGATCGTATATCATATAATAGGTATCGGCAGAGAACTCGATCAATTGATTGTGGTTGGTGATCTGGTAACTCACTTCGTCTGTTTTGTAATTATGCATAATCGGATCAGAATATCTTGATATCCTGTCCTGTCCACGCTGCCTTACCCTGAATTTGTTTTCACCATTATGAAAAACAACTTCAATTGAATATGAGTTGGCATTTGAACTACCAATACCATCAATAGTAGATACTGTTACCCAACGGTCAAAAATATATTGCTCAACAATATATGTAAGTGATCCATTTTCTGAAACACTTGTCCAATGAAGCATTTTATCCCTGCTCACATGCATGGATACCACATTGAATGTTGAAATGATCCTCTTGGAGGTTTCTTTTTCTATGCTTTCACCATTACCTGTAGAAAAGGAGCTTGAACAGGAAAGGCAAAGTCCTAGAATTAATGCGAATGTTTTTTTCATGACAAACTATTTTGGGACTCCAAAGTTATGTCAACATAGTGTTAGTTTTAATTAACAATGTTCAAACTAATTAACAATTAATTGTTAATATCGTATGTATCCTTTTGATATCAATAGTTCCAGAGCCATAATGTTTTCAATTATATTGTTAATAACTATCTATTTGTTAATTATAGTCTTGGATTTTAACGTCTAATAAAAGTTTTACTTTAACTTAGCTGAAGGGTTAAATAATAATTTATGACAGAACTAATTGGTTTTATTGCGGCGACTTTAACAACGATAGCTTACCTACCGCAAATGTTGAAGATCATTAAAACAAAGTCCGCTAAAGGCGTTTCTCTTTATATGTACCTGGTAATGCTTACCGGCGTGGTGTTATGGCTGATTTATGGTTTGCAGGTAAACTCAATGCCGATTATTGTTGCGAATACTGTAACCACTATATTCATATTTATAATAATAATTTATAAATTGAAGTTTGATAAAAACTAGATAAGACTTGTTGAGACCAAATGAGAAAGTTCAAATTAGTATTGATGATAGCAATGATGGATATATCTGTTTTTGCCGGCGATAAAACCGAAACCTCAGATACTATTAATGGCTACTCTTCTATATCTTTAATTAATATTGTAGAAAAAAGTAAAGCTGCATTTTCTCAGGCAGAGTTGGTCAACATCATTGATTCTTTAATGGAGATCGAAAAAGTTGATGCGGGATATTATTCTTATATCAATAGCCGCATTCAAAAACACTCATGTCCTTTAAATAATGCGCCAAACGAAAAGGATGAATTATTTCCCGGTAGTGAATATTATGAAACCTGGGACAACAAAAATTTCCATAATGCAAAAGATATACTGGCAGCGGATACTGTTGTGAATATATTTATACTTGACAGCCTGCATAACAAATATGTTCATCCTTGCCCGGGAATTGTAACTTCTTCATTTGGCTGGAGAGAAGGCGCACCGCATAATGGTATTGATCTTGATCTGAATAAAGGTGATAAAGTTTACGTTGCCTTTGATGGCATGGTGCGTATTGCGTTGAAAAATCCAGGCTATGGAAACGTCGTTATTGTGAGGCACTTTAACGGACTGGAAACTACCTATGCGCATTTAAGGTGGGTTCTAAAAATTCACTTTTAGAGATTTGACTAAAAATCGGAGAA
>CAZQIC010000208.1:0-4400 GCA_964593555.1 uncultured Bacteroidia bacterium | reverse complement strand
CTCCTCATTTAAAAGATTTTCGGGAACGTATTCGTGTAAATGGAAAAATGATCTCAAAAAAGTATGTGGTTGGTTTTGTTGAGAAGTATAAAGCAGATTTTGAAAAAATTCAACCATCTTTTTTTGAAATGACAGTTGGTTTAGCCTTTCAATGCTTTGCCGATAAAAAAGTGGATGTTGCTGTTATAGAAGTTGGGTTAGGGGGAAGGTTAGATTCTACCAATGTTATTGATCCCGATATTTCTGTGATCACAAATATCAGTTTTGATCACATGGCACTATTGGGAAATACGCTTCCGAAAATAGCAGCAGAAAAAGCAGGGATAATAAAGAAGAATGGAATAGTAGTAATAGGAGAAAGTCAGACGGAGATAAGATCGGTATTTATAAAAACAGCAAAAGAAAAACAGGCAACAATTGTTTATGCAGATGAAATACTTGCTTTGAAAAATGTTATTGAAAAATCGGGTGGATTGCAATTTGATATTTATAAAGCAAAAAGTAAAGAGACGATTGTTAAAAAACTTTTGTGTCCTCTCAAAGGTGCATATCAGCAAAAAAATATTTTAACAGTGCTGGTTGCACTGATGCTCCTGGAAGAATTTAAAGGATATTCTTTTTCAGCGAGTGCAATTAAAAACGGGTTTAAAAATGTAATCAAAAACACCTCGTTAATGGGGCGTTGGCAGATACTCAGCAAAAAGCCATTAATTGTTGCGGATACAGGACACAATGAAGCCGGAATAAAGGAAGTGCTTAAGCAAATAAAAACTACTCCACATAAAAAATTACATATTGTTTTTGGAATGGTGAATGATAAGGATACCGGAAAAATTTTAAAAATGCTTCCCCAGAAAGCACAATATTATTTTTGTAAAGCAGATATCCCAAGGGCACTGGAGGCAAAAGAGCTGGCAAAGCAAGCTTTTAAATACGGACTTAAAGGAAAATCGTATTCATCAGTTAAAAATGCTGTGCGTGTTGCACGAACAAAAACATCTTTAAGCGACTTGATTTATATTGGCGGCAGCACATTTGTAGTTGCCGAAGCTTTGCCATCATCAAAGAAATTCATGGCGAAAGTTTCAACATTGAAAAAGTAAAGGAATATATCAAACCACTCCACTCAATTGTATCACGATCGGCTATTGAATCACTCCTTCATAATATCCCGATCAATAAGGAGCTAAACAAAAAATTACCGCACTGGATTATGGTGATAGAGAAAAAATAAGTGGGAATTGGCAGCATTTTGAACTTAACATGAATACAATAATTGAACTTATATAAAGTCTATTATTGTTTTACAATGTATAAATATTCTTGGGAGTTATTAAAGCGCAACTTTTAACAACTCCTAGATATTTTGTTTAAATATTTTGGGGTATATCGAGATAATTGGAACGCTAACTATTGATAGCCAAATCAAAGGAATAAAACAGAAAAAATACCTTTTTGTTGAAGTCCGAATAACATTTTCCATCGTGTCCCAAGTATAATCTATTTGATATAAAAGACCTAAATACAAAACAAAAGAAAGAAAAATTATTAATAAAAGATACGGGATTTTTTTCTGTTTATAACTTAAAAACAAATTAGGAAGTAAACTCACAGCAAATATTATGAACGTCCAACCGTAATATTGTGTATTTAAAATCAATTTTTTTACTTCATCAATTAGCCTATGGAGTTTGTCTGAATCAAAGAAAATACGAGGAACTATATTGCCAACAGGACCGTTTACATTATATAGCTTAAGATATAATGTCCAAATCAGGAATAAAGAAAACAATGAAAAGCAAAAAAATATAGTTTTAAGTAGATTGCTTTGCTTATAAAATAATGGAAGAACAATTAATCCTCCAATTAGATTAAATACAATTCCATCATGTCTATTCCAAGTATTAATTGCCAATAAAAAGCACCCCAGGTAAAAGTAAATATTATTTTCTTTGTTATTTATTGCGACAATAAAGCATATAATACCTAAAGATGCATACATAGCATGGACAATATTTGTTCCAGACAGGCTGGTCCAAGCCATAAATTCAGGAGTCATCAATATAAAAAAAACGCTGACAATTGATGCTGTCTTTGAAATGATTTTAGACATCAAATAGTATAATGATCCAGTAAAAAAAAACAGGTATAAAGCATTTATTATTTTTGATAAAGGTGCGCCATATATATAAGCGTATGCGTAAGAAAACATTAAATGAGGAGGGTATTTATTATATTGCGTATTAATCCAAAATGGGTCGTGAAAAAAGGAAAGTCTAGTAATTGTGCCTTCTTTCGCAATAACTCTTGAAAGTGTTTCAAATCCAGCAACGCTATCTCTGTCAACCGTTGGCCAAAATAAAGTCTTCTGGATGGTTGCATATCCAATGTATATTGTAAGAATAAGAAAGAAAAAATACATCGTATTTTTAGAATTAAATATGTTCTTATATTTTAAATAGGAACTATATTTAAAACTAATAAATTCATTTTTTATCCTATTAATATTATATGCGAATAGAATTAGGATAAATAAAATACTTGCACAACTGATGGATTGAATGTTTAATTTTATGTGAAAAATATCTAAAAAAAACATACCTATTGTCTGGATAGCCATCCCAAAAATGAATGAAAAAAAAAATATTTCTCTTTTTTTGATTTTAGGCAGGAAAAGTGTTAAAAAGGACAATCCAACAAACAATGTAATTAGTAGTCCCCCAAAAAAAGATAAATATATCATAATGCTGCTTTTTTGATTGGCATAAAAGTATAGTCAGTTTTTTGTTGAGTTTCATATGGCAGAAATTCATAACCACAACCTTCTATTATAGCAACATAATCAATGCTTTTGGCTATATTTTTATATTCTAATAATTCATGAGCATATATAATGGTTCTGGGATATAAAAAATAGGATACATAAGTTTTATTGTGAAATTCTCCGCTAATTTTATTTTTGCTGCGTATACAATTTTTCTTATCAGGGAACAGAATGGTAGCAGTATCATTAGTATTGTTTTTTATATTATACATATAATTAGCTACATCTCCCATCTTTGAAATAACCCTGTTTTGTATAGAGAGTGTCTTATTTTCTTTTATTATTTTTAAATTGGACTTTATTAAAGTATCCCAAGCCCAATTATACCCATCGTTTTTCAACATCGTATTGAATATTAGTATTGATAGAAAAAACAGGGTGAAATTTTTTAAAATTATATTCAAAGAACTGCTCGACTTTTTCTGATTAGTTGTTGTACTATTTTTAATATTGGCTTGGCTATTTTTTTTAAGTCCCATTAGTCATCAAATTTACCCATTCTACTTTATTAATAAACGTCAGCAATTTTTACATAGTTAACTTTGGGTTTTTATTGTTGTCGTTGGTCTAAAATCTATTTCTAGGGTGTTATTAAAATTTCCAAGTTTCTGATCACAACGAGATAGCTAACGCTATAATAATATAACAAATATAGAATATTTTTTAAAATGCAAATGGGTTCAAGTATCTATTAACAAATGCACTCCCGTTAATAAAAAAGTGAAATTATCCCAGATTACGCATTAACTAAAGATACATGATAAAAATTGCTTTTTTGAAGACACTTTGTATGCAAATAAAAACTACTCCACATAAAAAATTACATATTGTTTTTGGAATGGTGAATGATAAGGATACCGGAAAAATTTTAAAAATGCTTCCCCAGAAAGCACAATATTATTTTTGTAAAGCAGATATCCCAAGGGCACTGGAGGCAAAAGAGCTGGCAATGCAGGCAGCAGTATTTGGAATTAAAGGAGATTATTACCCATCAGTAAAAACCGCATTAAGAGCGGCTAAAAAGGCTGCTAAGTCCCGGGATTTTATTTTCATTGGAGGTAGTACTTTTGTGGTCACGGAGGCCCTATAAAAAAAACTTTTGCTCATTTTAACAAAGTAGCTATATTTGCACCCCATTAAGTTAATGGGAGTATAGTTTCAAGGTTATTGCAAGGAGGTTTTAAGAAAGAGTATTTTTTATTTATATCTTTAGTTCTTTAAAAGTTTTAAAAATGGGAGCATAGCTCAGCTGGTTCAGAGCATCGCCCTTACAAGGCGGGGGTCACAGGTTCGAACCCTGTTGCTCCCACCAAAGCGGGGATTTCAAATATAATGTTTGAATCCCCGCTTTTTATTTCCGCTGCATCCTTAGACAATTGCGAGAAGTAGCGAATCACAAAATTTATTTCTTTGGTTCGACATCGGTTGATTTTCTTATCATACTGAATACCCTGAGGAAATACCACTTTTTGCATGATCACCCTGTCCTTAAAAGTCAGCACATCCCACATTTGGTGCAGGTTTCCAGCCATTTCAAAAGCAACATCTATGCATTTTTCAAGGTTCGACACTCGTT
>CAZQIC010000207.1:0-4466 GCA_964593555.1 uncultured Bacteroidia bacterium | reverse complement strand
ATTGCAGGCCTTAATTGCAGCTTCGCCCATTTTTTCTCTCAACTCATCGGTCATATACGGAGAAGGAGATTCTTCAATAAGTTTTTGGTGCCTTCTTTGAATGGAACAATCCCTCTCTGATAAGTGACAAGCTGTACCGAACTGATCGCTCGCAACCTGAATTTCGATATGGCGTGGTTCCTCAATGTATTTTTCCATATACATTCCATCATTGCCAAATGATGCCTGCGCTTCAGTTTTTGCCGAGTCCCATGCTTTTTGCAATTCGTTTTCTTTCCAAACAATACGCATTCCTTTTCCACCACCTCCAGCTGTTGCTTTCATCATTACCGGATAACCAATTTCCTTTGCCGTTTTTTTTGCATCATCAAAGTCTGCTAATAATCCACCCGAACCCGGAACTACTGGTACACCGGCTTTTATCATGGTTTCCTTTGCGGTTATTTTATCACCCATTTTATTAATATGCTCAGGAGTTGGACCAATAAATTTGATATTATGTTGCGTGCATATTGCTGCAAATTTCGCATTCTCTGATAAAAAACCGTAGCCGGGATGCACCGCATCTGCATTGGTTATTTCTGCTGCGGCAATTAACCTTGGAATATTCAAATAAGATTCTTTACTGGGAGGCGGACCAATACACACTGCCTCATCAGCAAATTTTACGTGTAAGCTCTCTTTATCGACAGTAGAATAAACAGCTACCGTTTTAATTCCCATTTCTTTACAGGTGCGAATTACCCTTAAAGCAATCTCACCTCGATTGGCTATTAATATTTTTTTAAACATATTTTTATGAGGGGTCAATTAAAAACAATGGACTATCGTATTCAACAGGGTTTGTGTCATCCATAAGAATTTTCACAATCGTTCCTGATATTTCTGATTCTATTTCATTAAAAAGCTTCATAGCTTCAATAATGCAGAGGGTTTGTCTATTTCGCTGACACCGGACTTTGAAACAAACCGGATTAGGTTTTGTATTTTATTTATTTTCATATTCAGTTAATTTTATTGAACCACGTTTTTATTGTATCAAGAATTTTTCGCAATTCTTTTTCTGAAATAATGTAAGGTGGCATGAGGTAAACAACATTGCCGATTGGCCTTAACCAAACACCGCTATCATGAGCAAATTGTTGAAATCCTTGCAGCTGTTTTTTGTTGGCAACTTCTATTACCCCGATTGCACCAAGCACTCTCTTTTCTTTAATACCGGATGATTGTATGAATGAAAATTCTTCCTGAATTATTAATTCAATGTTTTTTATTTTCGTCAAATAATCTTCACGCTCAAAAAGTTTCATGCTTTCAAGTGCAACGGCACAGGCAAGAGGATTACCCATAAATGTTGGCCCATGCATAAATGCTTTTTCATACCCGTCATCCCAAAAGCTGTCAAACACTTTTGAATTAGCTATTGTAGCGGCATGGCCAATGTATCCGGCTGTAAGGGCTTTACCTACTATTAATATATCTGGAACTATACAGGCATGCTCTAAAGCAAATAATTTTCCGGTTCGCCCAAAACCGGTTGCCACTTCATCGAAGAGTAAAAGAACATCGTACTTATCACATAACTCTCGTGCTGCTTTCAGGTATAATGGAGAATAGATTTTAAAACCGCCCGCACATTGAACCACTGGTTCAAGAATGAATGCTGCAAGTTTGTGGTGATATTTTTTTAGTGTTTCTTTCAGTATCTCAATATCAGGAGCAAGGGTTTTTTCATCAGCAAAAAAACCTCCGCCCGGTGTATTTAAAAAATATCCCTTGTTTAATAAAGTAGAGTATGCCGAATTGAAATCAGAATCATCGCTTACTTCCATTGCTTTAAAGGTGTCGCCATGATAACCGTTATTTAATGAAAGAATTTTATTCTTTTCAAAGTAACCTTTGTTCGTCCAGTATTGAAACGCCATTTTCAAAGCAACCTCAACAGCAACAGATCCGCTGTCTGAAAAGAAGACATGGTTTAAACCTTCGGGAGTTATTTTTACTAATTTGTCAGCCAGTTCAATTGCCGGACGATGAGAAAGCCCTCCTAACATTACATGCGAAAGCTGATTTACCTGTTTAATTAATGCGCTATTTAGTGCCGGATGATTATAGCCGTGAATGACCGACCACCAGGATGAAATCCCGTCTATAAGTGTGTGCCCATTTTCTAAATTCAGAACAGCTCCATTCCCGTTTTTTACAACTGGAAATGAAGCGACATCTTTCATTTGCGTATATGGATACCAAAGGGTCATTTGCTTAGATAGAGATTCCGTTCAGAACGTATATTCAGAAAAAATTCGTCCTGAAGCGAATCAATAAAATAAATTGCTTCTCCTGTTGACTTCATTTCAGGTCCGAGTTCCTTATTTATTTCAGGAAATTTATTGTGAGAAAATATCGGAATTTTTATCGCATATCCTTTTTTGCGAGGTGAAAATTTAAAATCCTTGATTTTGTTGTGACCCAACATTACTTTTGTTGCGTAGTTCACATAAGGTTCATCGTAAGCTTTTGCAATGAATGGAACTGTGCGGGAAGCTCGTGGGTTGGCTTCTATTACGTACACTTTTTCATCTTTAATTGCAAACTGAATATTGATAAGACCAACCGTATTAAGTGCAAGTGCTATTGTTCGGGTATGCTGCTCTATTTGCTGTATCACATTTTCGCTTAAATCAAAAGGAGGAAGTACTGCATGTGAATCACCGGAATGGATTCCGGCAGGTTCTACGTGCTCCATTATTCCAATGATATAAACATCATCTCCATCGCATATCGCATCAGATTCAGCCTCAATCGCATTTTCGAGAAAATGATCTATCAAAACCTTATTGCCCGGATAATCCTTAACCACGTTTACTACATGTTGTTCCAGTTCTTCCTCGTTGATAACAATTTTCATGCTTTGTCCGCCTAAAACATAAGAAGGTCGCACTAAGAGCGGAAATCCAAGTTTTTTAGATATTTCAATGGCCTGTTCTGCATTTTGTGCTACATCAAAATCGGGATATGGAATCTCAAGTGTTTTTAGTAAAGAAGAAAATCTTCCACGGTCTTCTGCCACATCCAATGCCTCGTAGGTTGTTCCAATAATTTTTATTCCATAGCGGTGAAGTTTTTCAGCAAGTTTTAAAGCGGTTTGACCTCCCAACTGTACTATAACTCCTTCGGGTTTTTCATTCTGAATAATATCATAAATATGTTCCCAAAATACGGGTTCGAAATACAAACGATCGGCAGTAGTGAAATCGGTGGAAACAGTTTCAGGATTGCAGTTAATCATAATCGTTTCGTAGCCACATTCCTTTGCAGCAAGCACTCCATGAACACAAGAGTAGTCAAATTCTATTCCTTGTCCGATACGGTTAGGGCCTGAACCAAGTACTACAATTTTTTTTCGATCGGAAGGAATAGCCTCGTTCTCATCTTCAAAGGTGGAGTAGAAATATGGTGTTTGGGCTTCAAATTCTGCGGCACAAGTATCAACCATTTTATACACTCTTTTTATTCCAAGTTCTGTTCTTTTGTTATATACTTCGCTTTCAAGACAGCGGAGCAGATGGGCTATCTGTCTGTCAGCATATCCTTTTTGTTTAGCTTCGTACAATAAATTGTGAGAAATATTTTCAATGGTAAAAGTTTCTATTTCCCTCTCAAGGATAACAAGTTCTTCAATTTGAGTTAAAAACCAATTATCAATAAGGGTTAATTTATGAATTGTGCTACTTGGAATACCCATTCTAAAAGCATCGTAAATATGAAAAAGTCGGTTCCAACTTGGGTTTTCTAAACTGTAAAGTATTTCTTGTTGGTTTGTAAGTTCTTTTCCATCCGCACCTAATCCATTGCGTTTAATTTCTAAACTCTGACATGCCTTTTGTAAAGCTTCTTGGAAGCATCTTCCAATGCCCATTACTTCTCCAACGGATTTCATTTGAAAACCAAGTCGCCTGTTTGCTCCTTTAAATTTATCGAAATTCCAGCGTGGAATTTTAACAATTACATAATCCAAGGTTGGTTCAAATAATGCAGAGGTTGTTTGTGTAATTGGATTTTTTAATTCATCTAAACGATATCCGATTGCAAGTTTTGCTGCTATTTTGGCTATTGGATAACCGGTAGCTTTGCTTGCAAGTGCTGATGAACGGGAAACTCTTGGGTTTATTTCAATAGCTACAATCTCTTCTTTTTCATCCGGACTAACCGAAAATTGCACGTTACAACCGCCTGCAAAATTTCCGATAGATCGAATCATCAAAATTGCCAAAGAACGCATCTTTTGAAATGTACTATCAGATAACGTCATTGCTGGCGCTACGGTGATGGAATCTCCGGTATGTATGCCCATTGGATCAAAATTTTCGATGGAGCAAACGATTACAACATTGTCGTTGGAATCGCGCAAAAGTTCTAATTCATATTCTTTCCACCCGATAAGTGCTTTATCAATAAGTACTTCG
>CAZQIC010000206.1:0-4507 GCA_964593555.1 uncultured Bacteroidia bacterium | reverse complement strand
TGTGAAAAATAATGGAGTCGTAAAATTTTGCATTTACTAAATCATAAAAATTTCCGGAGGTAATGGGTTGTATGGTATCATACAACCTGGCAATAAATATTCCTTTAGTTGTATAAAAGGTAGCTTCCGACTGCGCATTCGTATGTTGTGTTATAAGCGCAAACAGAATGATGAAACCGAGAGTCTGTAATTTTTTCATGAGAGATTTTAAAATCTTGCCTATTACCAATATACAAACAAAAAATAAATTTGTTACGGTTGTTTGTTGAACATAAGGTAGGTGCTGAGTTTGTTTATTTTATCATTGGTAAAATGGAATACATCGCAAAACACTGCATCAAGTAGACTTCCGTCTTTCATTTTTGCTTTTACTGTCCCCTCTGCAACAACAATATTGCCTTCTTCTATAAGGCGCGTTATGGTAATAGTTGGATGCCCATCTGCATTTGGGTTTTCTATTTCTTTATCAAATGCTTCTTTTCCGTTGTGATGGAAAAAACCCGGCATTTCCCAAACTACATCATCCGTAAGGCAGGATAAAATTTTTGCATGGTCCGTCGTTCTAAAGCCATCCATATACATTTCAACTACTTTTTTATTGCTCATGGTGTTTGTTGTTTGTGTATTAGTGCAGCTTGCAAAAATTAAGACTGTTAAGAAAATCAAAATTGTTTTTGTTGTCATTTTCAAGGTATGTTGTTATCGGCTTATTTTTGATCAACTAAACTATATATACTATATGTTAATAAAAGGATAGTCATTAAGATTCCTAAAATACTAATAACAGGGATATTCCTGACATTTAAAGGGATGCGAAAGGGTCTTTCTAATTTTTTATCCTGCAGCCTCAAAACAATAACGGAAAGATTTACGACTATAAATGTTATGAAAATAAAAATATTGGCGATCATGGCAACGGTTTCTATTTTTCCTATTAAGGCAAATGCGCACATAAATATTAATATTAATACTAATGCAGCCACAGGAGTTTTACGTTTTTTAGAAACATAAGAAAACCGTTTTAGCCAGGTTGTTTCTTTAGACATACTTAGCAGGACCCTTGAGCTTCCCAACATATTTGAAAGTATTGTATTAGACGTAGAAAACAGGGCAATAACGGAAATAATAATTATTCCCGTTTTGCCAAATCGTGTATTTACAACATCAGCAAGTGGGCTATCCGATTTCCCAAGGTCGGCGTAAGGAATTACACTAACGGCACAAATGGCCACTAAACTATATACAATTAAGACAATTATACTTGCAGAAAATAGCGCTCTTGGAATGTTTTTTTTGGGATTTTTGGTTTCTTCCGCCAACTTCACAATTTCTTCAAAACCTATGTACGCAAAAAAGGCGAGAGCAGAAGCTGTCAATAATCCATTAACTCCACCTGCAGGCAATTCTGTATAGTCAATTTTCCCAATCGACGGGAAGGCAACATAGATTACCAATAGTAAACCTGATAATTCAATAATAGTAAAAGCAATATTTATCCAGGAAGACTCACGTATGCCGGAAATATTCACCAAAAAGATCAATGCAATTATTCCAAGTGCAGCTATAAATAGATTTAAACCGATTAATTCATTTAAATAACCTGCAAAACCAAGAGAAACGGTGGCTCCGCTAATCACACCATTAGTCGAAATAATGATTCCTAAAAACGATCCTGTTCTTTTTCCGAATGCTTTTTTTGCATATTCAAATTCTCCTCCTGCTTTTGGAAAGGCAGCACTTAATTCAGCGTAAGAAAATGCTGTACACAGTGCAGTAACAGAAGCAATTAAAAAAGAAAGCCAGATCATGTTTCCTGACAGGTTTGCTACCTTACCAATTATTGTATAAATACCGGCCCCCAAAATGGAGCCTACTCCAAAAAATATACACTCGGTAACACCTAAAGTTCTTTTTAATTCGCTCATAGATTTATTATTAAAATTTAGTTACTATTTAAATATGGCTTATGAAAAATAAGCTCTAGTTAAATAAAAACTATTCGCTAAAAGCTGGTGTCGCATGAAAAGATATTTTAAAACTTGTGATTCTTGAATTTTGTTTTTTTGTATTATGGAAGTGTTTCATGAGAAAAAATCAATGAAGTAAAAGTGTGTTTTATGTTTTTATAGTTCTTTGTAAACTATTTAAACACTGCAGCCACTGGCCCTCCTATTCCTAGAAAACCTGTAAAAAATCGCCAGAGTAAAGTTACTCGTGACGGTTTATGAGGGAATGTTTTTTCGGTGAACGCCCTTTAAATGTCTTTGATAAAAGTTATCGGTACGGTAAAGTGCTAAAAAACTTGTCGCCGAACCGCTGCGATTCGTTGTTTTTTAATTTAATCATCGGATTTTTAATTTTTATTCAGTCCTCGATGGCCTCAATACCCAATTGTTTAAGCCGCTCAAGATTATCCTTCATTGTTTGGAGCGCCTCGGGGGAATGTCCCGTCCAATCCGTTACTTCGCCGGACACTCGAAGCGGATTCCGGGTGCGGTATGATTTTGTTGGGTTGCCCGGAAATTTTTTGTCCGTTAAATTAGGGTCATCTTCAATCGGGCCGGTAGGTTCTACAATATAAATTCTGCCGGGTCCTTCACCAAAGGCAAGTTCGGCTCCCCACGTGGCAGCATCCAGAGTGGCGGTTAGATAAACATAGGATGCATTTTTTCTCTTACCATAGTTTGAGTTAAAGCCGGGCTCAATCAGGTCTCCCGGTTTCAGATCGGCTTTCGTGCCATGATAGAATTTTTGTGAACTTATATTGTTGTTTGATTCCACCTTCTTATTTTAAATCCGATGCTCCTTACTTCCTTAAAATTTTTTCCATTGTTTTTCCTTTTGCCAATTCATCGATCAGCTTATCTAAATAACGAACCTTTTGCATGAGTTTGTCTTCGATCTCTTCAACACGATAGCCACAAATTACTCCGGTAATTTTTGAAACATTTGAATTAAGTTGTGGCGCTTGAGCGAAAAAGGTTTCAAAATTATTTTTCTTGTCGATCTGTTGCTGCAGTGTTTTTTTATTATATCCTGTTAGCCAAAAAATTACAGCATCTACCTCTGCCTTTGTGCGGTTCTTTTTCTCTGCTTTTTGTATATACAAGGGATATACACTTGCAAATAACATTTTATATACTCTTTGATTATTCATAGTTCTTTAATAACATTACCAATGTACTATTTAGTTAATACATTTTTAGAAAAAATTAGTTCAAATTTGACCTGCAGTTTGCGGTGGCTAAAATATAATGGATTAAACGCGTTCTGTACCTTCCTGGCGCAGATAGGTTTTAATTACTCGCTTTAGTTTGTGTCTGCTCTGGCGATGGGCGAGTCGCCTTCATTCTATGATGTGCTGTTCGCGCCATACACAGCTAAAGCTTCGATTCGGGAATATAGCCCCATTTAACCAAGTCAATTTTGTCCGTAATTTGTTTGATGCCACCATCAAAGATTAAACAATATTTATTTGCAACGTCTAAGACGTTTCGATAGTCAAGATCAGTGAGAATAATCCCTTTCATTTTAGACTTTTCCTTTATTAAACATTTAATTGTTTGAATCATGAGTGGAGCAACACCATTGAATGGTTCGTCAAGAAGAATGAATTTAGATTTCGTATTTAATAGAAGTTTTATTTCTAGATACCGTAATTCCCCACTTGCTAAAAAGTTAATTTTATTTCGCCTGATAGATTCGAGAAGTATGTCGTCTTTGAATTTATTTACCTCATCTTTATCTACATAAAGTTCGATAACTCTTTCAACCGTCATATGTTTAGGAAGAAAGTTGTGCTGCGGTAAATAGCAAATCTGTTCGGGAGTTTTGTAAGGATATTCATAAACTTTACCGTCAATCCGTATGAAATTTTCAGCCGCTAAAGTGCCAAAAATTATTTGTAACAAAGTGCTTTTTCCGCTGCCGTTTCTGCCTAACATACCAATAATGTCACCTGTCTGGCACTTTAAGTAAATGTCAGTGAGGATCTGTCTGTTATCAAATGTTTTTATGCGTGATGCCCGCATGGCGATTACGCATAACGGTCCGCGGCTAAAATCAGGCGGGCTTAAAATGCACATCTGTGTCAACCGCTATAATGTAAATTAAATGTACAAAAGTTAATTGAGGCTTGCCAACACAATTTTCTGCCGTTTAAAATTGCAAGCCGTTTGCTCGTCAGCCCGCTTGATTTTAGGTGCTGTTAGGTGTAGTGCTGGTCTATGTCTATGCAGCCAGTCTTCTTCCTGAGGATTTTCCTTTGCTTTTTTCTTTCAGTTTTTTTATAAACTCACTCAATTCTTTAGCTTCCTTTTCTGTCATAGGTTTGCTTTTAATAAAGTCAATGTCAAGGTCGTCTGTATGTTTAATGCGTTTCATGTTAATAGTTTTTAAAATATTTGTCAACTAGTTTTTGTGCCGCATCAGTGTCAATAACCATTCGATGATTACCGAAATGATACGCTCCTAATTTTTTTATATAATAGTCAATGAGTTGTGATTT
>CAZQIC010000205.1:0-4569 GCA_964593555.1 uncultured Bacteroidia bacterium | reverse complement strand
ATACCAATTAGACAAATAATATAGTTTTTATTTTTTTGCCTCAACTTAATCTCTCTCCAGAGGAGAGAGAAACAATAGAATATATTATTTGTCTAAAGGTATTAGATAAAAAAAGAGACCAACCTTGTCTTGTGGCCACGAAAGTCCGAAAAAATTCATGTTGAAATCGGATAATTTAACTTATGAGCCTTATGAGATTAGTAAAGACAATACAATTTCAATTTGGCTTGTACGGAATTATTTATTGCGGACAAATCTTGCTCCACGAAGTCCGTTTATTTACCGAAAATGCAAACCGCAACAGCATAAAAAAGCCTCTAAAAATTAATCTATTTAAAGGGCTTGAAATAAAGCAAATTGAGGCTATCTTTGCCACTCTGAAAAGCGTACCGTTCTTTATATGATTCTGGTCTCGTAGTTCAATGGATAGAATAGAAGTTTCCTAAACTTTTGATGGAGGTTCGATTCCTCTCGGGACTACATCGCCAAAAAAAGTGTAGTTTAATGTACTTTTATGGCCAAAAAGAGAGGAGTTAATAGCTCCTCTTTTTTGTTTTAATAATTGATTATTCTGCAAGTAAGATCTCATACGGTAATTGTAGTCCATTATGTAAAGCCCGTATCATTTTTAAGGAAAGGTTTCTTTGTCTTTTTAAGACCTGAGAAACGAGGCTTTTGCTCCCAAAGTAAGGCACAACATCCTTATTGCTAAGTCCTTTTTCTTCCATTGTGCTCTTTATTGCTTCAATAGGATCAGGAGCATCAATAGGAAAATGCTTCTTTTCATAGTCTTCAATCAAAAGCATAAGCATTTGGCCTTTATCACCTTGTGGAGTGTTAGGCTCAGCATCAAAAACTTTTTCAAGCGCCTTCAATGCTACTTGATAGTTTTTTTCATTTTTAATTGGCGCAATTTTCATCTTAGCTTTTTTTAAATTGTTTCCGCATCAATTTTATCATATTCAGCATGTGTACCTATAAATCGTACCCAAGCCCATCCATATTTATAATTGAACTTTATTATTAATCTATAATCATTTCCTTTGATGTTAAACACCATCCTGTTATCTGTTATAATACTTGCAGAAGGGTAATCCTTTTTTATTTCCTTTGGCGACTTCCAATTAGCTGAGACAGCCTTTTTATACCACGTTTTAAGCTGCATCTCACAATCCTCATGCTTTTCATAAAAAGCCCTTAATGTTCTAAATGCAACTATATTCATGTTGTACGACAAATATACAAAAAAGTTCGCATTTAGCGAACTTAAAAATTATTTTATTTATCCTTCTTAAAAAGAGCTCAAGACATAAAAAAACAGCTTCTATTTCTATATGTTCAAAAATTTGACTTTTTGAAACAAAGGTAACTCTTTCAAAAAGTTTTATAACTGACTGCTTTGCTCTACAGTGAAGCAGAAAGGCCATGAGAAGATTCTCTTGGCTTTTTGCATTTATTTCCGGCCTTCGCTTCACCGCATGAAGCGAGCAAATAAAAGGCTCGCCTTTATTTTTTCGCGCAAGTAAATTCTGATTCCATTAGAAGAAGCACCAGACAAAATCGCAACTGGAGATAAGATTGAGTTTGACAAAGGTGCTTAGTGTAACAAAAAAATTGTTGGCAATTTATCTCAGTGAAATTTTCGCAGAATGCAAGTTGAACGAGGGGCATCCTTTTATATAATACTATCCTTCGCACCATGGTGCTATTCTGAACTAGATAACCAATAATTGATTGTGAATTTATTTTCTAAAATTATTCAACCATTCCAATGCATCATTTTCCCTGGCAAACATTTTGAACGGGACAGGCTGCCGATAAAAAACATTAAAAAAATTTACAATTAAACGTATACCCAGAGAGTCATTGATTACGGCGGAAGCAAGAAAAAAATCAGCCCCATGCTTTGAAGCGTAATCCCTTCCTTCAGGCGTTATTGTCATTGTATCATGAGCATAAATTATCTGCAATATTTTTACTTTATCACAACCCATTTCCCTGTATACATCAAAACAGGCAACAACTTCTTCTAAACTAAGTTCTGCTCCTTCATCCGGCTTTAGCCTCAATATACCATCATCACCAATCCATACTTCATTGTATTTGGTCCTTATTTTTTTAATTGTTTGCATTTGGTTTTTAAATATACGCAAACAAATTTTGTTTCAACAAAAATCCAAACTCTATCTCGTCAAAAAGAAAATACTATTATAAGAATACTGAAAATCAAGAATACACTTTTTCCTTTTCCTGATCACGCATCGCCTTTATTTTATTATGCTCAGCCTGTATCTCATCCTTTTGTCTTTTTATTACGGTTAACATTTCAGATGTAAAATTTTCCGGACATTCTAACGCTTTATTATATTCTTTTAAAGCAGCGTCCTCCCCGAATTCGCAGGACTCAAGAATTGACTTTCTTTCTTTACCGGCTAAAGCAGCCTTAACGTCCATCCACACTCTGTATATTTTTCCAGTTGCTTTAGTTTCATTGAAGCCGGCCTGCTTAGCTGCAGGGAAAAGGTTTCTTAATTCTCTTCCGAAAAAATCACTTTGCCTGCTCAAGCTGGAAAACAATTGTTTCAAAGAAGAGTCTTTTGTTTCTTCCATTGCTTTTTTATATCCCTCATAACGATCATTATTTATAATTACAAGATCGTTCAATGCGTCATTTGCCTTTTCTGATTTCATATTGGATTGGTTTTAGTTAAAGTATTTCCTGTATGTTTTTTTTTATGGTTTGTGTCATGCGAATGAGATTCTCTGGGACCTTTATACTTCTTATCTCGTGCTGCCGACCGGGCTAGTTCTTTTTTCTTTTCATCATCCGCTCCCTCATCTTTTTTTGAAAATCGATTTGAGTTTTTTAAAAAATTTTTTGCCATATTCTTTTTAAGCAATACGTATACCAATTTCCAAAACGCAAATTCATCGGTTTGGGACAAGTAAATGCGCTCTTTTTTATTCCCCATGTGTTATAAATAGGCCAAAGTGTTGCCATAATACACATACTCAATCGTCAAAATATGTGGAGAAAATTGGACACTATTCATAAAATAAATTAATTTTTGCAACTAGATATATAATGGCATCTTTTTTGATAAAGAAAACCTGTAGAAAAAAATTCCCTAGAGAGGTGATTTATCAACAATCCTTGCAGTTCTAGCAGCACAGCCGTAGTTTCGTCAATTAAAGTTTACAAAAGACGATCCAATTATGGCGATAAATCCAAAAAAGAACAGTCCCGAGGAGGCAATTTCCACAGGGAATGGTGCAGCAACTTCAATAGAGAAAAAAAAACAGCTTGAAAATGGAAACGGAAAAAGCAAACACATTGCTGTAAAAGATATAGCAAGCGAGGAGCTGGATGCAATCGAACTTTTACATGTTCTTTCTGAAGTAAAAAATGGAAATTTCAATGTAAGAATGGCCATCAATAAAGTTGGGCTAAGCGGTAAAATTTGTGATACACTAAATGATATAATTTACAGCAATAAGAAACTGGTTACCGAATTTACCAAAGCACAATTAAGCATTGGTAAGGATGGTAAACTTAATCATCGTATTGTTCTTGAAGAAGCCAAAGGAGATTGGAAACAGGGAGCAGAAGCATTAAACGCTTTGATCTCTGACCTTACCTACCCTATCAAGGAAATTGACCGTGTAATTAGTGCGGTTGCAAAAGGAAATCTATCGCAGCAAATTCCTATCGAAGTTACCGATCACCATTTGCAGGGAGACTTCGCACGTATTGCGAAAGAAGTAAACGACATGGTGAAACAGCTGAACCTGTTTACGATGGAGGTAACACGTGTTGCCCGTGAGGTGGGTTCTGAAGGAAAATTAGGAGGACAAGCAAAAGTAAAAGGTGTAGGTGGTGTATGGAAAGACTTAACAGATTCCGTAAACCTAATGGCAGGTAACCTTACCGCACAGGTAAGGAATATTGCGGAGGTAACAACTGCGGTGGCAAAAGGTGACTTGAGCCGTAAAATTACAGTTGACGTTAAAGGTGAAATTCTCGAGCTAAAAAACACCATCAATACGATGGTGGATCAGCTGAACTCTTTTTCATCTGAAGTAACCCGTGTGGCGCTTGAAGTAGGTACAGAAGGAAAATTAGGAGGCCAAGCACAAGTAAAAGGTGTTGCGGGAACATGGAAAGATTTAACGGATTCCGTGAACCAAATGGCATCTAACCTTACAGGCCAGGTTCGTAATATTGCTGAGGTAACTACTGCGGTTGCAAATGGTGACTTGAGCCGTAAAATTACGGTTGACGTTAAAGGTGAAATTCTTGAGTTAAAAAATACCATCAATACAATGGTGGATCAGCTGAACTCGTTTTCTGCTGAGGTAACTCGCGTAGCGAGAGAAGTTGGATCAGAAGGAAAATTAGGAGGACAAGCAAAAGTAAAAGGTGTTGCAGGTGTATGGAAAGATTTAACGGATTCCGTTAACCAGATGGGATCGAACTTAACTGCACAGGTGCGTAACATTGCCGAAGTAACAACAGGTGGGTTCTAAAAATTCACTTTTAGAGATTTGACTAAAAATCGGAGAACCCGT
>CAZQIC010000204.1:0-4694 GCA_964593555.1 uncultured Bacteroidia bacterium | reverse complement strand
ATATCGATAAAAAAAATGATCCAGCGCGGTGTGTTTTTATCTAAGAGATTCACAGCCCAAAGATAAGCAATTGGACCATCTTTACTGAATGTATAAAACCTATATTTGTATATAGTAAATTTTACCGTTGCAAAGAGCGCTTTATATATCTTATGATGGAATGACTGACCCGCTGGGACAATCACAGGTTATTCCATATTTGGCCGGGCTATCAAATAAAGGAATTTCTTTTCACCTGATTAGTTTTGAAAAGCAGGATCGTTATGCACTTCACAGAAAAGAAATTGAAGCATTATTATCCAACTATAGTATCCGATGGCATCCGATGATTTATACCGCTAAGCCTCCGATACTTTCAACAATCTATGATCTGCTCAGATTAAATAAAATTTGTAATAGACTGCAGCGTCAATATAATTTCAGTATAGTTCATTGCCGTGGATACATTTCATCATTGATAGGTATTAGACTGAAAAAGAAATATGGTGTAAAATATATTTTTGACATGCGGGCTTTTTATGCTGATGAACGTGTGGATGGGGGATTGTGGCCGCAGGATAAGTTTATTTATAAAAAAGTATTCCAATATTTTAAACGAAAAGAATTAGAATTTATAAAGGCAGCCGATCACATTATAAGTTTAACTGAGAAAGGGAAAAAGATTATTGATAGTTGGCTGCCAGATCAATCTTTATCAATACAAGTTATTCCATGTTGCGTTGATCTTGAAAAGTTTGATCGTAAAAAAATTAGTGAGGAAAAAATTAAATCACTTAAGCAGGAATTGCGCATAAAAAGTGATCGGAAAGTATTGTCCTACATTGGTTCAATAAGCACCTGGTACAGGCCGGACGAAATGATGCTTTTTTATAAACAATTTCTAAAGCAATTCCCGGATTCTGTTTTTTTATTTATTACAGGTGAATCTCCTCAAGCTGTTTTTTCATTCGCAGAAAAAAATGCAGTACCATTGGATAATATAAGAGTGGTAAAAGGAATGCATCATGAGGTACCTGCGCTTCTATCGATAAGTAATTATTCTGTTTTTTTTATCAAAGGTACATTTTCAAAAAGTGGATCGTCGCCAACCAAAATGGGAGAAATAATGGCGCTTGGCATTCCACTCATATGTAATTCGGGAGTTGGGGATGTAGAATCGATCATGAATGATACCGGGTGTGGTGTTTTGTTAAATGAATTAAGCGATATAACTTTTGATGCCGCGATCAATAAAATAAGAACTAACAATTTTGATTCGGAAGTATTAAGAGCAGGTGCAATAAAATATTATTCATTGGAAAAAGGTGTAGAGCTTTATTGGGAAGTGTATAAAAAACTAATTAATATAGCTAACAATAACTGACAACTAACAACAGCTCACACGTGAAAAAGATATTGTTTCTCGCCCTGCATCGCCCCGACAGGTCCCCAAGCCAGCGATATCGCTTTGAACAATACTTTAAGTATTTGAACGAAGAAGGATTTACTTATGATTTTTCTTTTTTAATAAGTGAAAAGGACGACAAAGTATTTTACAGCGAAGGAAATGTTTTAGGAAAAGCTTTGCTTCTTCTTAAAAGTGTATTTAAAATACTTGGGCAGGTGTTAAGCGCGAACAGGTATGATATTATTTTTATACAGCGCGAATGTTTTATGCTTGGTACAAGTATTTTTGAAAGATTGCTTTCTTTATCACGTGCAAAAATTGTTTTTGATTTTGATGATTCTATTTGGCTGCAAAATGTGTCGGAAGCAAATAAAAAATTTAGCTGGTTAAAAAATCCTAATAAAACAGCACAGATAATTAAACTTTCACACTTAATAATTGCGGGTAACGAATATCTTGCACATTATGCAAAACAATACAACAGCAATGTTGTGATCATTCCGACAACAGTTGATACCGATGTTTATAAAAACGGGCTTGACAAAAATAAAGACTCCTCAAAACCAATTTGTATAGGGTGGAGTGGAAGCATTACTACTATTCAGCATTTCGAATTTGCGGTTCCTTTTTTAGAAAAGCTTAAAGACAAATTCGGTGATAAAGTAATATTTACGGTCATAGGTGATGAAACTTATGAGAACGCTAAATTGGGTGTTAAGGGAAAAGCATGGAAAAAAGAAACTGAAGTAAAAGAGCTGATGAATTTTGATATTGGAATTATGCCTTTACCTGACAATGAGTGGACAAAGGGAAAATGTGGATTAAAAGGACTTTTATTCATGTCGCTAGAAATTCCAACAATTATGTCTCCCGTTGGTGTTAATGCACAAATAATAAAGGATGGAGAAAATGGGCTCCTTGCTGATGACCATGAAGAATGGATAAATAAATTATCACAGTTGATTGAATTTGCTGAATTGCGGAAGAGCCTTGGAATAAAGGGAAGGAAAATGGTTTTGGAGAATTATTCCTGCCATGCTAATAAGTCGAAATATATTAACGCTTTTAAAAGTCTTTGTTAATTCATTACGACTAAACTCTATTTATTTCCATCAAATAGCTGGTTTGGGCCTATTAATAACTTAAAAGTTTTCAACACGCTTTATTCTAGGCGGGATTTTACTACATTTGTCTAAACAAAGGTGCAACTTGTAGGTTAAAAAATGCATCATATAGAAACAAACTAAATTTTTAGAGATGGAAGAAGGATTTGAAAACAACGGTACAAACGGACGTGAAAGAGATGAAATTTTCTCGAAAGCCGTTAGAGCAGGAAAAAGAACGTATTTTTTTGATGTGAAAACAACAAAAGGAAACGACTACTATCTAACTATAACTGAAAGTAAAAAACGTTTTGGTGAAGATGGTAAATTTTTTTACGAAAAACACAAATTATTCCTTTATAAAGAGGACTTCGATAAATTTATTGATGGCTTAACAGAATCAATAGACAAGATCAGAACACTTTCACCAGTGGTTGAAGAAGCCAGAGTAGAAAGTAATGTTTCAGCTAATGGAAGCAGTTTTTCTGATGTTAGCTTTGATGATCTTGGAAATAAATAGGATTACGGTTGTTGTTTAATAAAAAACCCTCAGAAATTTCTGAGGGTTTTTTATTGATGAATATTTTATAAAGTTTATTTCTCGCTTTTTTTCATGGATTGTATTTCAATACGCATTTCCTGAGCAGCTCTTTTTAGAGTTTGCAATGATTTTCTAACCCTTGTTCCGGCTGCGTGATTGCCTCTGTTAACTTTTTCAACGTCGTGTTCCATTTCGGCGATGATGTTTTTTATTTCGTCAAACTTTTGCATTTTTTAAATGTTTTAAGATTAATATGATATAAATGTACAAAATTTATTAAATAGCAGCAATTTTATCTGCCTGGTATTTTCCTGAGGCTAATTTACCATAAATCTTCGAAAATGCATCAATTGTGTAGTTAACATCTTCTAAAGTATGAACAGCAGTAGGAATTAAGCGTAAAATAATGACCCCTTTTGGGACTACCGGATACACCACCATTGAGCAAAAAATGTTGAAATTTTCACGTAAATCAAGTATTAGGTTGGTCGCTTCCGGTATTGAACCATTCAAATAAACCGGGGTTACAGGGGAGTTTGTCTTCCCGATATTAAAGCCGGCGGCCTTTAATCCACTTTGAAGGGCATTGGTAATTTTCCACAAATCCTCACGAAATTTCGGCTCCGTTCTCATCAATTCAAGCCTTTTTATCGCTCCGATCACCAAGGGCAATGGAAGTGATTTTGCGAATATCTGCGAACGCATGTTGTAACGCAGGTATTCAACAATCTGCTCATCACTGGAAATATATCCTCCTATCAATGCAAATGATTTTGCAAATGTTCCGAAATAAATATCAATTCCATCCTGAACGCCTTGCTCTTCGCCGGTTCCAGCACCTGTTTTTCCCATCACACCAGCACCATGCGCGTCATCAACAAACAACCTGAAATTAAATTTATTTTTAAGGGCAACGATCTCTTTTAATTTACCCTGGTTTCCTGACATCCCGAAAACACCCTCTGTAATTACCAAAATCGAACCTTCGGTATTTTCAACAATCCTTGCAGCATGCTCCAATTGTTTTTCCAGGCTGGCAATATCATTATGAGAATAAACAAAACGCTTGCCCATATGTAATCTAACACCATCAATAATACAAGCATGTGATTCCGCATCGTATACTATAACATCGTGCCTGTTAACAAGACAATCAATAGCAGAAACCATTGCCTGGTATCCAAAATTGCATAGTATTGTATCTTCTTTTCCCATCCATTCCGATAACTCTGCCTCTAACTGCTCATGATGATTTGTATTGCCCGACATCATCCTGGCGCCCATTGGGCTTGAAAAACCATAGTCTGCGGCCGCTTTAGCATCAATTGCCCTTACTTCAGGATGATTAGCAAGACCTAGGTAGTTATTAAGGCTCCAATTAAGCCTTTCTTTACCTCGAAAAATCATTCTTGGGGCAATTGGCCCTTCCAGTTTAGGGAAAGTGAAATAACCATGCGATTCTTTAGCATGCTGGCCTATTGGCCCCCTGTTTTCTTTAATCTTATCAAATAAATCTCTCATGGTTTCGTTTTAAAGATGTGCAAAATTAGCGTTAATGTGCAATATTCAAAAGTATAAAAATTAACATCTTTTAAGAGCCTATAAACTAATAAGGGAGGTTCTATTAATTGATTTTAACAAATGTAACCGTATTTTTTTTTAG
>CAZQIC010000203.1:0-4769 GCA_964593555.1 uncultured Bacteroidia bacterium | reverse complement strand
TCAATTAGTTATATCGTTATTTATTAACAATTTGATTTTTAGAACTCCCCTAAAGTTAAATTCGATTAAAATAGAAAGTTTCGTAACAAAACTTGATGATGGTGAAAAGATTACTGTGAATGGTGCGGCTGGTTCAGGATGGTTTGTTTGCTCACTTTATTTGTCCGGCTGTATAGCTTCTCTTAACTGCCCCACTTTTACTTGTAATCCGCCGGTTCAGTCTTTGGTGATTCATGATTGTGATCAGGCTCCGGAACTCAGTAAACAAAATCCGGGTTATTGTTTAAACTCATATGATCCGAACGGTTGTATAAAAGCCCAAAGGCAAAATGTTGGGGCAGGAGAATAGTAACATGCCCCACTAGTGTATTAATAAGACAATAAACAAACTAATAAAAACAAAACAATGAAAAATAAAAAACTAAAGCTTTCAGTTCCCTCAATCAAGAGTTTTATAACATCTATACCAAGAGAGGAAAAAGTTACAATAGCAGGAGGTGTTAAATTTTTAAAGCCTATTAACGGAATGACTATTTATACATGTCTTTCTGGATGTAACATTGATTGTGAGCAACAAACGAATAATACAATCGGATAATAAAAGTGTGAGGCCGCCAGTTGTGGTAGATGGTAGTTTTGAAGCATAAAAACACAAACAGACAGTTGAATCATGGAAAAGAAAAAATTAAAGTTAGATAATATAAAAGTTGAAAGTTTTATTACAATGAGTGATGAGGATAGAAAAACTATTCAAGGTGCAGGAAAAGATGAGGCTGCATCCTGGCTTCTTTCGGGTTGCTTGACATCATTTAGATGTACTCCTCAAACAATTTTGGAAGATAGGAGCGCGACATGGACCATGTCTCCATATCTTCAAATGTGTGCTGGTAATTCCCGAGAACAACTTTCCGCTATGGAAGCCTGCCCCCCATGTGTTAAAATTAAAGTTGGTACGGCGTAATTAAAAATAAAAACATGGAAAAGAAAAAATTAAAACTTAATAGTATTAAGGTAGAAAGTTTCGTAACAAAACTTGATGACAGTGAAAAGATTACTGTGAATGGTGCAGCGGGTTCAGGATGGTTTGTTTGCTCACTTTATTTGTCCGGCTGCATAGCTTCTCTTAATTGCCCCACTTTTACTTGTAATCCGCCGGTTCAGTCTTTGGTGATTCATGATTGTGATCAGGCTCCGGAACTCAGTAAACAAAATTCGGGTTTTTGTTTAAACTCATATGATCCGAATGGCTGTATTAAAGTCCAAAGACAAAATGTTGGGGTTGGAGATTAATTTTTATAAAATAAATAAATAAAACAAATAATAATAAACAAAAATGAAAAAGGAAAAAATAAAGTTAAACGATATTAAAATTGAAAGTTTTATTACAAAATTAGATCAAAACGAGAAAGCCACATTAGATGGTGCGCAAAACTCAGGTTATTGGCTTTGTTCGTTATGGGTTTCTGGTTGCCTTCTTACACACAATTGTAACGCAAGTCATGATGTGATTTTTTCGAATGACTAGTCGCTAGCAACCCAGCTGAATATGATCTTTGAACTTAATTAAATAAAAACATGAAGAAAAATAAAATTAAACTTGCAGACATTAAAGTTGAAAGTTTCATAACAAAGTTAAATGGTAATGAACAATCAACTCTTGAGGGTGCCGCCAATAATTCAGGATGGTGGGTGTGTTCTTTATACTTATCCGGGTGTATGCCTTCTACTTCTAACGCGAATAGTTATATGATGCGCGAGGATTGTAATCAACCGGAGATACGTAGCCATTTTGCTCCCAAGGATTGTGGGGTTAAAGTTCAAAACGTGCTTGCCGGCGCAGGAGACTAAATTTTAATTATGCCTACTCAAAAGCGGATCTGTAATGTTACAGATCCGCCTTTTTTTAATTTTTTCTTTGCTTTTTTTAACGATTTCTTTTTTGCCCATTGTTCTAGGTCTGATCCTGGATCACCGACCTGCTCGTCAATTTCCCTTTTCGTTAGTCCTTTAAAGTTTTTCTTAGTTACGTGAATACTTTTTGACATTGCCTGTTTTGTATTTATAGTCTTGTCCGCCGAAATCTTTGCTAAGGATGATGTTCTCTCCCAATATAACTTATGCTGAGGCTTGCTCTATTTAAACACCTTCTTCAAAATATCACTAACGCGTGCTGCAGGATCTTTACGTATCTTCTTTTCTTCAACAGCAATCATTTTAAATAAACCCGTTAATGCTCTTTGAGTAACATATTCGTCAAGGTCAGGATTTTGTTTGGTTACGCCCGGAAGCTTATTGTAAGCATTTGCCAATGGGGTCCAGTATTTGGTTACATCTACTTTTTTTATGGCGGCTGCCACATTTGGTTTAAACTTATCGTGTAACTCAACAGAAGTTTTTTCTTTTAAATAACCTGTCGCTGCGCTATCAGCTCCTTTTAATATCGCGAAACCATCTCCAACTGTCATTCCTTTGATCGCATTGGTAAATACTGGCGCTGCATCTTTTGCAGCTTCCTCTGCAGCGCGATTCAGTGTCATTACAAATTCATCCACTTGTTTTTTCATTCCCATTTTTTCCAACCTGGCTTTCATTTCCATTGCCTCAGGAGGGAAGGGGATCGTGATCGCTGGGTTTTTGTAAAAGCCATCTGCTTTTGATGCTAAAGAAGATGAGTTGTTGGTGCCCACGGTTAGTGCCTCTTTTAATCCGCTAATTACTTCATCATTGGTAAGTCCTTTGTCTCCGCCTTTTGGCTTCAGTGTATTGTCTGCTTTCTTTTTAGCGTCCTTCAATGATTTATTAATATCTATCTGGGCCTGTGTTGTTATGAACAAAAAAGTAGCCAGCAAAAGAGTGATGTGTTTCATATACATGAGAATTTATTTAAATACTTTTTTAAGAATGTCAGATACTCTTGCAGCAGGATCTTTTCTTATTTTTTTCTCTTCGTCTGCAATAAGTTTGAATAAACCTTCAATGGCTTTCCCGGTAACATAATCTTCCAGGTTAGGATTCATTTTTTTTATACCGGGTATTCTGTTATAATTAGTGGCCAGCGGACTCCAGTATTTAGTTATCTGAACTTTTTGTAAGGATTTTTTTACGGCTGGTTTAAATTGCGCCTTCAATTGTTCGAGCGTTTTATTTTTCAAATAAGTTGTTGCTGCATTATCTCCGCCCTTTAATATAGAAAAACCGTCAGCAATACTCATGCCTTTTATTGCATTGATAAAAATTGGAGCGGCATCCTTTGCAGCGCCTTCCGCAGCACGGTTAAGGGTCATAACAAAACTATTTACTTGCTTGGTCATGCCCAACTGTTTTAAAGTCGATTCCATTTGTTTTGCCTCAGGAGGAAAAGGGATCTTAATCAACGGATTTCCAAAATAGCCGTCTAGTTTAGAGGCTTTGCCCGTGGAATTATTTGTACCAACAGATAATGCTTCACGAAGTCCTTTAACTACTTCATCATTGCTAAGACCTGCACCGCCTGTTCCACCCGTTGCTTTTTTAATAACATTATTGAGGTTTATTTGTGAATGTCCGATAACTGAAATTGTCAGAAAAAGGAAAAGAAGCGTTGATTTATACATTATTTGAAGGGTTTGAAACAAACATACAAATATTTTGCCAAATTGCCGGAACGAGCAAAAGTCCATGAAATTGCTACTATCTTTGATGTAAAGGACATCATGAATATTGAAATAATAACCATCGGGGATGAGATATTGATCGGACAAATTGTTGATACCAATTCGGCCTGGATGGCTCAGCAATTAAATTTAATTGGTATGTCGGTAAAACAAATAAGTTCAGTCTCAGATGATAGGCAACATATTATTGATGGATTAAATGAAGCAAAAGAAAGAGCGGATATAATATTAATAACCGGTGGACTTGGCCCAACCAAAGATGATATCACCAAAATAACACTTTGCGAATATTTTTCGGATAAATTAATTTTTAATGAGAACGCATTTAAAAATGTGGAGCGCTTGTTTAATTCACGCGGACTGGAAGTAACTCCCATTAATAAAAAGCAGGCAGAAGTCCCCGGTAAATGTACTGTATTGCAAAACGAGTTGGGAACCGCGCCCGGTATGTGGTTTGAAGAGGACGGAAAGATATTTGTATCCATGCCTGGTGTACCTTATGAAATGAAGGCTATGATGCAAAAAGATGTTTTGCCAAAACTGAAACAGAAATTTAAATTACCCGCCATTGTTCATAAAACTGTTTTAACTCAAGGTATTGGTGAATCTTTTTTGTCGGATAAAATAAGCGAATGGGAGGAGAGTTTAAAAGCGCTGAATATAAAATTAGCGTACCTGCCTTCACCGGGAATGGTGAGATTAAGATTAACGACTAAGGGTGATAGTGAAGATGTATTACTAAAAAATGTTGATGGTAAAATTGAAGAGCTGCAAAAAATTGTTCCTGAATATATTTCGGGTATGGAAGTTTATGGAGAAGAAAAAAAAGGTTTGCAGCATATAGTAGGGGAGCTGTTAGCTTCAAAAAATAAAACATTGTCAACAGCAGAGAGTTGTACCGGTGGTTATATTGCACATTTGGTAACCACGGTGCCAGGGTCATCGAAATATTTTTTGGGCACTGTTGTGTCATATGCGGATGATGTAAAAATTAATTTATTAGGAGTAAATCCTGATGATATTAAAAAACACGGAGCCGTTAGTAAAATTGTGGTAGAACAAATGGCAGTTGGTGTAAGAAAATTAATTGGTACTGATTACGCTTTGGCAACATCG
>CAZQIC010000202.1:0-4870 GCA_964593555.1 uncultured Bacteroidia bacterium | reverse complement strand
GTTCTCCGATTTTTAGTCAAATCTCTAAAAGTGAATTTTTAGAACCCACCTTTAGTTTTTCTTCGGCACGTTTTCTTTCAGTAATATCTCTGACAATTTTTGAAATTCCAATAATATTTCCCGAAACATCTTTTATTGGTGAAATAGTAGCCGCAACGGAAAAAATAGTTCCATTTTTTCTTCTTCGCTCTGTTTCATAATTTATCAAGGGATTTCCTCCTGTAATCTGCCTTATAATTTCATCCTCTTCACTCAATCGTTCAGGCGGAAAAATCAAAGAGATGTGTTTTCCTACAGCTTCTTTTTCCGTATAACCAAAAAGTTTCTCGGCTTGTTTATTCCAACTTGTAATAAATCCCGTAACCGTTTTACTAATAATGGCATCACTTGAATATTCAACAAGCGCGGCAAATTTTGATATCTTTTCTTCAGCAAGTTTCATTTCTGTTATATCCTGTGCTGTGCCAGTCATGCGGAGAGGAACTTTATTCTTAATGAATACTTCCCCTCTTGATTGAATATATCTTATTGAACCGTCAGGATGTATAATGCGATGAAAAAAATTCAATGGCTGATGATCTAGGTAGGCTCTTTGAACCATATTATTTACAAATTCACGATCATCAGGATGTATCAGCGTTAAATAATTTTCAAAACTCGATTCAAAATTTTCTCTCGTTACTCCATATATGTTATATAGTTCATCTGACCATACAATGATATTGTTTGGAATATCCCACTCCCAACTACCCACATGAGCTATATGCTGTGCTTCGGTAAGTTGTAGGAGTGCATGTTTTATCTGCTCCTCTCTTTGATTTAACTGATGGACATAAGATTCTAATTCTTCTCCAAGCAAATTCAATCCAACAACAATTGAATCGAGCTGATCTCCTTTTTCAGATAAAACTCCATGTGTCTGAAAATCTCCCCTCGCATACCTAACAATTTGTGCCGAGATCTCCTCTAAGCGTTGATCGTCATTCATTATAAATACTGTTTGAGCCATTGTTTAGCTTCTTCTTCTTGATCAAAAAATTTCACTGGATATGCCTGCTTTTTTAAAGAAAAAAATAAATTGGCAGCCATTTTACCTACTGCAGAGTTAGAAAGTACAGCAATTGCTTTTACAATTTCCGGAATTACTTCAGCTGCAAAGTCACGCATTTCTTTATTAACGGGTGGTGAATCTGTATTATCGGATAAAAGACATACTTTTTTTTCACCAATTATTTTCTTGAATTCTATCATGCTTTTTTTTGCTTCCTCTACTGTTTGCTGAGGAACTTTTTTTGCAACAGAACAAAGAATTCCGTATTCATCGAACCACATAATGGATGTAGGAAAATCGATTACTTTGACATTTTCTGGAGGGATCATGTTTTTTAAATTTACACCTATTGATTTAGCAAACAAGATAGAAATAATTAAGCGATTTTTATTGTGGAATAATTTCCCCGGCAATAGAAAGAAAGACTTTCCAAAAAAGTAACTTTATCACTCTTGCAAGGCTTACAAACCTTGGGGGTACAAAAATCTTTGAAATACTATATTTTAGCTAAAGGATAATCCCTAATAAGAATGTCGGCGGGGATATGTAAATATTCACTTAGCTTTCTAATCATTTCAATAGAAAGTTTCCTTTTCCTGCTAAGTACCTTTGAAACATTACCCTTATTCCCAAGTATTTCAGCCAAATCTTTCAAGTTCATTTGACTCTGTTCCATCATAAATTTAATTGCTTCAATTGGGTCAGGTTCGGGAATAGGAATATTTTTGTTTTCATAGTCCTCAATTAAAAGAGCCAACAGTTTTGCTTCTTCCTCTGCCTCACTTTTGGCTTTTGCATGAAACAAACCTTGAAATTTATTTAATGCAGTTTGATATTCTTTTTTTGTTTCTATTACTTTCAAATGTGTTTTCATTTATCTATAATTAAATTTTTCTTTTATCGTATTCAGCATGAGTTCCAATGAAAATTATAAAAGCCCATTGCAACCTGAAATTGAAATCCACAACCAATCTATAATGGTTTCCCTTTATATTAAACACCAAAAAATTGTTTCTGACACAATCTGCTGAATTAAAATATTTTTTCACCTCATTAAAGTTTTTCCAGTTTGCTTTGGTGGTGACTTTATACCATGTTAAAAGTTGTTCTTTACTATCTCCATGTTTTTCATAAAAATCTCGCAACGTACTTTTACTAAAAACTCTCATGCTTGTTATTTGAACGAAGGTACATTAAAATTGTCAATTTGACAACTTTTATTACAAATAATAGGGGTGGTATTCTAGGCGAATTTGATTTGCACCCATTATTGCATTGCACTCACAATGCCATTGGCAGGGCTTTAGTAGGTTTGTTAATTATTTAGTATTTGTTTATTTTGAGCTGATTACTTTCCGATACAAAACTTCGAGAACACGTTCGCAAGTAAATCATCAGTTGTGATCTCACCTGTGATCAAACCTAATTGATGCAGTGCATTACGCACATCAGATGCGAGTAACTCGCCGGACAAATTACTGTTTAATCCATCCAATACTTTTTCCAATGAAGAATTTGTTTTGCGAAGCGCATCCACGTGGCGGGCATTGGTAACAACAGTTTCGGTAACGTTTATCGCCTTGGTATCAAATAACTCCACTAATTTTTTCTTAAGCTCATCAATGTTTACTTCTTCCTTGGCCGATACAAAAAGCATTTCAGGAAAATCAACAAATTCATTTTTCGTATACACCACATCTTCTTTGTCTATCTTATTCGCAACAACCAATAACTGGTGCGAGCTGCCCATATGTGTTTTTAATTCTTCAATAATTCCTTTTAACTCGGAGCTGGTGATCTCATGCACATCAAACAAATAAATAATAATGGCAGATTGTTTAATGGTCTCAAATGTTTTAGTTACTCCCATCGATTCGATAAGATCACCAGTTTCACGTATTCCGGCCGTATCGATAAAGCGGAACAAAATACCTTCTATTGTCAAATCATCTTCAATAATATCACGGGTGGTACCAGGTATTTCTGATACAATGGCCCTGTCATCGCCTAACAATACATTTAGCAATGTTGATTTACCTGCATTAGGTTTACCAACAATAGCAACTGGTATACCATTCTTGATCACATTACCTACCTCGAAAGAATCAATAAGGCGCTCTGTAATTTTTTGAATGGATACGATTAATTTTTTAAGATCGTCTCTATTGGCAAACTCCACATCCTCTTCACTAAAATCAAGTTCAAGTTCAATCAACGATGCAAAGTTGATCAGGTTCTCACGCAACGTTTTTATTTTATCGCTAAAACCGCCGCGCATTTGCTGCATAGCAACCTGGTGTGACGTGGCGCTGGTAGATGAAATAAGATCTGCTACCGCTTCCGCTTGTGAAAGATCGAACTTACCATTAACAAACGCACGGAAAGAAAATTCACCGGCATCAGCCATTCTTGCTCCCTTAGCTATAAAAAGTTGTAATAATTGCTGTTGAATAAATATTGATCCATGACAGGATATTTCAATAACATCTTCACCAGTATATGAATTGGGACCTTTAAAAACACTTAATAACACTTCATCCAGGGTAATATCACCCTCCTTAATAATTCCTAAATGAATAGTATGCGATGGAAAAGCAGAAATATTTACAGGCTCCCCGCTTTTGGTTTTAAAAACCATATTACAAATTGCAAACGTCTCTTTCCCCGAAATACGGATAACAGCAATTGCGCCAATACCTTGGGGGGTAGACAAAGCAACTATAGTATCATTGCCTAGGGGATTATACTTCATATTGATAAAAATACCTAAATTCCTTTGTAAAACAAGTATAATACGTTATTTTTGAAAATATAGAAAAAATTGTAAAACAATAAGATATGAGCGTTTTAGTGAACAAAAATTCGAAGGTAATTGTACAAGGTTTTACGGGTACTGAAGGTACGTTTCATGCCACTCAAATGATCGAGTATGGAACCAATGTAGTGGGTGGTGTTACTCCCGGAAAAGGCGGACAAAAACACCTCGATAAACCTGTATTTAATACCGTTGCTCAGGCGGTAAAAGAGGCCGGTGCGGATGTATCTATCATTTTTGTTCCTCCTGCATTTGCAGCGGATGCTATTATGGAAGCTGCTGAAGCGGGTATAAAAGTTATTGTTTGTATTACAGAAGGGATCCCAACAAAAGATATGATATATGCTAAAGAATATATCAAAGCACGCAATTGCACATTGATCGGACCAAATTGTCCTGGTATCATTACAGCAGGCGAAGCTAAAATTGGTATTATGCCGGGCTTTGTATTTAAGAAAGGAAGTATTGGTATCGTTTCAAAATCGGGAACATTAACATACGAAGCTGCCGATCAAATTGTAAAAGCAGGTTTAGGAATTACAACTGCCATTGGTATTGGAGGAGATCCTATCATTGGTACATCTACCAAACAAGCTGTTGAATTATTGATGAATGACCCGGAAACAGAAGGTATCGTAATGATCGGTGAAATTGGCGGAGGCATGGAAGCAGAAGCCGCGCGTTGGATAAAAGAAAATAACAGGAAACCTGTTGTAGGTTTTATTGCCGGGCAAACCGCGCCTGCAGGACGTACCATGGGACATGCTGGAGCTATTGTTGGAGGCGCTGATGATACTGCCGCTGCCAAAATGAAAATATTACGCGAATGCGGTGTACATGTTTGTGATTCACCTGCGGTTATCGGTCAGACAATGGCTGCGATATTAAAAAAAGTACCTGCATAATTTTTTAACCCGACAGGGGTTTTGAAATTAATCTTAAGGGAGGTTCCCCTTAATTGATTTTAACAAATGTAACCGTATTTTTTTTTAGATTTTAATTTT
>CAZQIC010000201.1:0-4984 GCA_964593555.1 uncultured Bacteroidia bacterium | reverse complement strand
ATTACCACTGCCTCTTCCCTACACAACTACAGTAAAATTTGAAGAGTTAAAACCCCAGGTAAAATTATTAGGTAAAGGAGTTATTCTTCCCAACTCAAATGGTTTAATTTTCCCGTTCGAAGCCGTTAGCCTAAGTGCAGTAGATGTTAAGATCACTAAAATATTCGAGAACAATATCCCTCAATTTCTACAAGTGAATACGCTGGAAGGCGATAGAGAACTTAAGCGTGTTGGAAAAGTTGTATTGAAAAAGAAAATCGACCTGACAGTTAAGAGCGCACTTGATCATAGCCGTTGGAACACTTACTCCCTTGATCTTGCCGATCTGATAAAAACTGAACCCGGTGCCATATATAAAGTTGTTATCAGCTTTAAAAAAGAATACTCCACTTATCATTGTGATGAAAGTGAAGAAGGGTCAGAGAACAACAGCCTTACCGAGACAACTGCCGAAGAAGATGAGGATGAAGATAGTGAGGACTATAATGATAATGGATATTACAGTGATTACTATTACGATGATTATTATGAAGGTGATTATGAAAGTGAATACAACGAAAGAGACAACCCTTGCAATAGCGCTTATTATAGAAGAAGTCATGATGTAAGCAGAAATGTACTTGCCTCGGACCTCGGACTTATTGCAAAATATGGTTCTGGAGGTTTGCTTAATCTTTTTGTAAGCGACCTTATATCAACAAAACCATTACAAAATATAACCCTTGAATTATATGATTATCAACAGCAGTTATTGAGTACTGTTAAATCAGACGGACAAGGAATGGCTTCGGTGCAGTTAAAGAAAAAACCATTTTTACTTGTTGCAAAGAATGGTTCACAGCGAGGATATTTAAAAATTGATGATGGCTCTTCCTTATCACTCAGCATGTTTGATGTTTCCGGGGAGTATATTCAAAAAGGTATCAAAGGATTTTTATATGGAGAAAGAGGAGTGTGGAGACCAGGCGATACTCTCTTCTTAAGTTTTATCCTCGAAGACAAACAAAATACTCTTCCAAAAAATCATCCAGTATCGTTTGAGTTGATAAATCCGAGGGGGCAGATCTCCAAAAGAACTATTAAGTCGGAAGGACTTGATGGGTTTTACAATTTTACTACCACCACTGATAAAGATGCGCCCACTGGAAACTGGACCGCCCAGGTAAAAGTTGGAGGCGCCACATTTACAAAAACATTAAAGATCGAAACTATTATGCCGAACAGGCTTAAAATAAAACTCGACTTTGGAACAGATAAAATATTTGCAAGCAAACAAATAGAAGGCAAGCTTAACGTTAAGTGGCTGCATGGCGCTATAGCAAAAGGTTTGCAAACAAAAGTCGACGTAACACTTTCTTCGGGCAGTACAAGCTTCGCCAAATATGAAGAGTATAATTTTAATGATCCGGCTGCACGATTCCAGACTGAAAGTCAGACAATTTTTGATGACCACATCAGTGAAGAAGGAACAGCAACAATTACCCCTGATATAGCTTTAAATGGGAATGCTCCCGGTATGTTAACAGCAAACTTTGTTGTACGTGCATTTGAAGAAGGCGGCGCATTTAGTATTGACCGATTTACTATGCCATATTATCCTTACAGTTCATATATCGGTATAAAATCTCCGGAAGGAAATAAATACAGCGGAGCATTGAATACAGATACAAACCATATTTTAAAAATTGTTACTCTAGACACAGATGGAAAGCCGGTTTCACGCACAGGATTAAAAGTGAAAGTATATAAAATTGGATGGAGATGGTGGTGGGAAAGTAGAGAGAATGACCTGGCTAATTATGTAAGCGAGGAATATTATCAACCAATACAAAACAAAGAAATAAATACAGTAAATGGAAAAGGAGAATTTGTATTAAGGGTTAATCGCCCTGACTGGGGTCGTTATATGGTAAGGATTACTGATGAAGTGAGCGGACATTCATCAGGGCAGGTTGTTTATCTCGACTGGCCATGGTGGGCAGGAAGTTCACCCAAAGGAAAAGAAACCGCGACATTACTTTCATTTACAACAGAGAAAGAAAAATATAAAGTCGGTGAAAATGTTACCATTAATATTCCTTCCGGCAGCGGAGGAAGAGCATTGGTAAGTATTGAATCGGGATCAAAAGTACTGAAAGCATATTGGGTAGAAACACAAAAAGATAAAACCAGTTTCTCATTTGTTGCTACGCCTGATATGGCACCGAACGTTTATATAAACGTAACCTTAATTCAGCCACACGGCCAAACCAAAAATGATTTGCCAATACGATTGTATGGTATTATGCCAATACAGGTAGAAGATCCAAATACTCATAATCAACCAGTGATCACAACAGCTGATGTATGGAGACCCGAAGAGAAAGCGAGTATTACCATATCTGAAAAAGATGGAAAGGATATGACCTATACGCTTGCAGTTGTTGATGAAGGACTGTTAGATCTCACCCGTTTTGCAACACCATCACCATGGGATTATTTTTATGCACGTGAAGCATTGGGAGTTAAAACATGGGACTTGTACGATATGGTAATGGGCGCATATGGCGCAGCATTGGAAAGAATACTGGCAATAGGCGGTGATGGAGAAGGTGCAGGAAAAGGTGCGCAAAAAGCAAATCGTTTTAAACCAATGGTAAAATTCATTGGTCCCTTCCATATTAAAAAAGGAGAAAAGAAAACGCATGAATTTATGATGCCGCAATATGTAGGATCAGTAAGGGTCATGGCTATTTCAGGATATGACCTTGCATATGGTAATGCTGAAAAAACAGTTGCTGTACGCAAACCCCTTATGTTGCTGGCAACATTGCCAAGAGTTGTTGGGCCGGGAGAAACAGTTGATTTGCCTGTAGACATTTTTGCTATGGAGAAAAAAGTAAAAAATGTTACAATTGAAATTCAGCCTAACAAATTTTTTACACTCGAGGATGGAAACAAAAGAAGTATCAGCTTCAAAGAAATCGGAGATGAAGTGGTAACCTTTAAACTGAAGGTGAGATCGGAACTGGGAATAGGAAAAGTAAAAATCATTGCAACCGGAGCGGGAGAAAAAGCCGTACAGGAAATTGAGATCGATGTTCGTAATCCGAACCCAAGGATAACAGAGGTTAAAGAAATGCTGGTTGACGCAGGACAAAAATGGAGCGGCAATTATACACCAGTTGGTATGGCAGGAACAAATAAGGTAACTCTGGAAGTATCAACGATCCCTCCGGTTAACCTTAGTAAACGATTGGAATACCTGATACAATATCCGCATGGATGTATTGAACAAACGACATCATCTGTTTTCCCGCAGGTTTATCTTTCGGATGTAATTGAATTAAAGGAGAATGAAAAGAAAGCTATAGAAAAAAATATAATAGCCGGCATACAACGCCTTAAATTATTTCAGGTATCATCAGGAGGATTCTCTTACTGGCCGGGCAATTTAGATGCTGACGATTGGGGCAGTAATTATGCAGGGCACTTTTTAGCTGAAGCATCTGCGAAAGGATATACTGTACCTGAAAGTTTATTCAATAATTGGAAAAAATATCAGAAACAACGAGCGCTCAGCTGGACACAGCCTGGGTCAGGAAAAAATTATTCTGATCATGGTATGTATTTTAATGATGATCTGATACAAGCCTACAGGCTTTATACATTAGCATTGGCACAAGCACCTGAAATGGGTGCGATGAACAGGATGAAGGAATTAAAAACAATTTCCCTCGCTGCGAAATGGAGATTAGCAGCAGCCTATTCATTAGCAGGACAAACAGAAACTGCGAATAAGCTAATAACTTCATTGCCAACAAAAGTTGAAAGCTACCGTGAACTTGCATATTCATACGGTTCTTCCGAAAGAGATGAGGCCATGATACTTGAAACACTTACCTTACTCGGTGATAAACCTAAAGCTGCGGGGATTCTCAAAAAAGTATCCGAAGAACTTAGCCGTGACGAATGGATGAGCACACAAACAACAGCCTATTGTCTTATTGCTGTTGCCAAATTCGTAAACAAAAACAAAATGGGTGGTGGAATTGATTTTACTTATAAAGTAAATGGAACTGAAGCCGTAAATGCAACAACCCAGCTTGCCATTTCGAAAATTTCGCTGAACGCAGCAAGTTTAAAAAGTACGGCTATTGAAATAAAAAACAACAGCAAAGGATTGATGTATGCAAGAATTGTACTTGAAGGAATTCCTGTTACCGGTGATGATACTGAATCGGAAAACAATCTTAACATGACGATTGACTATACTGACATGACCGGAAATACGATCGATCCTTCCTCACTTGAACAGGGAACTGATTTTATTGCTGAAGTAAGTATTACTAACCCTGGATTACGCGGAGATTACCAGCAAATGGCACTCACACAAATATTCCCTTCAGGTTGGGAAATACATAATAGCAGAATGGATGAAGGTCCGCAAGCTGTTAAATCGTCCATTCCAACGTATCAGGATATCAGGGATGACAGGGTTTATACTTATTTCGACATTAACCACAATCAGAAAAAAACATTCAGGATATTATTGAATGCTTCGTATACCGGTAAATTTTATTTACCAAGTGTTTCATGTGAAGCTATGTATGATATCACAATCAGTTCACATAAGGCGGGCCAATGGATAGAAGTGGTAAAACCAGGTGGAAAAAGTTAAAGAAAAAAGTAATCAATAAATATAAATCTAAAATAATGTTAATGAAAAAGATTATTCTCTGCCTCAGTGCATTTATTTACAGCGCAACATTCGTTGCACAAACCGATTCCACACAAATTGAAGCGGAAAATCTTGCGCACATGATTGATAGTATTCACAGTAGTTTAAAATATGAAACAGGCAAGATCGATCTGCAAAGCGGTACTGCTACATTGAATGTTCCGCAGGGGTATAAATTTCTTAATGGTACGCAGAGTAATTATGTATTAACTACAGGGAGGTTCTATTAATTGATTTTAACAAATGTAACCGTATTTTTTTTTA
>CAZQIC010000200.1:0-4992 GCA_964593555.1 uncultured Bacteroidia bacterium | reverse complement strand
AGGTACTTCCGGCAAATGTTGGCGTGTAGGCAAAGCTGTAATGGCCTGCCGGTGGCGGATTTTTTATTTTAATACTTTTCCTAAGGGAAAATGAATTTATTTTTGGTATGCCTTGGCGCGATTTCAAAAAGTTTTGATTTATTCAAATGTAAGGAATAATTTGGTGTTGAGTTCTAAAAGTTCTTTAGTTAAGTGCAAATTTAAAATATATTATGGGTCCTATTTTATCATCCATAAGGCGCCTAAATTAACGAAAAACTCTTTTTGAAATTAGAGTATTTAATCTCAGCTCTTGTTATACTACAAATTAAATTTGAGCGGACTACAATAAAATAAAAACCCCCAACTAACATTTCGGCTAGGTGGGGGTTTAATTTAAATCAAATCCTTTATTTCAATAAAGTTACGTGTCCCGATTTAGTATGTTTTTTACCATCAAGGGCGGTGTATTTTACTAAGTAGATGTACACATCGTTTTTACCTAACTCATCTCTATATGTTCCATCCCAACCAGTTGTTTGGTTCTCGTCGTGATACAATTGCTCGCCCCAACGGTCGAATATTGTTACTTGTATATCAGTTATTCCAACACCAAACACTAAGAAGGTATCATTTTTACCATCGAAATTTGGTGTAAAGATATTAGGGATGTAAATGCTATACTCATTTGTGATCTCAATATTCACCTCATCTATAGCTCGGCAACCATATTCGCTTACTGCTTGTATTTGGTAAACACCGCTTTGCTTGGTTGTAAATTGTGAGTTAGGACAAACATGACACATAATGCCATCACCTAAAATCCAACTTAATGTTCCGGTGCCTTTTGCACTCAAATACATTGGTTCATCGGAGTTAAAGGATAAGTCTGGTCCTGCATCAACCACAGGCATTGGATGAACTTTAACCATTACAGTAGCTTTGCTTGCACAGTTGCCACCATTGGACACATACACCGTATATTCGGTAGTTACTTTTGGGTTTGCATAAGGTTGAGCAACCAGTGAATTACTTAAGCTGGCACCTGGAACCCAAACATAAGTATTGCTTCCACCTGCATTTAATTTTACTGATTCGCCTTCGCAAATAACCACACTGTTACTTATCGATGCTGTTACCTGAGGTACTACTTCTACCAGAATTTCTTTGGTAAATGCACAACCAACAGTTCCTGAAAAGTTAACACCGGTTACCGTGTAATTTGTACTAACCGAAGGACTAACAATTGCGTAATTGGCTACCGTTGAATCGGCCATTGGTTCCCAACTGTATGTTTGAGCACCTGAAGCAAAAATGGTTGATTTATTACCCATACAAATTCTTGGTGCGCTAGTTGTAAGATTTAATAAAGGTTTTTGTAATACGATGATTGGTACACTTAAAGAAGCTGTACAAATTCCATTAGTGCCTATCAAAGTGTAGTTCATGGATGAAGTAGGATTTGCTACCACAAAATTTGAACTACTACTAGTTAATCCATAAGGAGGATTCCATGTGTACGAATTAGCACCGTTGGCATTAATGTTTGTTTTGTCTCCCAAACAAATTACTGTTCTATCGCATATAGCTTGTAGAGTAGGTAATTGTATTACTTGAACTTGTCTTATTGCTGTAGAAGTACACGTTGCAGCTTCGCCAATTACTATATAATTTGTGGTAACCATTGGTGAGGCAATAACGTTTGCTCCAAATGCTGTATTTAAAGTGTTTGAAGGTGCCCATGTATAATTAGTAGCTCCAAAAGCACTTAATCCTATAGCATCTCCTGCACAAATGGTTGGCGTTACCGGCGCAATTACAATTATCGGGTTTGGCACAACATCTACTGTTCCGGTTTGTGTTGTACTGTTACAATTTAAACTTGTTCCTATAACGCTGTAAACAGTAGAGTTTGCAGGATTCGCAATAACAGAACTTCCGGTTGTTTGATTTAATGTATTTCCGGGCGACCAAACATAGGTTGTGGCACCGCTTGCATTTAATGTTGCACTTGTTCCTAAACACATACTTGCCGATGTTACTGCAATTACCGGATTTGGAATTGCAATTATCGTAAAGCTGGCCATGCTAGTACATGTTCCAACTGTACCTATTACAGTACCGGTTCCTATTGGTGAATTTGGAATTGCTGTTACAATTACATTTGGTCCGGAACTTGTACTATTACCAATTCCCGTAAAGCCTATCCAGTTATAAGAAGTTGCTCCACTTGCTGTAACTGTGATCTGATTATTTGATCCATTAAAACTATTCATACACATGATGCCATTACTTAAACCAATATTAATAATGGGTAATGGAATTACAGTTACGGTTTGTGCAGCAGTATTTGTACACGTTGATGCTTCACCAATAATGGAATAAACTGTAGTTACCGTTGGGTTAACCGTTACTGCATTACCAACAGTTGAGCTGATAGCAGTGTTTGGACTCCATGTATAATTATTAGCACCACTTGCAGTTAAGTTTATTGAACTTCCAAAACAAATGGTTGGTGTAGTTGGTGCAATGCTTACCGTTGGATTATTTACTACAGTTACTACACCGTTTTGTGTTTGACTGTTACAACCGGCACTTCCGCCAATAACACTATATAATGTTGTTACTGCAGGGCTCGCAATTACATTTGAACCAAAGGCCGTATTTAAAGTTGTACTTGGGCTCCATGTATAGGTGATAGCATTACTTGCAGTTAATGTTGCGCTTGTTCCTGCGCACATACTTGCCGAAGTTACAGCAATGATTGGGTTAGGAATAGCATTTACGGTAAAGGTTGATAAAGTTGTACATGTTCCATTTGCTCCAATAACAGTTCCTGTTGCAATTGGATTTCCGTTAGAAGTTCCAATAATCATTGAGCCATTTAATGTATTTGTGGTTAAACCAATAATTGGTCCCCATGTATAACTTGCAGCACCATTTGCTGTTAACGAAACAGTGTTTGGTGAGCCGTTAAAATTATTCATACACAATGTTGGACTACTTGGTACAATTGTGATTGTAGGAAGTGGTAAAACACTCACCGTAATATTTGCTACATGTGTACAGGTTGCTGCCTCACCTATTACTTGGTAAACTGTAGTTACAGTTGGATTAGCTGTTGTGTTAGGGCCATTAGTTGTAGTTAAGGCAAGGTTTGGACTCCATGTATAATTATTTGCACCACTTGCTGTTAAGTTGATCGCTTGATTCAAACAAATTACGGCAGGGTTAGGAAGAATTGTTACTGTAGGATTTGCAACTACGTTAGCCGTTGCGTTTTGTGTTTGAGAATTACATCCAACACTGCTTCCAATAATACTATACACAGTTGTAACGGCCGGACTTGCAATTACACTTGGTCCGTTTGATGTATTAAGTGTTGCACTTGGTGTCCATGTATACGTTGTAGCATTACTTGCTGTTAAGTTCACACTTGTTCCTGCGCACATACTTCCACTTGTTGTTGCAATAGTTGGATTTGGAACTACAGTTAAATTGAATACGGCTAAACTAGTACAAGTTCCGGCTGTTCCTAAAACCGTCATAGTTGCAACCATTGGAACAGATGTTATAGGTGGCGTAATAACTAGTGGATTACTACTTAAACTTGGTGAGCCTGAGAAACCCGGAGGTAATGTCCATACATATGTTCCGGCACCACTGGCTGTTAATGTAGTTGTTGCAGGAGAGCCATTAAAGTTTTGTGAACATAAGGTATTTGTTCCGGCAATACTTACGGTTGGTAAACCAATTACTGATACTTGTACGGTTGCTAAATTTGTACACGTTGCTTGAGAACCAATTATAGTATAGGTTATAGTAACAGATGGGTTAGCAGTTGTGTTTGGACCTAACGTTGTAGTTAATGCAATGTTTGGGCTCCACGTATAGTTAGTTGCGCCCACAGCTGCTAAGTTAACCGAACTTCCTAAACAAATTAATGCAGGATTTGGATTTATAGTTACCGTAGGATTTGGAACAACAGTTACAGTTGAGTTTTGTGTTTGACTTTTACATCCACCAATACTACTTCCAATTACACTATAAACTGTTGTGTTCGCAGGATTAGCAATTACTACCGGTCCGCTTGTTGAAGTTAATGCAGTTGCAGGACTCCATGTATATGTTGTAGCATTATTTGCAGTAAGTGTTACTTGTGTACCCGCGCACATACTTGCACTTGTTACAGCAATAGTTGGATTAGGATAAACTGTGACTTGATATACCGCTTGATTTGTACAACTTCCGGCTGTTCCCACAACAGTAACGGTTGCCACCAATGACGTTGTTATTGACGGAGGATTTAATGTGATAGGATTACTACTTAAGTTTGGAAGTGCTGAGAAACCAACAGGTATTGTCCAAACATAGGAGTTACCACCACCTGCGGTTAATATAACTGAGTTTGGAGACGCGTTAAAGTTTTGTGAACACAAAGTATTTGTTCCGGTAATATTCATTGTAGGATTTGTGATCACCGAAACGTTTGCCACTGCACTATTAGTGCAACCCTGTGCGCTTGTTACCATAACTGTGTAATTTCCGCTATGCGTTACTTGTGCATTTGCAAATGATGGATTTTGAACCGGCGTATTAAATGCGTTTGGTCCTGTCCAAGCAAAAGCTGTTCCCGTAATTGCTGTTAAAGTAAATGTTGAACCTACACACGTAGTTGCGCCTGTTACTGCAACAACTGGAAGTGGATTAATTGCGACTACTACTGCTGCTGTATTTGTACAACCTGAAGCATTTACTACAGTAACAATGTACATGCCTCCATTTACCAATTGTGCATTTGGAATAGTTGGGTTTTGTGCATTGCTTGAGAATACGTTGGGTCCGCTCCATGTATAAGAACTGGCAGCAGGATTTGCGAAAAGATTTATTTGTTGCCCAATACAAACCAGTGCATTACTTGTTGCTGTTACTGTTGGTGCGGGATTTACAACAACGTTCACAGTTCCCGTGCTTTTACACCCTCCTACTGCTGTTACAGTAACAACATATGGG
>CAZQIC010000199.1:0-5062 GCA_964593555.1 uncultured Bacteroidia bacterium | reverse complement strand
GATACGATTTTATTAGATTGTTTTTAACATTCTATTTTTAGAACTCCCCTTAATGCGGGTAATCCCGATTTAGAGTTTGTTAGATTTTAGTTTAATCTCTTTTGCAAGAACCTTACAAACTCTTAATCGTAGACAGTTGAATTTTTCAACTGTCTAATTAGGATTAAACTAAGGTATTTCATAGTTTATGGGCGCAAAGCAAATATAAAGTATTGTCAGTAAAACTTACAATATGTTCCGAAAGCTGGGGTTTATCGAGTAGTGAGTAGGCTCTCCAATTTGCAGGTTTAGCAATAGTTAACGATATTTGCACCTAACTAAAAACCGTTTAAATGAAAAAACTTCTACTATCATTTTCTATTTTATTTATTTTCAATTTGTCTTTCGGACAAATTATCAATGGCGATTTCGAAGACTGGAGCTCAACATCCTGGTTAAACCCTGATTCAGCTACTCGTTCAAGTTTATCTGAAGTGCTTGGACAGGGTGCTGCTGCCAATGTTACCAGGAGCACAGATAAACAACATGGTACATATTCTATTAAGCTGGAGAATGTGGCTCTTAATAACGGCGATACAGCTTTTGGTTATTTTATTTATGGAGACATACAAGAAGGGCCTCAAAGCGGTATTCCGTTTACTCAGAAACCGGATTCAGTACACGGTTATTACAAAAGTGGTCTTATGGCTGGTGATACCGGAATGGTTATCGTAATGTTCTGGCAAAATGATACAGTAAGAAGCGAAGATTTTTATTCATTCGTAGGGTCACAAGCAGTATGGACTCAATTTGATATGGAATTAAATATTTCTACTTCAACTGTTGACAGCGTAACGTTTGCAGCTGTTTCAGCAAATCCATTCAATGGTTCAACGCCGCATCCTGGAAGTTGGCTCATGCTCGACAATATTTGGTTTGGTGGAAGCGGGGTAACTCAGAATATACCTAACCATAGTTTTGAAAACTGGAGTAATTTGAGTGTTGAAACCCCTGATAGTTGGTTCAATTATAATATTGATTTGAGAGCATCTATAAATGATGTTCATGTTGAGAAAGCAACACCGGCTTATAAAGGGAGTTTTGCAGCTAAACTCACGTCGTTTTGGGTAGACAGCAATAGAACAATTTCAATTACCAACGCAGATTACAGAAACAATAATAGTAATAATCCAAATGGTGGATCAGCATTTAGTAACCAAGTGGATACCATTTGCGGATGGTATAAATATACACCTATGGGAACAGATACCGCTTCTGTTGGTTTAGGATTTTCTAAGAACGACACAATTTTTGATTGGCAGGGAACATGGCTTCTAAGCGCAGCAAGTTATACTTATTTTGAAATACCTTTTAACCTTTCAAAAGCTCCTGATACTGTTATAATTCAAATTTCATCTTCATCGAATAATTATATTGGTGGTACTTCCGGGGTTGGAAGCGTTTTAATAATTGATGAGTTACAATTTAAATCCGCACCTCTTAATACAGGAATTAATAATGTTTCGAAAAACAGATTTGGTACATTTTTATATCCTAATCCGGCCTGCGATTTCATAAAAGTAGAATATGAATTATCGGGTAATCCTGCGAATGTAAGATTTGCAGTATATGATGTAGCAGGAAGAGAAGTCTTCGCTTCTTTTTATACTAATCCTGCATCAGGGAAAAACACTATCCTGCTTAATACATCCTCGTTTGCTTCAGGAATTTATTCTTATAAGTTAATTTCCGGTAATGAGTCCTTCTCAACAGGAGTGTTTACTGTAGAGAAATAGCAACAGTTTTTGATTGTAAAAAGCCCTGGTATATTATATATATCAGGGCTTTTTGTATTACCTTCGTTATAGAATATTCTATCAAAATGTCGAAAAAAGATATAAGCGATTTTGGTTTTGATATACATCGTAAAATTCAAAAACACGATGTGGTTTTGGCTTTTGCCGGTGATCTGGATCAAAAATCAATGAACACGCTGATCGGAAATGCAAATGAAAAAATAAATTCACTGGACATTGAAGTAAACCTGAAAAAAAAGGTATACCATGTGATGGTCGAGTGTATTGAAAATCTATACAGGCATACGAATAAATCGAATATTAAAGTTCAGGAAAGTGAACATCCTTTTGCTGTTTTTACGCTAATGAAAGAGGATAAAAATTATTACCTCACTACTGGCAACTACATCGCCAATGAAGATATTCCTAAGCTCAAAGAAATGATCGACAGTATTAATAAAATGGATATTGAGCAGAAGAAGCAGCAGTACAGAGAGATATTGAAAAATAAAACTTTTTCTGAAAAGGGTGGAGCAGGTTTAGGTATGATAGAGATTGCGATACGATCATCAGGAGAATTGGATTATGAATTTAAAACGATAGATGAGCAGCATTCGTTTTATATTTTTCAAACAAAAATTATGAATTAGTCGGAAAAATTTATTTTATGAAATCACTGTTAATAGAAGCGACTGAAAATTCTCCGAAAATAGATTTTAATACGAACAATAATATATTCGAAATATCCGGCAATTCCCGCCCGGAAAACCCGGCGAAATTTTTTGAATACATTATTCAGTGGGTTGAAAATTATGGAAAGCACCTTTCCTGGAAAAATAAGGAAACAAGCCATGATAGAATTATATTAAAAGTACGTTTAGAATATTTTAACTCTACTTCTGCAAAACACCTGCTGATACTTTTAGAAAAGTTCAACACAATAGTTACTACTTATGGAATTCCTGTCGATGTAAGCTGGTATTATGATGAGATGGATATTTCTATGCAGGAAAGCGGCGAGGAATATAAAAATCTGCTGCCAAAAGTTAAGTTTCATCTCATTGCAACTCAGTAGTTCCTTACATTCTCTTCTCTATTATTTGTTCAATAAATTAATTTGCTTTCATGGCGAATAACGACAATCATTTATACACTAATAAACTTTCGGAAGAAACATCTCCTTATTTACTTCAGCATGCGCACAACCCTGTGCAATGGTATCCCTGGGGAGTTGAAGCATTGGATAAAGCGAAAAAAGAAAACAAGCTTATACTGGTGAGCATTGGGTATTCTGCCTGCCATTGGTGCCATGTAATGGAACGGGAGAGTTTTGAAAGTGAAGATGTGGCAGGTGTGATGAATGAAAATTTTATTTGTATAAAAGTTGATCGCGAGGAAAGACCTGATATTGACCAGGTATACATGAGCGCGGTACAACTGATGACAGGCAGCGGAGGCTGGCCTTTGAATTGTATTGCATTGCCGGATGGCAGGCCAATTTATGGTGGTACTTATTTCAGAAAGGACCAATGGGTAAATATTTTAAATCAGCTGGCTGATTTTTATAAGAATGAGAAGGATAAAGCATATGAATATGCTGAACAATTGGTGGAAGGGATAAAACAATTTGATGTTGTTAAATTAAATAAAGAGGGACAGGATTTTTCAATTGACATACTTCATAATTCTGTTAAAGCATGGAGTAGTTATTTTGATAAGATAAATGGAGGTAATGATCGTGCACCCAAATTTCCACTGCCCAATAATTTTATTTGTCTTTTACGTTATGGTCATCTTACCCGAAATAAGGGTCTGCAGGATTTTGTAAATCTCAGTCTTAAAAAAATGGCTTATGGTGGTATTTACGATCAGGTGGGTGGCGGCTTTGCACGATATTCAACCGATACGCTTTGGAAAGTACCTCACTTCGAAAAAATGTTGTATGATAATGCTCAACTGGTGTCGTTGTATTGTGAAGCATTCAGGCTGACAAAAAAACAATTGTATAAAAATATTGTTTACGAAACATGTGAATTTATTAAAAATGAAATGACATCTGCGGAAGGTGTATTTTATTCTGCTCTTGATGCTGATTCGGAAGGGGTAGAGGGTAAATATTATGTCTGGAATGAAAAGGAGTTGAGGAATATTTTAAATGAAGATTATAATTTGTTTGCGAATTATTTTAATGTAAACCAGAAAGGTTATTGGGAACACGATAATTACATTTTATTAAGAGATAAAGATGATGATATAATTGCAAAGGAGAATAATATTTCAGTTGATGAATTAATAAACAAAATGAAAATTGCCAAAGAAAAGTTATTAGCTGAGCGCGGCAAAAGAATTAGGCCCGGCCTGGATGACAAATCGCTTACCTCATGGAATGCGCTGATGTTAAAAGCGTATGCAGAAGCCTATGAAACGTTTAATGAGAATGTTTTCCTGGAAGCTGCTTTGGCTAATGCAGATTTTATTATCAAAAAGCAATGGAGAAAAGACGGAGGTTTAAACCACTCTTATAAAAAAGAAAGATCGACAATCAATGGTTATCTCGAAGATTACGCATTTACGATCGAAGCGTTCATTGCTTTGTATAAAATAACTTTTGATGAGCAATGGTTGGAACATTCAAAAAAACTATTAGAGTATACCATTGAACATTTTTACGATAAAAATACAGGGATGTTTTGGTTCACATCCGATCTCGATGCGCAATTAATAGTTCGTAAAATGGAAGTGGCTGACAATGTAATACCTTCTTCAAACTCTTCAATAGCAAGGAGCATATTTGAACTGGGTTTGTATTTCGATAATAAGGATTATACGGATATGAGTGGTCGTATGCTCAATAACGTCACTCAGCAGATTGTGTCTTATGGTTCTGGTTATAGCAATTGGGCAATACTCATGCTTAATTATGTTATGCCTTTTTATGAAATAGCGGTTGTGGGTGAGTTGTTTGATGAAAGAACAAAAGAGTTGTTTGAAAATTATATTCCTAATGCTGTAATTTCGGGCTGCAAAGTTTCAAGTGAGTTGCCGCTGTTAAAGGATAAAGCCAGCAAAAATCGAACGCTGATTTTTGTTTGTAAAAACAAATCCTGTCAGTTGCCTGTTGAATTCGCAAAGGAGGCGATGGAGCAAGTTAAATATTGAATTTAGCGTGTTATTTGGCATTTTGCCAAGATCATCTTTCTTCGTAAATTCCCAATATAAATTGCTTTTATATTCAGGGAGGTTCTATTAATTGATTTTAACAAATGTAACCGTATTTTTTTTTAGAT
>CAZQIC010000198.1:0-5261 GCA_964593555.1 uncultured Bacteroidia bacterium | reverse complement strand
GTTTAATACCAGATGCAGAAAAAATACAATTCCATAATTATTTTTATTTTTATTTTTTCTGCTGCTTTTTGCCAGGAAAAATCAAAAAAGCCTGTACCTGAGAAAAAACCACTGTCGGAGAGAATTTACTTTGGAGGCAACCTTGGTCTTCAATTCGGGAATGTCACATTTATTGATGCTTCACCTCTTGTTGGATATAAGATCACTGATAATTTCTCAGTTGGAGCCGGTATCACTTATATATATATAAAGTATCGTGATTATAACTCTTACACAACTACCATTTACGGCGGCAGGGTATTTTCGCGTTATTATTTTTTAGAGAATCTTTTTATACATGGCGAAGTTGAACAATTAAGCGGGTACTGGGATCCTTTTTTAAACCGCCGTACCTTTGTAACAAGTGTTTTGGGGGGTGCGGGCTACCGACAAAGAATATCTGACAAAGTAAGCATGACTTTTTTGATACTATGGAACTTCAACGAATCAATATACTCTCCATATTCCAACCCTATAATACGCGGCGGCCTTACTTTTGGAATTTAAGTAAAGACTTATTAACGCTTTTTCGAGCATGTGCGACAGAATGCACTATCTTTCTTTACCCTTCGAGAACCCTCAGGGTGCGGATTCCGTTCGTTGAGGCTCTCGAAACGAACAAATGGCATAAAATGTCGTACACCTCTTTTTCGATCATTTGCCTGAATAAATTATCTTTCTTCTGCAATAGTTTAAAATAATTCTGTGGCCATCAGGAACCTACATGATTTTTTCATTTTGCTTATGTGGTTTCTTAAAAAAATCATGTAGGTTTGACAAAATTTTGGTCATGAACATTGCACTTTTGGGTTATGGAAAGATGGGGAAGGAAATTGAACAAATAGCCATTTCCAGAAATCATAACATTGTTTTAAAAATTGATGTTAATAATGTTAGAGACTTAACCGCAGACAATCTGAAAAAAGCAGATGTGGCGATAGAATTCAGCACACCGGCTGATGCGATAACAAATATTTACCACTGTTTTAACTCTGTGATCCCGATTGTTGTTGGCACTACAGGCTGGCTTGATAAACTGGAAGAAGTAAAGAAAAAATGTTCCGAAAAAAATGCAGGATTATTTCATGCCTCTAACTTTAGCCTTGGAGTAAATATATTTTTCCATTTAAATAAACATCTTGCAAAGATCATGAATGTTTATCCTGATTATGATGTGAGCATGGAAGAGATACATCACATTCATAAATTGGATTCGCCCAGCGGCACAGGACTTACTTTAGCCAACCAAATACTTGAAGCGGTAGAAAGAAAAAACAAATGGATTGAGGGCGAACCGAAAAGCACAAGCGAGCTTTCTATTCAGGCTAAACGTGAAGGCGAAGTACCGGGCACACACATTGTACGTTATCAATCATCTATTGACGATATTGAAATAAAACATGTGGCACATAGCAGAAAGGGGTTTGCCCTTGGAGCCGTTTTAGCAGCCGAGTTCATGCAAAATAAAAAAGGTGTATTCGGAATGCAGGATCTGTTAAAATTTTGATCCTGATTAACACTATTTAACAAGGAGATAACAATATCAGAAATCTATTAGAGTTTTAAAACAAATTTTAGTTCATGCTTACACAAAATATAGTTTTAGTCATCCTTTACTTTTTATTAAGCACAGGCCTTTTTAAATTATTCAGTAAAGCCGGACAAAAAGCATGGATAGCATTCGTTCCCATTTATAATTATGTCATTTGGCTAAAACTGATAAAGCAGCCTTGGTGGTGGGTGTTTTTACTACTTGTACCGGGAGTAAATTTTTTAATGCTGGCCATCATTTCCATTCAATTGGCAAAAGCCTTCGGCAAAAAAGGAAATATTGATCTTACTCTTGCCGCCCTGGTACCCTATGTTTATTTTATCCAGCTTGGCTTTGATGATAAAATTAAATTCATTGGCCCCGAAGAAAAAGACAAGAAACCCAAATCCATGACAAGAGAATGGACCGATGCTATTATTTTCGCTGTTGTTGCTGCTACTGTTATAAGAACTTTTTTTATTGAAGCGTTCACTATCCCTACATCATCTCTCGAAAAATCATTAATGGTTGGAGATTATCTTTTTGTAAGTAAGTTAAGTTATGGTGCAAAAATACCTAACACACCCTTGGCATTTCCATTCGCACATCACACTTTACCGGGAACACAATTTGTAAAATCGTATCTCGAGTGGATAAAGATTCCCTACTTCCGGCTGCCGGGTTTTAGAAAAGTAAGTAATGGAGATTACGTAGTTTTTAATTATCCTGATGGAGATACTGTTGCATTAAAAAAACAAGACCGAAGTTATTATCAGGAAATAAGAGATAAGGCTGCGGATATACAAAATAATTTCGCACAATCCGGTCAAAAAATTTCAGAGGAACAGGCCATGAGTAAAGCGTGGGCTTACGTAAATACAAATGAAGACGAATTCGGAAAAATAGTGGCGCGCCCTCCCGATAAAAGAGAAAACTATGTAAAACGGTGCGTAGGCATTGCAGGAGATAAGCTGGAAATTATTGATGGGGACATGTTCATCAATGGACAAAAACAAAACAGGCCCGAGCATAGCCAGCACTTTTATGATATAAAAACCAAAACTCCAATTTTCGGTTTTAACCAGAGAACGGCAGAAGGCCAGGCACTTTCCAACCTAACATTACTTGATGAGTTGGATGTATACGTCAGTGAAGGAGGAAAATACGAGATGCCGGGAGACACCTCCTATTACATGCTTAACCTGCCGGAGGACAAAGCTGAAAAAATTAAAAATATTCCGGGCGTTATTTCAGTCCAAAAAAGAATTGATCCTAAAGACGAATACAATCCAAGTATATTTCCGCACGATCCAAGGTACAAATGGAACAACGACAACTTTGGTCCATTTGTTATTCCTAAAGCAGGAACTACCGTAACAATTGACACAAGTAATATCTCCCTTTATATAAAAGTTTTAAAAACATATGACAATGGTGATCACGATGTTAAAATGGTAGGAGGAAAAGTTCTTTATGACGGACAACCAATTTCAAAATACACTTTTCAAAAAGATTATTATTGGATGATGGGTGATAACCGCCACAATAGTGCTGATTCACGTTACTGGGGCTTAGTGCCGGAAGATCATATTGTGGGTACTCCTGTTTTTATATGGATGTCGTTAAAGGATCCAAAATACAATCCTTTATCGGGTGAATTTTCTCTATCAACTTTTTTCACAGGTCACGGAAAAGCCAGATGGGATCGCTTTTTTACATTTGTAAACAATGATAGTTTGTCAAGATCTTATCTCATGCACTTTCTTATAATTGCAGCAGGATTTTGGGGATATGGTTTTCTGAAGGGTAGAAGAAAACCGAAAAATAAAACTGCGAAATCTTGAGTAAATTCCCGGCGTTTCTAAAAGCTTTGTGAAAAAAAAAATAATCATAAAAGAATGGTTACAAGCGATATTGTTTGCACTTGTAACAGTAGTTTTAGTAAGGGCATTTTTAGTTGAAGCCTTTACTATACCAACCTCCTCCATGGAAAAGACCCTTAACGTGGGCGATTTTATTTTTGTAAGCAAGCTGAGTTATGGACCTCGTGTCCCCATTACTCCTCTTTCATTCCCATTCACCCATCAAAATATCCCGGGCACTTCTCTACAATCTTTTTTAACGTGGATACAAATTCCGTATTTCAGGTTGCCCGGCACCAGTCACATCAAACATAACGACATTATAGTGTTCAATTACCCAATGGAAACTCCGATACCTGTAGATCACAGAACCCATTACGTAAAAAGATGCATTGCTCTTCCTGGTGATATTTTTGAAATAAGGGAGGGAAATGTTTTTATTAATGACAGCCTGATTCAAAGTCCAAAAGACTCGCAGCGCAATTATATTGTACGTTCAGAAAAAAGAGGGATCGATGCGGATACACTTGCTATGCTTGACATAACAGAAGGAGGAATGATCTCAGGCAAAGGAGATTATATGTTTGCGCTTACATCTTCAGCTGCAGATTATTTTAAAAAATCGGCTGATATAACTGAAGTAAAAACATACTTCGAAAAAAAAGGAGCTTATTCAGAATATATTTTTCCGCACAATATTAATTATCCATGGAATGTAGATAATTTTGGCCAGCTTAAAATCCCTAAGGCAAATGACAGTGTAGAAATAAATATAAATACGCTTCCGCTATATGAAAGAATAATATCAATTTATGAGAACAATAAACTGGAAATAAAACACGATTCAGTTTTTGTAAATGAAAAAGCAATAACTCATTATACTTTTAAAATGAATTATTATTTTATGATGGGCGATAACCGGCACAACAGTGCTGATTCCCGCTTCTGGGGTTTTGTACCGGAAGACCATATTGTTGGCAAAGCTGTAATCGTTTTATTTTCTGTTGATAAAGAGAAAAGTTTTTTCAGCATGTTTAAATGGAACAGATTTTTTAAATCTATAGAATAGATCATGTCGCTCACATTACTTTCAACCGCATACCTGCCGCCTATCCAGTATTTTTCGAAACTGAAAAAATACAAGGAGGTATCGATCGAATATCATGAACACTTTCCAAAACAAACTTATCGCAGCCGCTGCCATATTTATGGTGCGAACGGGATATTAAAATTAAGTGTACCCATTATTCATAGCGGAGAGCGGACTTCCATAAAAGACATCAACATTTCTTATTCCGACAATTGGCAAAAATTGCATTGGAAATCTATCGAATCCGCCTATCGCTGCTCACCCTATTTTGAATTTTATGAGAGTGAATTCGCACCATTCTACTCAGAAAAAAAATTCGAAAAACTCATCGACCTTAATAATGAACTTACCCAACTTTTGTTAAAGTTGTTAAAGCTTGACATCAAACTTATACCAACAAGTGAATATTTTAAAGAAATAACAGATAGCACCGATCTGCGAAACAACATTTCACCCAAGGTTCCACTCGATACCGACCGTGAATTTGTTTCTCAGAAATACATCCAGGTTTTCGGAAACAAACACGGTTTCATCCCAAATCTCAGTACGCTAGACCTGCTTTTTAATGAAGGCCCACAGGCCGTAAACTTTCTTTAGGCCATTAAAGCCAAAACCCCGATTTAAGGCTCTTTAATTTAAGGTGGGTTCTAAAAATTCACTTTTAGAGATTTGACTAAAAATCGAAGAACCCGTTAACCAATTTTTTGTAATCTGTTTTTCAAAAATACATTATTTTTTT
>CAZQIC010000197.1:0-5367 GCA_964593555.1 uncultured Bacteroidia bacterium | reverse complement strand
TGGACCGGAAATGGGATTGCAAAGATAGGAATTCTATGTTTTGCACAAAATTTTAGAGACGCTTTGTCTGTAAAGTGAACCAGATTTTTGATAATGGCTAAAACAGGGTATTAATTATTCCCAGATCCCCGGTAATTTTAAAATATGAAGGAGAAAATTAATATTGAAATGCAGAGACAAAAAGTGAAGAGTACCTGTTTTTTGATCACCCTTTTTTCTGTTTTGGTTACTTTTTTTACCCAGGCTCAAACCTACTCATACACAGGTGGCACTCAACCCATCCTTGAGCCTTCGATAAACAATGATTTTATTATTAATGTCAGTGGATTAAGTCCTTCCACAATTGATACAATCCATGGATTAGAATCAGTTTGCTTAAGCATACAACACGCAAGAGTATATGACCTAAGTATTTATCTTATAGCTCCCAATGGGAAACAAGTTGAACTGGTGACAAACATTGGAGGAGCGGGCGCTAACTTTACAAATACCTGTTTTAAAGGAGACATCGCAACAACAACAATGATTGAAAACGGCTTGGCTCCTTTTACCGGAAATTTTTTGTCTGAAGAAATTTTAAGCAAAATAAACGATGGGCAAAGCGGCAATGGCAACTGGATCCTCAGAATAAATGATTATGATCCTGCACCAGGTGGATCGGGATCCATAATAAGCTGGGCTCTAACCTTCGGCAATGCTCCGGCAAAAGGTGTTCATCTCACATCTTCTGATCTGCCCATAATTATTATCAATACAAATGGAACTACAATACTTCATGATCCAAAAGTAATTGTTGATATGAGAATTATTTATAACGGGCCCGGTTTAAGGAATGCTATTACAGATCCATTTAATTATTCGGGAAAAATAGGAATAGAATACAGGGGAAATAGTTCCCAAGGTTTTCCAAAAAAACAATATGGCTTTGAAACGATGGACGCGTTAGGACTAAATGAAATAGATACTTCATTGCTGGGAATGCCCTCTGAAAGTGACTGGATACTTAACGCCGCTCCCGTAGATAAAACACAACTCCGAAACCCATTTACCTATTACCTGTATACTCAAATGGGGCATTATGCACCCCGCACCCAACCCTGTGAATTAATTTTAGATGGGGAGTACAGAGGTATTTTTGTATTAACCGAGAAAATAAAGCGAGACAAAAATCGGGTTGATATTTCTAAATTAAAAAGCAGCGATATTTCGGGAGATAATGTAACAGGCGGATATATTTTTAAAGTTGATCATACTGCAGGCAGCGGCGGAGGACAAGGATGGAACTCACAATATTTGTCAACAGGAAATCCTGCCAATCCTATTCTTTATCAATATGAGTACCCGGATGCGGATGATATAATGCCACAGCAAGCTACTTACATTCAGGCATTCATGGACAGCTTTGAAAATGTAATGGCCGGACCAAACTTTGGAGATCCCGTGAATGGATACAATAAGTTTATTGATGTAAATCAATTTGTAGATTTTATTATACTAAACGAGTTAACCAAGGGCCCGGATGCTTATAGGGTAAGTACTTTTTTTTATAAAGATAAAAACAGCAAAGGAGGAAAATTAAAAGTAGGTCCTCCCTGGGACTTTGATGCTTCCTGGAAAAATGCAAATTATTGTTTCGCTACTGCAGACACAGGTTGGGCCTATAACTTTAACTATCGCTCTTCTTCTCTAGAGTATAGGCATGTTCCGTTTTGGTGGGAAAAGCTAATGCAGGATACCGGCTTTACTGACAAGCTAATCTGCAGGTGGAATTATTTAAGAACAACGGTATTAGATACCACTTACTTATATGCAACAATAGATTCTTTCGCTACTCTTCTAAATGAATCGCAGGCAAGAAATTTCTGGAGGTGGCGCGTCATTGGCCAATATACCTGGCCAGAACCTCTTCCGCTTCCTGCAACTTACCCGGCGGAAGTTGACAGGATAAAAGAATGGATTGCGCTTCGGACCGCATGGATAGATAACAATCTCCCGGGCACGTGTAAATATAATCCAGCGCCTACGACAAACTTCATTGCTAGTAGTACTACAATCTGTTCAGGAAGTTCTATTAATTATACAGACCAGTCCGCGGGCTTACCAAACAAATGGTTATGGACATTTGAAGGAGGTACACCTCCAACGTCAAGTATTTCCAATCCGACTGTTTTGTATTCTTCACCTGGAACATACAGCGTATCCTTAACGAGTACTAATGCTACGGGCAACGGCACTTTAACAAAATCCAGCCACATCAATGTAATGTCTTGCTCAGGAATTAATGAACCAACCTCTTTTAGTGACTTGCAGGTTTTTCCTAATCCGGCTTCAGAAAAAGTTTCTGTTCGTTTTAATGTAAAGGACCAGGAAAAAACAACAGTGCGTTTATTAAATACATTATCATCTGTTATATATGAAGATGTTAAAAATAATTTCTCAGGCAATTATCAAACAGATATAGACCTGACGCACCTGGCAAAAGGAATATTTTTCTTGCAAATAACAGTAGGAACAGATGTGCTTATTATCAAACTGGTATGTAATTAATCTAACGGTTGTCAATTCCATATGTTGTTTTTACCTAAACTTTTAAAAATGCAAATTCGGCTTCAGTTTTTTTTAATTGGTTTATTATTTATTTCTGCTTGTAAAAAAGAAGAAGGTGCTGGAGGAACTTCTTCTATCCGAGGAAAAGTATATGCAAAATATTATAACAAAACTTTTACTGTATTAGCTGATTCAGCGTATGCTCCTGATGTTGAAGTATATATCATTTTTGGAGATGAGGTGAGTTTTGGAGAGCGCCTGAGAACATCTCATGATGGAAGTTATGAGTTCAAGTATTTAAGAAATGGATCTTACAAAATTTATGCATACTCAAGAGATTCAACAGGTGCCTATAATGGCCAGTCGAACCAATATTCGCCAAACGTGGCTATCATAAAGCAGGTCGAGATTACGAAGAAGAAACAAACTGTAGAAGTTTCAACGATAGACATTTTACAATAAGAGTTTTTATTTAAATGAAAATGAACTTGAAATTTTGTTTGATTTTTGTCCTTTGCTCAATTGGAACATTCTGTTTGTCTCAAAATAAAAAGACTGTACAAAAGCTTAAAATAAAATCCGTGACAGAAAATCTCACGGTATACGAAAATGGGAAAGAATTAACCCATAAGGAGTCTTTTGTTCTTTACAATGAAGGAGGTAAGATATTGGAAGCAACAGATTATAATAAAGATGGAAGTATAAGGAAATCGGAAAAATTTAAATACGATAGTGAAAAAAATAAAATAGAAGAAACTGTTTATCAGAAAAAGGAAATAGAAGAAGAGAAAACAAAAGTGGAGTTAAAAAAAATTACAACTAAGTACAATTCGAACAACAATAAAACAGAAGAAGTGGAATATGACGGTAATAACACCATAGTAAGAAAAGTGTTATATAGCAACAATGCTAAAGATGAAAAAATTTCGGAAACATATTATGATGGGGCGAACAAAATAAAGCGGAAGATTACATACGCTTATAATAACAAAGGATTAAAAATAAAGAAAGAGACCTATCGCTCGGATAATACTCTTGAATCTCTGAAAAAATATAGCTACGAGTTCTATTAAGAAAATGCATAACGATCTGACTAATTTATTATGTTCCTTCGATCCCATCACTCTTGAGGAAATGGAGAGCGTTAAACTGCTTGACCGTACGGATACCAAATTTTTATTTAACTATAAAAAATTGCCAGGAATATTAAACAGTCTTCGCCAGCACTATAAAGTATTAGATGTGAATGGCGTGAAACAAAACCGGTATGAAACGTTATACTTCGATACATCTGATTTTAAACTTTACCATGATCACCACAATGGCCGAATGGGTAGGTATAAAGTACGTTACAGAAAATATATTGACTCTGACCTTATTTTCTTTGAAGTGAAGCGCAAAAATAATAAGGGCCGAACTATTAAAAGCCGTGTAAAGCAAAAAAACATACGTGATGTAATTGAAGGAACAGCAGTGGAGTTAATAAATGAAAAAACACCCCTGGCTCCTGAGGGCTTGCAATCAAAATTATGGGTTAATTACTCAAGAATTACTCTTGTGAGTAAAAATACTACAGAACGGTTGACAATAGATCTTGATCTGCAATTTAAAAAGGGAGAACAGGCAATCTCCTATCAAAATCTTGTAATTGCAGAAATCAAACAAAAAAAAATTGGCGCATCTCCTTTTATCAATGTGATGAAAACAAATGCCATACGCGAAGGCTCCATTAGTAAATATTGCTTTGGTGTAGTTTCCCTTGTTGAGGGAGTTAAAAAGAATGGATTTAAATCTAAATTATTAAACGTAAATAAAATCTGTTATGCAGCTAACAAGTAAGTTATTATTAAGAATAATTTTATTTCTACCTCTATTGTTTTCGGTGCCTTCCATAACGGCGCAAGAAAATGATAACTCACAGGCTGGATCTATGGAAGAGGAGGCGCCCAGCGAAAAGAAAAAGAAAAAAAAGGGAAACGATGCAGACTTTTTTGTTGTTGGGTTTGAAAAGCTCTCCGCTAGTTTTTTTGCCAGGTTGCTGATAGATATTTTTTCTGTGTTTATTTTAATCCGTTTAATTTATTACCCAATCTATCGCAAGAAGGATTTCTTCTTTACTTTTTTTCTTTTCAATGTTGTTATTTTTATCATTACTTATTTGCTGAATAAGGTTGACCTATCTATGGGCGCAGCATTTGGTTTATTTGCAGTTTTCTCCTTGCTCAGGTATAGAACTGAGGATATCTCGGCAAAAGATATGACGTATTTATTCGTTGTAATTGCTATCGGGCTTATAAGCGCTGTGAATAAAGGAACGTTTATTGAAACATCGATAATCAACGGCATTGTACTGCTCACTGCTTATGCTTTGGATGCAAGCTTGTTTATAAAAAACGAATTCACTAAAAGAATAGAGTATGAAAATATTGAACTCATTAAGCCCGAGAACAATTCACTTTTATTAGAGGATCTTAGAAGAAGAACGGGATTGAATATTCATAGAGTTAGCATTGACAAGATTAATTTTTTGCGGGATACTGCTATTGTTACGGTACACTATTTTGATCATGTTACGAAATAAATCTGTCGTATGAAATTTCATTTGTAAATATGAAGGTGCTGCGAACTTGTTTTTTTCTTTCATGTCTCTTTTGTGATACTATTATGGTTGCGCAGACCGCGCCTGATGCCGGATTATGGACAACTATCAGCCTTGAGTGTAAACTCAACTCTAAGTTTGGCCTCTTTGTAACGGAAGAAGTTCGCTTAAGGTGGGTTCTAAAAATTCACTTTTAGAGATTTGACTAAAAATCGGAGAAC
>CAZQIC010000196.1:0-5450 GCA_964593555.1 uncultured Bacteroidia bacterium | reverse complement strand
TGCAATGAGCGCATCATCCAACGGAGAGACAAATGACAAAGTCAATAGATTTAAAATTTATTAAAAATATTATTCCTTTTTTAAAATAATCGCGACATTGAAAATCCTTTACTTCTCCCCTCACCCACACTTAAACCTGGCCGGTTCTACCGGTTATGGGAGGCATATGCGTGAAATAATCGCTGCCCTAAAAAAAAATGGACATGATGTGCAAACCCTGATCGTTGGCGGGGAAACACTTAGTGAAAGTTCGGGTGAAACTTCAAATGGATGTAAAAAAATATTAAAAAAAATTATCCCCGGAATTATTTGGGAAACCCTGGTTGATTATAAACTGATACGGCTTGACAAAGCAGTCAGTAACAGATTACTTGATTCAATTAACAAATTTAACCCTGATATCATTTACGAAAGAGGATATTACCTTATGCCTTCCGGTGCCTTGATTGCGAAGAAAAAAAACATAATGCACATTCTTGAAATCAATGGTCCATATGTTGAGGAAAGAATTGAATTAAAAGGGAAAAGTCTTTTAACCGATCGGGCTGCTAAAATGGAAAAACTGCAAATTGAGAATACCAACCTCCTTGTTGTTGTTTCATCTCCATTGAAAAGTTATTTTACTAAAAAATACTCCATTGATCCCGCGAAAGTATTGGTAACACCCAACGCTGTTAATTTTGACGATATTAATATCAACGAAACCAGAAAAAAAGAACTAAAAAACAAATTCAATCTCAACAGTAAAACTGTTATAGGTTTTGTTGGATCAATATTTCCGTATCATGGTGTTGATCTTTTAATTGAGGCATTTGAAATTTTAAAGCAGAAAGGGGAAATCCGAAATCTTGTTTTGTTGGTAATAGGAGACGGGGAAACGCTGAAAGACCTGAAATTGCTTACGATCAATAAAGGGTTGACCGATAATATTATTTTTACCGGAAAAGTCTCTCACAATGAGGTGTATGACTATATACAGTTATTCGACATTGCCATTATGGCAAAAACAAACTGGTACTGTTCACCCATTAAAATTTTTGAATACGGAGCTTTAAAGAAGCCTATTATTGCACCTGATACACAATCGGTAAAAGATGTGATGACAAATAATGAGGATGGATTATTGGTAAAACCCAACGCAACGGAAATTGCGAATGCAATAAATGATTATGCAAACAATGCTGACAAAAGAATTAAACATGGAATTTCATTTTACAATAAAATAAAAGAAAAACATATTTGGCAAGCGGTTGCAAAACAAATAATTGATACCTTGAAGTAGATCTTTACAAATGCAAATAGATATTATTACGGTTGTCCCAAATTTACTGGAAAGTCCTTTCCAGCATTCAATTGTAAAGAGAGCTGTGGAAAAAAAACTGGTCAATATTAACATCATTAATCTTCGCGATTACACAACCGATAACCATAAAACTGTAGATGATTATATGTACGGAGGTGGTGCGGGAATGGTAATGATGATTGAACCTGTTGACAAATGTATTTCAGATCTTAAATCAAAAAGAAAATACGATGAAGTTGTGTATATGGCACCTGACGGGGAACTTCTGAGCCAAAGGACGTCTAATTATTTTTCTACGCTCAATAATATCATTATACTTTGCGGACACTACAAAGGGATTGACGAACGTATACGCGAACACCTGGTCACAAAAGAAATATCTATTGGAGACTATGTGCTGTCGGGCGGAGAACTTGCCGCTGCAGTATTTTGTGATAGTATAATCCGTTTAATTCCGGGAGCCATTTCCGATGAAACCTCTGCACTTACAGATTCGTTCCAGGATGATTTGATCTCTCCGCCGGCTTATACAAGGCCCGCAGAATATAAAGGTTGGAAGGTGCCTGATATACTTCTATCCGGAAACACAAAGGAAATAGAGTTGTGGAAAAACAATATGTCTTTTGACAGGACAAAAAAAAGGAGGCCGGGCCTCCTTTAAAATGAATTATGTATCAATTTACTATTGGACAATAACTTTTGTAGTTTTTGAATTGTCGTTTAAGGATAGTTTTACAAAATAAATTCCTTTTGACAACATGGCAATATCTTTAGAGTTAATAGAGTAATTCCCTTTAGATTGCAACTCATTTGTAGTACCGCTAACTTTTTCTCCCAACAAATTAAACATCTCTATTTTCACAGAAGTCTCCGACCTGAGAGAATACGAAACAACAAAGTCCCCATCTGTAGGATTAGGTGAAATTGAATATGACTTTAGATCGCTCTCCAAATTTTTTATCCCGCTCGGTGAAGGAACAGTAAGGGTTGTACATTTGGTTGCAAATGAGGACGGACAAAGTTGTATAGTTCCAGACGGTGCTTCACTTAAGCAAACAGTATACGTACCGGCTGAACTAAAAGTATGTGTTGGATTAGCAGCCATAGAAGTATTATTTCCTCCGGAAGCAGGGTCTCCAAAATTCCAGCTGGGTGAAGGAGTACATGAACCCCAACTTGTAACATCAGTAAATGTTACAACCAGGCCGTTCGCCGAATAAGTAAAATTGCAGGTTTGCGCTTTGGACATATAACACAATAAAACCAAAGCAGTCGAAAGTAGAAGTTTCCTCATTCAATATATTTTTAATTACACTAATATAATTATTTTAAATACAATAATCCACTTATTCTTTATACTGGCTATTCACCTCGTCAATAGAAGGAAATGTGATAGATTTATCCCCAGCCTTTTTTGCCCATTTTAAATATTTACCGGTACCCTCACAAGCGTAAGCTATCATTGTATCATTAGGCGGCATTGCATGGAACATAAATCTTTTCCATGATTTACTTGATTCCTGAACACAGATCATTACATCCAGGCTCTCTGCACATTCATTCTTCAATTTAACTCTGTAAGAATCCTTATATACTTTACAATCAGGGCAGGACTGTCCCCATTCAGAGCCCGCCTTTTTTAAACACTCGGTATAATCAGTTTCAACCGGAGTACCGGAAGTAAATGCCATACAACAAACGGTTACTACAAATGAGATCGGAAGTAAGATTTTATTTTTCATGTGTATATGTTTTTGTTTTTATTGTCCCATGCCCGCCTGCCATCGGGCAATACACCACATTCAATTTCTTTTGGATTACTATCTGCACTTATTATTTCTTAAAATAATTTTCGCCTCATCATTCCCCAGCTTTTTCGACTTATTCCAATCCTTGCAAGCGCCATCAGAGTCACCCAACCCTTTCTTAGCCCACCCCCTGTTATTATAAGCTTCCTGATTATCAGGATCAAGTGAAATTACTTTGTCAAAATCACTTATCGCCTCATTGTATTTTTTCAGTTTGTTCCTTGCGCTGCCCCTGGTTAAGTAAGAATATTTATGATCCGGTTTTATAGCAATCACTTTGGTATAATCAGCTATCGATGCTTCATAATCACCAAGCAGACTATTACAAAAAGCACGCTGAAGAAATGCGTTAACATTGGATGGATCAAGTTCAATTGTTTTCGAATATGCTTCCTTAGCTCCTTTGTAATCTTCACTCTGCTTCAACTTTTCACCGTTAGCAAAATAAGTTTCAGCATCCTGAGCAAAAGCAAAATTTATTGTTAGAACTGCGACAAAAAGTAAACCGATTCTTTTCATGTGTATATAATTTTAAAGTTTTTGATTGTCACTTCATTTTTAAGGGTTATTCAATAATCATTCCAATCTATTTTTCAAATGGTTCGCTATTCTGATATTTAACATCCTGAATTAGCCTTATCATGTGAATTAGAGCATTTTGTACCCCCTGGATCGACTTTTCACTTTCCCCCTCCATTAAAAAGGCTATGCGTTTATAATAGTTTTTTTCTTTTCTTATGAATAGTCTTCTATCAATGCAATCTCCCTTGTCGCTTAAACATTTTAAAATTACAGCCTTTTCCTCTTCGTTATAAGCTATACTAAATGGGTCTAATTCTATTACATATACCCTGTCTTCTCTCACTTTTTTACCATCTGTAAAACAGTTAAGGAATAATTGTCCATTTTTAATATCAAACGTATATTTATCATTAAATTTTGTATTTAAATACTTCAAAGTTTCGGTCAGGTTGATGTTTTGAGCAAAAGAAGATTTAATAAATAAAAAAGACAACAAAAGGATTATCTGCTTAATTTTAGGCATTGGTCAAGTTTTTGATATATTAAGGTTAAATTACTCATTTTAGGGATTTTTCCCAATTTATGTTGAATGCTAAACAAATAGGGTGCCATCTTTCTTTTGGTTTAGTGCGTACGAAAATAGTTTTTATTTTTTTATGTACCATGCTTTTCTGTGGCCCTTTGTTTTCACAAGGTAAATTATTGGTTAATGTAAAGCTAAGTGTTGACAATGGAAACATGGATGGGGCCTCCATAAGCATTGAAAAAAATGGTTCCAAAGATAAGACACTCGATATGAAAAAATCGAAGTTCGATGTCGAACTCGATTATGGAAACGATTATTTATTTGTTTTTTCTAAGCCCGGGTACATAACAAAGAGAGTTGCATTTTCTACAAAGGTTCCTCAGGAGATGATTGCTCAGGGCTTTGACCCTTACAGATTCCAGGTTACTATTTTCGAGCAATATGAAGGAGTGAATACAGTGGTTTATAACCAACCCATTGCTAAAATATCTTTCAGGCCTGATATCGATAGTTTTGATTATGATACAGATTATACTAAATCTATACAAGCGGCAATAGAAAAAGCAGAGAAAGAGTTAGAGCAAAAGAAGAAAGAAGAAGCCGCTAATAAATCGAATGCAGAAGCGATAGCAAAAAAAGCTGCTGCGGAAGAAGCAAAGAAAAAAGCTGCAGAAGAGGAAATAAAGAAAAAAGCCGAAGCAGAATCGAAAAAGAAGGCAGAGGAAGAAGCAAAGAAAAAAGCTGACACTGAAGCAGCAAAGAAAAAAGCTGAAGAGGAAGCCAAAAAGAAAGCAGAGGAAGAGGCGAAAAAAAAGGCTGAAGAAGAAGCTAAAAAAGCGGCTGTTGCTAAGGCGGAAGAAGATGCTAAAAAGGCTGCTGTTGCTAAAGCAGAAGAAGAGGCAAAGAAAAAATTAGCTGCAGAAGAATCAGCTAAAAAGAAAGCTGATGAGGAAGCTGCTAAGAAAAAAGCAGAGGAAGAAGCAGCAAAAAAGAAAGCAGAAGAGGATGCCAAAAAGGCTGCCACAGCTAAAGCTGAAGAAGAAGCAAAAAAAGCAGCTGCCGCTAAAGCGGAAGAAGATGCTAAAAAAGCCGCTGCAGCCAAAGCGGAAGAAGACGCCCGTAAAGCCGCACAATTAAAAGCTGAAGAAGAGGCGAAGAAAAAAGCTGCGGCTGCTGCTGCCGATGAGGATGCGCGTAAAAAAGCTGTTGCCGCTGAAGAAGAAGCGAAAAGAAAAGCCGAAGATGCGGCTAAAAAGAAATTAGAAGAGGATTCGAAAAAAGCAGCTGTTGC
>CAZQIC010000195.1:0-5480 GCA_964593555.1 uncultured Bacteroidia bacterium | reverse complement strand
TTAGATACGATTTTATTAGATTGTTTTTAACATTCTATTTTTAGAACTCCCCACAAGACATACTATATACACCTATTTATCCATTTAATTATCAACAGTTTATGCAATTAATTATAGTATATAAAACTTTGAAAATGCAACTGCAATTTTACATTGTTGAAATAATGGCTAAAGTTATTCCTAAGAAGATTAATTTTGGGTACTAATACTTATAGAATAATATTTCCAAGTCATCCAGCCAAAAAGTAGTTTTTTCAGGGTTCCAGAAATACATTTTCAACTCCCTTGCCCCTTCAATATTGGCCGGTAAAACAAACTGACAGATCATATCCTGCCATTGATCATTTATACATATGTTGTCTCTATTGAGGGAATAATTGTCATAATATACGTTTCCATTATTTCCATCAACCGCAACTACAACAATTACGTTTTTTGCATATGGCAATTTTATTTTTGTCTTAACCAATAGCGCTTTGGCAGAACCATCAGAAAACAAATTCTGGGCCGGGACTGAATAGGTTATTCCGTACTCACGCTCCGGTTCATTCATATAACTAAATGGAGCAGAAAAATAATCTGACAGATCAAACAGTTTTTCTCCCCAGCTGCTATCAGGCATAGAGTTATCAAATAAGATTTTTTGACTGATCATTATTTTCGACTTCTCTATATCTAAAAATTCATCGATCGTATTTTTCTTTTCCTTTTTGTCACTCAATTTATAGACAGAAAATTTTCCGTTCGAAGACATAAAAGAAAGTTTTTGCAAAATATACGGCGCATACGGCAATACGTCATTTACAATAAACCTATTCGGTATAATTACGTAATCAAAGTCTTTATCTAATAACTCAGGATGCATGTCTCCATTTCTGCAAACCAACACCGTATAACCATTTCGCTTCATATAGATAAATGGTGTATTGTATGTATTTGCCTCAATGATCATGAGTTTACTTTCCTTTGCAATGCCTATTGAATCCAGGTATTCTCCGCTGCCAATAAAGCTTTGCCTCGCTTGTTCACATTCGTCATTTGTTGCATATCGCCATTGCTGCGATGCATAACATTTATACGTTGCGCCTGTCAATAACAATGCAAACAATGACATCAAGCTATAATTCACAACTTGTTTATTGAATGAAACAAATTTGAATAACAAAATGAGAATAATTATAATCGGCAACAGGAATGAATCAATAAAATAATAATCGTGATCGATATATTGTCTTCCATTTACAAAAAAATAAGCCACAGCACCCACCACAGAAAAAAGCAGCCACAGAAAAAACGAATTCATTTCCTTAATGTAAGCGACTAGGTCTTTTTTATTTGCAATCGCAGCACAAAGCGCCAATAGAGAAATTACATAATGAAACAAAGTGAAATATTCCGTGAGCCACCTTTCCTTCACTCCCTTGACTATCTCTTTTAACATTTGCCAATCGCTAATGTATAATGGATCCATCCAAAAAATAGTTCCGTATTCCTTTGCCAAATGCCTGTTATATAAATAATATAGTCCAACCCAAACAATTCCGAGAATAACAGGAATTGCCTTTTTTATTTGCAGAGACTTGTTTTTTAATCCGCTTACCACTGTCATGCCTAACAAGGCCAGAAGAAAAATGGTGAACGGAAGCCTAGTTAAAGCTGCAAGTGTAAAAAATAAAATGGATAACAAATGATTCTTTCGTGCACCGGTCAACGAATAAGCATATAAAAAATAAACTCCAATAAGCGCAGACGAAAAAGCCGGTGCCGATGGAATAAAACCTGCCTGGTAATAACAATAGAACGGGAGTGTAAAAACAAAAGCGACTGCAATTAATCCCAATAAATAATTATCAGTAATAATTTTTACGAGCTTGAACAAAAAGTACAGACCAAGCAGGCAATACAACAAAACACAAATCCTGAAAACACCCGGGTCTGTTGTTCCGAATACTTTCATCACTATTGCTACAACATATTCGTTTATCGGGAAATCAACCTGCGTAATTCCTTCTTTACCTTTCAGATTATATGTAGCAGGATGAAAAAAATCAAAACCATTGTCCAAAAATTTTAGTGCTATCGCATAACGATCCGACTGGGTCCAGGCATGGACAGCTCTGGGAAATTCTTTTATTGTGTTACTATAAAAAATAACAGAGAGAGCGGTAACAAGTATTACAAACAGGATTGTTGCAATATTTTTACTTCTGATCATTAAGACAACATATCAGAAAGCAATTTCATTTCTACAACAGGAGAGATTTTTTCATAAAGTACATTGTAGATCGCATCAATAATCGGCATATCTACCTTATATGTCTTATTAATGTCCTTTATACATTTAACCGCGTAATATCCTTCCGCAACCATATTCATCTCCATTTGTGCCGACTTCACAGAATACCCCTTCCCTATCATATTACCAAAAGTACGATTGCGGCTGAATTGCGAATATGCGGTAACCAAAAGATCTCCAAGGTAAGCTGAACTCTTTATATCCCTGTTAATCGGGTGCACTGCAGCGACAAATTTTTCTATTTCCTGTATTGCATTTGAAATAAGAACCGCTTGAAAATTATCACCGTAGCCCAATCCATGAAATACGCCGCTTGCGATGGCAATCACATTTTTTAATACGGCCGCATATTCTGTTCCATAAATATCATCGCTCACCGATGTTTTTATGTAACGGCATGCCAATAGGCTTGCCAGGGTTTCTGCTATGGCAGTATTTTGTGAAGCAATTGTTAAATAAGAAAGTTTTTCCAAAGCCACTTCTTCAGCATGACATGGACCACTGATAACACCAATGGAATTAAAATCAACTCCATACTCTGTGTTAAAAAATTCCCCCACAATGAGATTATGCTCAGGAACAATTCCCTTAATTGCAGAAAAAATAATTTTTCCAGCTAGTGCATTTTTTTCAATACCAGCAAGCGATTGCTTTAAGAATGCCGCAGGGACTGCCATGATGATGAGATCCGAGTCATTGACTACTTTTTTAAGATCATTCGTAATAATTACTTTATCCGCCTCAATATTTACCGAACTTAAATAATTAGGGTTATGATGAAACTTATTCATAAAATCGGCAGTCTCCTTATTTCTTACCCACCAGCTAATTGATGAAACATTGTTGCACAACATTTTTACAATAGCCGTTGCCCAGCTCCCGCCGCCTATAATTCCTATTTTCAGATCTTTACTCATTTAAAATTCTTTTCTTTTACCATATGCCAATGGATTACCTTTCTCCACCTTTATCTGCATATCATCAATAAATATAGTTTTTTTACCGTTGTTCCATACATATATTGACACGTTGTCTTCCGGAGAAACATCTTGTGGCAAACGTACTGACAAAAATATCCTTTTCCATTGATCTTTACCCTTAATAAAAAAAGAAAATGAATTGCCATGCCAGTCATATGAATTGCCTTCTTTATCAAAAGAAACTACCAACTGGGCATCATCATTCAACTCCGCTATTCTACCTAACAAACTAACATTCAGAATATCTGATGTCGACTTAAATATATCTTTCACTTTTGCTTTGAAGGTTGGTCCATATTCCAAAGCACTATCCATCATCATGGCATATTTACCCGTTGCAACAATAGAATCCTGAATATATTTTTCATCCACATTCCATTTTTCCACTTTCTGCTCAAAATTATTTCCGGAATAAAACATTGGTTCCACCTCATCACAAGCATAACCTTCTTTTGAAAAAAGATAATACTCAGAATTATAATACCATTGCCTCTCCAGTAAAACCGGATATTTTTCTTTGATCATTTCTATGATCTCTGGCGGGCTATAACGCGTTGACCATGCGTAAACAAAATTGGGAGTAGTGGCACTATCAATAATCGAAGCAAAATCAGATAATTCTTTACCACCATTATTCATATACGTTTCAAATAATGGTTTTTTATTTTGCTTTGAAAAATAATAGTGAATAGAGTATGGGCCAATGAGGTTTATGGTGTGTGTTACATTTTTACTGCCATACTCTTCATCGCTTCTCATTATGTCTTCAGCAACTTCCTTTAATAATCCAAATCTCTGTGTAGAATAAAAATTCTTTTCGAAAACCGTACTGTATACTATTGTTGAAGAGAATAGTGAAACTATAATAATCTGCCAAACCGGCTTAGCTACATTGAGTACAAAAGATAATAAAAACAATACCAGAAAAGGAAATGAAAATAGTAGAATGGAATTTTGCAATAGTGGATTTACATAAACAGAGTAGAAATAACCAGTAAAATAGGGAACAAAAAACCAGACAAGACAAAGCGTTTGAAATTTATTCCACTGAAAAATTTTTCTGGCAGTAATTATCCCCCACAAAAAAAACAATAAAAATAAAGCATAGATCAATTTTGAATTATTGAAACAAAATTTCAAATGTTCAATAATAAAACTTGAAGTTGGTTTGCTCAGCCAACCATCTACTCCTCCCACGCCGCCCATACTAAACTGAATTAAAAATATTTTGTAGTGTGGCAGGAACAACAACACAGCCATAAAACCTGCCGTTAAATATTGTTTATAATTGCCCTTATTAAGAAAAAACAACCCTGAAGCAGAAACCATTATAACAAATAATGCACTGAAATAATGCGTATACAGTGCGGCAGCCACCGAAAAAACAAAACCTAAAAACACCCATTTATTTTTCGATTGTTCTTCGAAAATAAATTTTGTCCAGAAGAAAACCGTAGACAGGGAAAATAATAATCCTGGAGAATAAGGTCGTGCTAATTGATTATATGCAATGGGGAATATGAGAAGCCCCAATGCTGCTGACGCGAGCAAACCCACTGTTTCATTGAACCATTTTTTACCAATGAGATAGATGAGTAATACCGATAAAATTCCCGCAAGAATGAATGGCAAACGGACCGACGCTTCGGATATACCAAAAACTTTTATCCAATAGTATAGAAAAGTTTGTACGCCAGCTGGATGAGTATCCTTGCAAACACCCAATTCTATTAAATCATTGAAGGAAGAAAATTGTGCTCTGTTGATCGCACTTACCTCATCAGCAGTAATTGAGAAAGAGGAATAATTGTATAACCGCAATACAGCGCTTGCAACAATTATGATAATAAGAAGCGACCTGTTTATTGTTGAGTTATTGAACAAAATAATTGCCTCTTTTAAAGTAAACTTATTCTGATTTTTCCACAGCCTTCGCTTCCGGTCGCATTTAGCTCACTCATTTTTTCCATTCCTTGGCGTTCGTGAATGAGGCCTCTCTCACTCAGTTTTAGCTTCTGGCCTCATTTATTCGTTTTTTCATTCCATTTTCTTGGAACTCATGAATGTGCCTCCCTACTCTCCGGCCTTCGTCTCTGGGCGCATTTGTGGGAAAAAAAGTACTTCCTGAATGGAAGAAGAATTAGTCATGATCATTGCTAAACGATCTATTCCAATACCCATGCCAGATGTAGGTGGCATACCGT
>CAZQIC010000194.1:0-5547 GCA_964593555.1 uncultured Bacteroidia bacterium | reverse complement strand
GAGAGATTAAGTTGAGGCAAAAAAATAAAAACTATATTATTTGTCTAATTGGTATAAATCCTGATAACTGGCATAATTAAATTATTCCCACTTAGCTATCTATAAAAGCCTTTCAACGAAATGTAAAATTGAGGTGTCAAAAGCCGGGTATCTTTATCAAGATGCCGAAGTACTTGGCATAATTATTCTGTTTTACTTAATCCTTTTATGACAGATGAAATAGCCATATACCTAAGGCATACAAACCGCAAATGAATATGGCGTATTCCATGTGACATTAAAAAGAAAAAACATCTACACATGAAAAACGAAAATCAGCAAGCCTACCCAAAGGTTCTTAAAAACCAATACGTACCCACAGCCGAATTTTATAGTCAGCTAATAGATAGCTTGCAAGATTATTCTATTTTCACTCTTGATGAAGAATTAATGATTAACAGTTGGAGTTCGGGATCAGAAACCATATTTGGCTATAAAACAGATGAAGTTATCGGGAAGCCTTTTGATATTATTTTTACAGAGGAAGATATTAATAATGGCGTTCCTAAAACAGAAATTGATGCAGCAATAAAGGAGGGCAGAGCGGTAGACAATAGATGGCATATATGTAAAGATGGGAGCAAATTTTATGCTTATGGTTTAGTTTTCCCACTAACCGGTATAGATGGAGAATTGTTAGGATACGTTAAAATTCTTCGGGATTTAACGGAGAGAAAAAAATCTGAAGACGCTATAAAGAAATATGTAAAAGAACTGGAAGAACTTAATACTCATAAAGAAAGTATACTTGCTATACTCTCGCATGATTTAAGAAGTCCGTTAGCCGGGATTATTCAAGGGGCTGATTACTTGAAATCAAATATTGATAAAATTAAGCCTACTGAAGCAAAAGAATTACTTGAACATCTCCATAAAGCATCAACAGATGAGTTAAATATGTTAGACTACCTTGTGGAATGGGCAAGAATCAAATACGCAGCGGATGCGTTTACCCCGACAAAGATTGAGCTTTCTAAATATGTCAATAAGGTGTTTGATACTTTAAAGGAAACTGCTTCTGTAAATACAATAAACCTTCATCATGAAATTGAAGAAAATGCAAGTGTTTTTGCCGATGAAAAAATGTTGCTTTCTGTACTTCAAAACATTGTTTCAAATGCTATAAAACATTCCCACGAAGGAGGAAAAATTACAATTACTGCGAAGAAAAGTGAGGATAAAATGGTTGTTGAAATTAAGGATACCGGGCTTGGAATGTCAAAGGAAATACAGGAAAAACTTTTTACCCCACAAATGAAATCCCTTTCAAGCGCAAGAAAAGAAAATAAGGGGGCCGGAATTGGCTTATTGTTAGTGAAAGGATTTTTAGAAAAAAATGGCGGTGAAATATGGGTCGAAAGCATAGAAGGTGAAGGCTCTACCTTTTATTTTACACTGCCATTGGATAAACCTGCGGATAAAATAGAAACAGGAGACAAAATCGAGTTTGATAAAAACGCTTAAAGATTATACCTCCATATTTTTAAGACGCTGGAATATAAATATCAATTCGTGTGCCCTTGTTTAATTTTCCTGTTGCGGTAATAATACCATTGTGGTTTTCAATAATTCGTTTACAGATGGCAAGCCCAATGCCCGTACCTTTATATTTATCAAACTCATGAAGACGCTGGAACACTTCAAAAATTCGGTCTTTATACTGCCGTTTGAAACCAATACCGTTGTCACTAACAGTTAAATGGCAATAGTTAACTTCGGGTAAGAGGTCTTTGATTTTTAATATATTTCCTGATTTAATTTCGCACTTTATGATTATTCGGGGAAATCTTTTGGGGTGTGAAAATTTGAGAGCGTTACTGATAAGATTTTGTAGTACCTGACGGAACTGAAAGCGAATGATCTTTGCGTGGCAAAGTCCATCGGCTTTTATCTCTGCCTTTTTTTCTTTAAGAGTTTCAGAAAAGTTGTCTATAACTTCTTTCGCAATTTCATTGAGATATGTCTTTTCAAAATTATGTGCGCCATTCTTTACACGAGAGTAAGCAAGCAAATCTTCAATAAGCATCTGCATCCGCTTAACCGTTTCCTCCATTCTTTTTAAATAATGTTTGCCCTTTCCTGATAAATTTTTATTTTCTTCCTGGAGCAGGCTGTCGGAAAAATTTTTTATTTTACGCAATGGCTCCTGTAAATCATGGCTCGATATAAAAGTGAACGTTTCCAACTCTTTGTTCGCTTTTTCTAAAAAAACGTTCTTTTCTTCGAGCGTCTTATAACTCTCCTCTAATTGAGTTGTTCTTTCACTGATAATATTTTCCAATCCTTTTTTTTCTGCCCTTCGTTTTCGGATACTTTCGGTAACATCCGTAAAGGCGAGTAAAATCAAATGTTCATTCTGAGACTTTTGTATGATTCGTCTTGCATTAAGGAGCATGCTTTTCTTTCCTATTTTAGGGAAAACATGTGTAATCAGATAATCATTGAAAGAAGCATCTTTTTGAATAATATTTTCTAAAAGTTCACGCAGACTTGCAATATCCCACTGGTGGTTGCCCAGTTCATACAATAGTTTTCCTTCTGTCTCTTTTCGGAGAACCATAAATTTTTTATAAAAAGCCTTGTTGGCTGATCTTATCCGAAGGTCTTTTCCAAGCACAAGAAAAGGTTCGTGCATGGTCGCTGCGATGGCAATTGCAAAATCATAAGTTTCTGTCAGTTGCTCGTTACGTATTCGCAACTCCTCGTTTGTAGAAATAAGCTCCTCATTAGTGGCTTCAATTTCTTCCTTAGAGGTCTCTAGCTCTTCGTTTAAGCTCTGAAATTCCTCATTAGTTGATACAATCTCTTCATTGGCAGCCTGCAATTCCTCGTAAGCTGTTTCTCTTGCTTCAATGATGGAGTGCATTTCCGCATGTGCATTATTCAATTCTTCTGCCTGCTTTTTTATTCTGCGATCTTTTTCTGTGGAACTATTTTTTCTGCCTTTTTCGTTTTGATTATAATTAGTCCTTTGGTCAGTGAAAACAATAAGGAATAGAGGCTCCTCCCATTCAACTTTAAGAGGACACACTTCCAGTGTTATCAGTCGAACTGAAGAACCAAAATTCATTTCAATATCTGATTTACGCACCGGTTGCTTTGTTTTAATGGCTTTATGAATTGCGCTACGTAAATCAAAAGCAATTTCAGTGCGCGTCATTTTTAGAATATTTAAACTGGCGTTCCCTGAAGGATGTGTAAGAAATAAAGAAGTTGAGCCCCTGAACTTAAGTATTTCCATGTCTTTATTAATGATGGCACAGGCAGGTACATAATTTGAGAGAAGAGCGGAATCAATAACGCTATCGAGTTCTGTGGAATTAATACCTGTGTTGTTTTTCGAGGTGGGTGTTGTGTTTTTTGCATTAATGACTGTTCTTGAAAAACGAGGCAACAGTTCAGGCACTTTAAGTAGACCTATGTTTTTTTTCTTAGAGAAAAATGTGAGTTTTTTGCTTGTTCGTGTAAAAAGCTGTGAGGACGTTCCGGTGGTTTCTGATTTACCGAGCATTAGGTATTTCCCATTACCTAAAGCAAAATGAAAAATCGCAAGCGCTTTTTTCTGCGCGGCAGCGTCGAAATAAATAAGAAGGTTACGACAACTAATTAAATCCAGTCGTAAAAAAGGAGGGTCGCGCAACACATTGTGAGGCGCAAACACGCACATTTCACGAATTTCTTTAATTACACGATAATGATTATCCGTTTTGATAAAGAAACGTTCAATACGCTCTTTGGTAATAGGTTTCACATCGCTTTGCGAATATTCACCAATGCGAGCATCGTGTATGGCATGATCGCTAAGGTCCGTAGCGAAAATCTGGATGGGGTTTTTTTTAGTTTTATGATCCTGCAACTCTGTAATTAGCATGGCAATTGTATAGGCTTCTTCTCCTGTTGAACAGGCAGGTATCCATATTCTTATTGCTTGGTCACTATCTGCTTTACTTTTAAGAATTTTAGGCAGCAAAGTGGTTTTTAAATACTGGAAGTTTTCCTTGTCCCTAAAAAAACTGGTTACATTAATAAGTAAATCCTTGTAAAGTATATCTACCTCATTGGTTTTTTTTAATAATAATTTAGCATATTCTTTTATTGTTTTTACATGACATTGAAGCATCCTGTTTTGAATCCGCCTTCTAACGGTAGACATTTTGTACCGGCTAAAATCAACATTAAATTTTTTATGCAAAATCTCTAAAATAGTTTTCAAATGCGGGTCGTTATCTTCAATACTCGTATCTTCCTGCTGCTTCCCTTTAGCACCCCGCGTTAAAAAACCATTTTTACTAAGACGAATAAATTCACGGGCTATTTCTTTAGGCGACAAAACAAAATCCACTACCCCTGAAGCAATGGCCGATTGAGGCATGCTGTGTGCTTGTGCGGAACCATCCTGGGCAAAAGTTATTCCACCTGCATCTTTAATTGCTTTCAGCCCTATTGTTCCATCATGGAGATTCCCTGAAAGAATCACACCAATAACATTTTCTTTATGAGTTAAAGCGAGCGAGGAAAAAAGAATATCAATGGAGACAGCATTGCCGTCTTTTGAACGGGGAATCAATTTTATATGTCCGTTCGTTACCTTAATTCCTCTATTATATGGAATCACGTAAACATTATCGGGTTTCATAAGTTCCATTTCATCTATTTCCTGCACTTCCATTTTAGTTGTTTTAGACAAAATAGAAGTGAGGTAGCTTTTATGATCCTTATTGAGGTGCTGTACAATAATATATGCCATGCCAGTGTTGGCTGGTAAATTTTTCAATAACTCTGAAACAGCTTCAATCCCTCCTGTAGAAGCACCGATGGCAACTACCGGAAAAGGATGCTTTTTTGTCTCATTCGTTTTAGCCGAAGGATTTTTTTTAGCAGGTGATTTTTTATTTCTGTTGCCGGAAGTTTTTTTGAGCATGGTAAATGATTATGATTTTACACCTCTTGCAAACTGAGTATGAACTTATCTCTTGTAGGGCGTGTAAATTTTTTTTCTACCATCGTAGTAAGAAAACTCTGGAGTACTTTTTTGAGTTCTCCCAAATCGGTCTTGCGAACGTAATAGTATGCTCCGTTTTTGTATAATACATCGGCAATGGTTTCGTCAAGAGAAGTAGAATATATGATTACCGGAAGCGGTTGAAATTTTTTGTTGAGTTTTATTTCTAAAAGGCATTCATTCCCATTTTTGCGGGGCATATTGAGGTCAAGGAAAAGAACATTAGGAAGGTTTTCTGAATTTTTAGAAAGGTAATTCATAAGCTTTTCCCCGTCCTCAACCGTTACAAGTTTAGTCGGGATAGACAACTCTTTTAATGCTTGGGCAAAGAAGAAACGATCATCTTTATCATCATCTGCAAGCAGGATGTTAATAGGAATACGTTGTTGTTTAGTGTTCATGGGAAATTAATTATTATGTATGCAAAAACTATTGCAAAGCGATGGTTAAACAAAGAAATATTATGGAACTTTTTCTCTCCAAAGGGGAGATGTGCGCTGCATTCC
>CAZQIC010000193.1:0-5740 GCA_964593555.1 uncultured Bacteroidia bacterium | reverse complement strand
TTATCATGAATCTTAACTGGCCGATAGCTTCTTATGTATATGACAAAAATCAGATCGCAGTTGTTTCTTTTGTTCAGGACAATAGCACTAAAAATGTTAAGCAAGCAGGGTATAGTGAGCCTATATTTAATCTTCACCTTACCGATGCTACACCAATGGTTAAAAATATTGCTGCTTCAACACCAACAGCTTTTAAAGTAGGGATGTTTAATGAGGGAGTGAGTAACGAAACATTCTCCTGTACCATGACTGCTGTTCAACCTTCAGGCTGGACAAATGATTTTGTTGTGAATGGCACAACATATTCTACATCGGCATCCTTCACCGTTAACTCTGCAACTGCTGATTCTATTATTGTGAATGTGACACCCGGAACCAATTCGGGCGTTGGATCATATAATCTTAAGTTTTATTCTATAACTAATCCTTCCGCTATTTACAGGCAAACAAAAGTGCATGTAATTTCAGGTGTTACCGACCTGGTTGTTTCAAGTACCGGAATGGAAGGCGCTGTTGGACCAAGAACAGCTTCCGCATGGGATAGTGTATTTACATCCGGACTTGCCTTTGCGAATGCCACAAGTGTTGGCAAAACAACAAGAGATGTTATGATGGCAGCATATGATGATAATGCAATGACAGGGGTGGCTAATATTTATTACAATATAGGATGGACATTCCCGGGCTTAACAGATGAAGTAGTAAACGAGTTGACCACCTTTTTAAATGGAGGAGGACATTTATTTATTTCAGGACAGGATATTGGATGGGATACATGGGATGCAGCGGGCAGTGGGACAACCGTTACTAAAGCTTTCTATACCAATTACTTAAATGCATCTTACACTAATGATGGGGCTGCCGCAAGCACAGTATTAAATGCAAACCTTTCTGAACTTGTATTTGGAGGGGTTGCTTCTTCAAATATCAGTACCACATTTTATGGAAGCAGTACTAATGGTGCAAATTTATTTCCTGACGAAATTACGCCGATTGGAACAGGAGGAACAATATTCTACTACAACACAGGTACGACTAAACCCGGGGCCGTAAGAGCCACCAATGGAACTTATAAGGTAGTGTATTGCGGAGTGGGTATGGAACAGCTTACAAATATATCCGTACGAAATATGATCATTAAATTATCATACGATTGGTTCAATGGTACCATTAGCAGTACACAGGAATTTGACAATGCAATGTTTGGGCTTGGGCAAAATTATCCTAACCCTGGGAATGCGTTTACCATAATTCCTCTGCTTAATGTTGATAAACAACTTACGCTTGATATTTGTGATCTTACCGGAAGAGTGATCTATACAGAACAAATTCAGAATAATGCAACGCAGCTAATGGTAAATACATCTTCATTTGCGGAAGGCATGTATCTGTATCGTCTGTCGGATAATAAATCTGTTATACAAACTAAACCAATGCAGGTAGTACATTAAGAAAAATATATTTATTGTAAGGCCGGTTTCTAACAGGAGCCGGCCTTTTTTTATGTTGAATTGCATTGACTAAATTTGCACGATGTCGAAATTGAAAATATCTGTTGTATCATACCTCAATGCACTTCCTTTCAGGTACGCACTGAATAATTATGCTGGAAAAGAAAAGTGGGATGTGCAAACTGATATACCCTCGGTTTGTGCAGATAAACTTATAAAGGGAGTTGTTGATATAGGCCTAATACCGGTTGCGGAGATAAATCGTGTACCAAATGGAAGAATCATTGGTGATTATTGTATAGCAGCTGACGGAAACGTTAACTCGGTATTATTGTTAAGCGAAGTTCCATTATATGAGATAAAAACGATCATGCTCGATTACCAGTCGCGCACATCGGTTAGACTATGTAAGCTTTTGGCAAAATTAGAATGGCATATAAATCCGCTCTGGGAAAATGCTTCGGAAGGGTATGAGTCCGAAATTAAAGGGGCAAAGGCAGCCGTTGTAATAGGGGACCGGGCAATTGAAATGAGTGAAAAATACAAATATGTGTACGATTTAAGTGGTGAGTGGAAAAAATATAATGAACTGCCATTTGTTTTTGCTTGCTGGGTTACAAATAAGAAGATCGATAAAAACGACGAAAGCTTGTTTAATGAAACATTAGCTATTGGCATAAAAAACCGGACTGAAATTCTTGATAATGAAAAAATTTTTGATGAGAAGAAACGTTATTATATTTTAAACACTATTCAATACAAAATGACTGATCGACACGAACTTGCGATAGATACTTTTCTAAAGTTGTCAAAAAAGTTCTTATAAAAGCGGACTGCTTTTTTCATTTAATTGCTTAAATTAGCGCCTCATCACAATTCAATTAAATCAATATATGCCTGTTAGATTATTGATACGGATTTCATTATTTACAATATTGTTCTCCGCCTTTGGTGCACATGCAAGTGATGGGCCAAAGGATAAGGCGAAACTTTTTGCGGCTAAGCAAGAGTATTTAGGAGGCAGATACCAGGCCGCATTAGATATTTACAAAGAACTTTACGATAAAAAAACTGAAGATCCGGCATTGGCTTATTATGTAGGCGAATGTTATTTTGCAATGGGTTTATATACACATTCACTTGAATTTTTCGAGAAAGCGAAAACGCTTAATTATAAAGGTAATCCTGAATTGAACTTATATCTTGGCAGGGTATATCATATATCCGGTTCATTGGACAAAGCCCTAGAAGAATTTAATACATTCAGAGGCAGTGTTGGAAGTCTTCAGAAAGTTAGCGACAGCAGGGTTGATTATTACATTGCCCAATGTAAAACTGCAAAGGATCTTATGGCAAAACCTGTAAACGTTAAAATTGAAAATATGGGGGATGCGGTTAACTCTGCATTCGATGACAAATCCCCGTTATTGTCTCGCGATGGAAAATCACTTTATTTTACTACACGCAGGCCTGCAGGGAAGTTAAGTATCAAAGACACTGAAGCGGATAATAAATTTTTCGACGATGTTTATGTAACAGCATGGAGCGAAGACGAAAAGGAATGGACAGCAGCGGAGCCAATACCGGGCAATGTTAATTATTCAGAAGCATACGATGCATGTACTGGCCTTTCACCGGATGGCAAACAAATGTTATTATATAAAAATGAAGAGTTCATTTCACAAAGCGGTGATATTTTTTATTCCAACTTAGGGCCAACAGGAAAATGGGAAACACCTGTTTCAATGGGGCCAAACATTAACACACCGTATTACGAGGATGGCGCGTGTTTTTCAGCGGATGGAAACGTTATGTATTTTGTGAGTGAAAGAAAAGGCGGGAGTGGGAAGAGTGATATTTATATGTCGAACCGTATTTCAGGAAATGATTGGGAAAAACCTGTTAACCTCGGCTCAATAGTTAATTCACCCGAAGATGAAGTTGGAGTATTTATGGCATCTGATGGTAAAACACTTTTTTTTAGTTCTAATGGACACAACTCAATGGGTTCATATGATATTTTTAAAACAGTTTTTGATAAAGGAGAATGGACCAAACCTGTCAACCTGGGATATCCAATAAACAGTACAAGACGTGACGGGCCAATTAGTTTTAATGCGGATGGAACTGTAGCTTATTTTTCGAGCGACAGGGCAGGAGGGACAGGAGAAACGGATATTTACAAAATTGATATGTCAACCAATATTTTGTTTGCCAAACCTTTGGTTAAAAAGAAAAAGAAAGAAAACGAAAATGAGCAAACCGGTTTATCAATGATAAAAGGAATGGTAATAGATTTTGAAGCCGGCCAGGCATTGGAAACAGAGATGGGTTTTTATGATGAGTACGGACAAAAAATAACTTCTATAAAGTCGAATATTGATGGGGAGTATTCAGTTACATTACCGGGTGATAAAAAATATGAGATCCGCATCAAGGTAAAAAATTATAAACCTTACGAAGAAAAATTTTTCTTACCTATAGAACCCGACGATGTGTTTCAACTAAAGAAAGACATCGCAATACATCGTAATTAATTTCCATTCAATCTTTTAAGTACTTCTGTGTAAGTTTTCTTTTCCAGTTGTGCCGTTAACCAAGCACTATAGTTAAAATAAGAAGCGTAGTCGCTTTTCTCTATAACATCAAGTTCACTCTTTGCTTTCAAGATGAGGTTTTCCTGTTCAAGCTTTTGACTTCCAGATGTACCATCATTTTTAATACTTGCAGCAATATATTTTAAAACCACTATTTCAATTTGTGATAACAGCTTTTGCTCTTTTAAAAATCGTTGTGCCGATCGAATAAGGCTTGGCAAAATATCAAAGTTTTTAAATTCATAATGTATGATCACAATGAGCATTTTTGCAACAGCAATTACATCAGGGCGCGTCTTAATATCATCCTGGTTGATCAATTTAAGAAACCATTGCAACGCCTGCTTACGTTGATTGTCACCGTAAAGCATAATTCCTGTATTAACAATCAGAATATTACGATTGATCTCGTTCAGGGAGTCTTTATACTCTTCCATTCCCTGAATAACTGCATCTATGCTTGTGTTAATCTTTTCGAAATTTATTTTTCTGATGTAGTACGAAAATTCGGAAACATATGAATGTTCAAATATACTCGCTCTCTGCTTCGGACTCAGTTTGTTTCTTTGAGAATCATTTATTTCCCGTAACTTTTTTAGACTTAAAAAAAAGGCTTTCTCGTTTTTCGTTCTTCCGGCAATAACAAGCATGTTTGCGTGAAGGGTTGTATAAGTGATCAGTTCTTCGGATATGAGTTCCTTTTTATTATCAAACAGCGTGATCGACTCCTGCATGATCCTGAATGATTTATCAAGATCTTTCTCAACATAGAAAATATAATATGTTGCAATTATTTTTTGAAATATCTGGAGTCTTACAGATTCACTACTATTTATTTTTCCTTCTTCAGACTTTTGTATAATATTTTCAATGTCCTTTTTAATATTTTTATATGTATATTCTCCTTCTCTTCCAATTAAAAAAGTTAACTCATTTCCAAAGTTGCCATGCTTTAATGTATTTCCGAATATCTCCAATTGATGTTCTATAGATTTAAAAATGGATTGAAGCTGAGGCCTTTCTACCTTTTTAAAGCCAAGTGAGCCCAGGAGTTTTAATGTCCAGGTATGGCACTGAATAATATGATAGTTTTTTTCATAAGCAGTCGCAATCTTCAACATTTTTTTTACTATCTCTTCGCATTGCTTGTATAAACCTTTGTGGAAGAGTATTTCAACAAAATGAAGCATTTTATTAAGCGATGCTTCCACCGAAATTTCTGAATAATAAATATGAAGGCTTTCAAGAATGGTATTGTATAGGTATGCTTTGGCAACAGAAAAGTTTCTTGTAAATTTTTCCTTCCTGAATTTTATTAATACATCATTCTCGTTATATTCTTTTTGCGCCTCGATAAAATCAAACAGCAAAATATATTTTTTTTCTCCTTCCTGCCTTGAGCAAAAACGTTTAAAATAGCCTTTCTCGTTTTTGTTGAGTGAGTGGATAAGGTCAAACAGATCTGTTTTAGGAGTCATCCTTTTTTAACAATTAATAACAATACAATATAAGTAAATATTCAGATACTTAGAATGCTTAATTACCAGCTATTACTAGATGGTAATGCATGTGCTAACGCGCTTTTCAGATACTTAGAATAATATCCGTAAATTGTGGTTTGTTAAATTGACTGGAGTTATATTAAGGTGGGTTCTAAAAATTCACTTTTAGAGATTTGACTAAAAATCGGAG
>CAZQIC010000192.1:0-5852 GCA_964593555.1 uncultured Bacteroidia bacterium | reverse complement strand
CTAAAAAAAAATACGGTTACATTTGTTAAAATCAATTAATAGAACCTCCCTTAAGCCGGAGAAAACAATAATTATATCGAGCGCTAAATGCAGGAAAGAACTTCCTTTTCGGTATAGGTTTCAACATGCGATCCCATTAAATAAAATTATTCCAATAAATAAAATTATTCCAAGAGGGATGATAAAGCTGGGGGCGAGAATTCTGCAGCCTATTGTGGAGCCCGATAGAAAAAAGAACAAAGATGTTTTTAAGAGTATGCTCAAAAACAAAAGTCCGATTTATTATAAACGAACTGTGAATATGATTATTAATTGGGATAGAAAACAAATCAATGATAAGATAATTCATATTCATGGCACAAAAGATCATACAATTCCTATACGTAATGTAAAAGTGAATTATAAGATCAGCAAAGGTTCTCACATGATGACATTGACCAGGGGAGAGGAAATAAATGAGCTGTTGAGGACAATTTTAGCTCATTGAATTCATATTAATATTGCATCTTTTGCTTTTTCGTAAAGTCAATTTGTGTTTTTTGCAAGTTATCAGATGCAAATTTTCTTTCAGCGCATAAATCAGTATCTTTTGAAAAAATTTAATAAAAGGGTTTAAATATCAATTTCTATTTTTATTACCATTGCTATAGTTTTGACCTTGTAATTTTAAAAGAAAACTATGCTAGAACCCATGAATTATAAAACGTCCGGATATACTTTAAAAGTTCTCAATTTAAAAACGCCTCCCCGCGTTTACACTGAGCCTTTGTCGAAGTGGGGAGGTTGGGTGGGGCTTCTTTTTTTCTTTTTTTCTTTTTCTGCCTTTGCACAGGTAACACAAACTATTCGTGGTACTATATATGATAAGGAAAGTCGCCAGACTATTGTAGGTGCTACGGTGATGATTATATCAGACTCTGCTAAAGCGTCCGGAGCGGTTACAGATATTGACGGGAATTACAGAATAATAAATGTTCCTGTTGGCCGCCGTGCAGTAATTGTTAAAATGGTAGGATATAATGATGCAGGAGCATCCAATATTATTGTTACCTCGGGAAAGGAAGTAATCATCAATTTTGAGCTCGAAGAGAAAGTATCGGAACTGGGCGAAGTGGAAATCATTGCAAATAAAAAAGGTGAAGTAAGTAATGAAATGGCATTGGTAAGCTCACGCTCCTTCTCTGTTGAAGAAACAGATCGTTATGCAGGAAGCAGAAGTGATCCTGCGCGTATGGCATCCAATTTTGCCGGCGTACAAGGCGCCGATGATTCACGAAATGATATTGTGATCCGTGGTAATTCGCCAATGGGTTTATTGTGGAGAGTGGAAGGTGTAGATCTTCCTAATCCCAACCATTTCGCAGTGGCAGGTACAACAGGCGGCGCATTAAGTGTTCTCAATAATAAAATGTTTGCTAACTCCGATTTTTTTACCGGCGCATTTCCGGCGGAATACGGTAATGCCAATGCTGGAGCATTTGATATTAAATTCAGAAATGGTAATAATGAAAAGCGTGAGACTACTTTTCAGCTAGGGTTTTTAGGTACGGAGCTTTCTACTGAAGGGCCATTGTCAAAAGAAAAGGGGGCTACTTATTTATTGACCTATCGATATTCTACATTGAAAATTTTTGAAGGAATCAATATTAAGCTGGGAACATCAGCAGTTCCCAATTACCAGGACGCTTCTTTCAAATTAAATTTCCCTTGTAAAAAAAGCAGTAACATTTCTGTATTTGGTATTGGGGGAACAAGCCGTATAGATATTTTGTTAAGCAAAGCAAAAGTGGACGAAGTGGAATTGTATGGACAAAATGATCGCGACCAGATATTCGGTACATCAATGGGATTGCTGGGAACCACCTACGCAAAAACAATAAATGCAAAAACATATTTTAAAACTACTGTCGCAGGATATTTATCCGAGGCGTGGGCACATCATAATTTATTTTATCGCGATTCTGTGACGTTATTGATGGATACACTTTTTCCTAAGCTGCGTTACAGTTTCAAAACAAATAAGATTGTGGTAAACTCCAGTCTAAACACAAAGATAAATTCACAGCACTCATATAAAACCGGAATTGTGGCGGAACAGTTTTTTATCAACTTCGTCGATAGTAATTACATCGAAAGTGTTGGCATATGGGATAACCGCGAAGGTACAACAGGTACATCATTGTTGGTTCGCCCTTACTTTAGCTGGAAATATAAACGCACGGATAATCTTTCGTTTACGGCAGGTCTTCACGGATTGTATTTCACGTTAAACAATTCATATTCAATTGAACCTCGTTTAGGAATGAAGTGGATGTTGAAAGACAATCAATCTATTAGTGCTGGTGCTGGAATGCATAGTCAATTATTGCCGATGTACATTTATTACCATCACCGAAAAAATGCGGAAGGTAAATTTAATCAGCATAATAAAAACCTTGACCTTTCACGCAGCATACATTATGTATTAAGTTATGATTATGCGTTTAAATCTAATGCACGTATAAAAGTGGAAACATATTATCAATACCTGTATGGTATTCCTGTTGATACGTTTAGATCTGCTTTTTCATTGGTGAATCAGGGCTCACAGTTCTCCCGCTTTTTTCCGGGGGCTTTAACGAATGAAGGTACAGGATACAATTACGGAGCGGAATTAACTATTGAGAAATTTTTCAGCAAGTCGTACTTTTTTATGATCACTGGTTCATTCTATGATTCTAAATACAAAGGAAGCGATGGTGTATTACGTAACACCGATTTTAATGGAACATTTGCTGCCAATCTTTTAGCAACTAAGGAATGGAAATTAAATTCTTCGGGATCAAAAGTATTGGTAACGGGATTTAAAAGTACATGGGCCGGAGGGAAACGTTATTCTCCGCCTGATACCGCCGCATCACGTTTCGCCGGAGAGTTAGTGGACTCAGATTCATTGCGGAATTCACTGCGTTTTAAAAATTATTACCGTCTTGATTTGAAACTTGGAGTCAAGGTCAATGCCAAAAGGGTTACACATGAAATCGCATTCGACTTTGTAAATATTCTGAACACAAAAAATATTTTAGGATTAACATATTCGCCTGATCCTAAAAACCCTTCTGCAAATCCAATAAGAATGGAATACCAGTTAGGATTTTTGCCTTTATTCTATTATAAGGTAGATTTCTAGTATTAATGGAAAAAGGATGTGATGAGTTCCGTAACTCCGTATCCGCCTAATAGCAGCCATACAAAAAGTAGTGTTGCCAGGTAAATAGGTTTAGCTCCAACAGCCTTGAATTTTTGAAAATCTGTCTCAAGGCCCAACGCACACATAGCGAGTGTGAGAAGGAAAGTGTCGATAAAGTTTATATTATTTACTGCGTTTTGAGATAACAGGTTAAATGAATTAAATCCCGCTACAAGAATAAATCCAAAAACAAAATAAGGGATCATCATTTTACCTGAACCTGTTTTGTCGAAACCTGTTTTTTTTCGGGAAAGAAAAATGCCCAACGTAAGCAGCAATGGTGCAAGCAACATTACCCTTGTCATTTTTACTATTATACCACTGTTTGTTGCAGTATCACCAACAGCATTACCCGCAGCAACCACCTGCGCAACTTCATGAATGGCGCCTCCAATATATATTCCAAAATTTCCCTCAGCCATATTAAGTATGCCACTATGATATAAAGCAGGATATACAAACATGGATATAGTACCAAACAATACTACAGTTGCGAGTGCAATTGCAGATTTATAAGGTTCCGACTTAAGTGTTGATTCGGTAGCAAGTACTGCTGCAGCACCACATATAGCACTGCCCGATGAGGTAAGCATAACAAGGTCGCGATCTATTTTTAAAATCCTGGTGCCAATAAATAAACCAATTAAAAAAGTTGATACTACCATTATAATACTTACGAGTAAACCCGGCAGACCTATAGACGCAATGTTCTGGAACGTGATGCGAAAGCCATATAAAATAATTGCGGTCCGTAAAATAAATTTGGAGCAAAAAATAATTCCCGGCGTCCAGTCTTTTGGGATACTGCTTCGGAATACATTTCCGAAGATCATACTCAAAATAATTCCTATGATAAGCGGACTAAATCCCGTTTGTTTAACGATTGGAAGTTCTGCAAGGAGTATAGCGGCTGCAGCAAATACACTTACAAAAAGTATTCCTTTTAAGGTACGGACTCTGTTTTCTGCACTCAAATACAATATTCCCATACGCACAGCCGGAGATATAACAAATTTAACTATATTTTTTAAAGACCTTGCAGAATTTGCCTGAAATAGCGGGTCTCAAAGCTGGATTGACATAACTTTTTTTGTTAACTTTATAAATCATCATATTTATTTTCTATGTACATAGAACAATTATATACCAACTGTTTGGCGGAGGCTGCTTATTATATTGAATCGGAAGGCGAAGCGGTAATTATTGATCCTATAAGGGAGATAGAACCTTACATTAAAAAACTGGAAGAACGCAGCGCGAAATTAAAATATGTATTAGAAACACATTTTCATGCAGATTTTGTTTCAGGACATATTGATCTTGCCAATAAAACGGAAGCGCAAATTGTTTATGGTCCTACTGCAGAGACGGGCTATAAAGTTCATGTGGCAAAGGATGGAGAAATATTTGCCGTTGGAAAAATAAGAATAAAAGTATTGCACACTCCGGGACATACTCCCGAATCAACTTGTTATTTATTGATGGATGAGAATGGGAAAGATCATTGTGTATTTACCGGCGATACATTATTTGTTGGTGATGTTGGCCGCCCGGATTTACTGGATGGAAAAATGACAAAAGAGGAGTTGGCGGGAATGATGTACGATTCTTTAAACAATAAATTGAAAAAACTGGCAGATGATGTAATTGTTTATCCTGCGCACGGTTCCGGCTCCTCTTGCGGAAAAAATATTGGTAAAGAAAAGTGGAGTACAATTGCGCAGCAAAAACAAAGCAATTATGCGCTGCAAGAGATGTCCAAAGAGAAATTTATAGAAGAAATAACCACAGGGCTTTCTGCACCCCCACCTTATTTTTTCAAGGATGCAATGATCAATAAATCGGGATATGATAATATTGAAGAGGTTCTTCAGCGAAATATTAAACCTCTTACTGTGGCCGATGTAAAAAAGCTCATGAGTGAAAATGCTCTTGTCCTCGATACACGCGATGCAAGTGATTTTGAAAAGGGGTTTATTAAAAACTCGATGAACGTTGGGTTGAATGGGACGTATGCAGTTTGGGTGGGTACCTTAGTAGATATTAATACACCTCTTATAATTATTGCTGACGAAGGAAAAGAAGGAGAGGCAATACTGCGGCTGGCAAGGGTAGGATATGAAAATGTTGCAGGGTATTTACAAGGCGGCGTTACGGCATGGAAAAATGAAGGCAATGCGCTGGAGACAATTAACTCCATTACACCGGAGGCGTTTGTAAAACGAATTGCCGAAACAAAAGAAACTATTCTCGATGTTCGTAAGATAGGGGAGTATGAAACAAGTCATATAAAAAATGCCGAACACGTTTGCTTGTCGAAACTTGTAGACGAACTGCCATCTATGGATAAAAGCAAAACATACCTGGTGCATTGCGCAGGTGGTTACCGTTCAATGATAGCTGCTTCAATGATGAAAGCGCAGGGCTTTAATAACATTGTGAATGTGTATGAAGGTTTTAGGAAAATGGAACAAGTCCCCGGAATGCCAATAGAAAGTTTATCTGTCGCCTGATTTTATGAACAACTTTTTGAGTTCTCCCTGGCCCTGGTATATATCCGGCCCTCTAATAGGATTGATGGTTCCCTTATTACTTTGGTTAGGCAATAAACCATTTGGTATTT
>CAZQIC010000191.1:0-5855 GCA_964593555.1 uncultured Bacteroidia bacterium | reverse complement strand
GGATATCCCAAATGCCATTTGCACATGGTTATTCAAACAGTCCCAATTTAGAATTCAATCAAGCAAGCCTATGGTGGGGAGAAACAAATGCAGGAGTTACAGCCACCACATTATTAGCAAGGAATAAAGGAATTAAAACGATGCTAAAACCACAAATTTGGATTAGCGGCTCCTACACAGGAGCATTCACGCTATCACAGGAAAGTGATTGGCTTGCCTGGGAGAATAATTACCGGACTTATATCATGAATTTTGCACACTTAGCTGATTCCCTGAATATTGAAATGTTTTGTATCGGAACTGAATTAAAGTTGGTGGTTCAAAATCGACCTGCATTTTGGGACAGTTTGATTGACAGTATCAGAACTTTTTATAACGGCCAGTTGGTATATGCCGCCAATTGGGACGATTACCAGCAGGTTCCCTTTTGGAATAAGCTTGATTATATTGGCATCGATGGGTATTTCCCTTTATCAAATGCAACAACACCCGAAGTAAAAGATTTGGTAAACAGTTGGCAAACAACGATAAATGAAATAGATCAGCTCAGAACATCTTTAAACAAGAATGTGATTTTTACCGAAATCGGATACAAGAGTGTTGACCAATGCGTTTACGAACCCTGGAACCCGATTTCAACAAACGTAAACTTGCAAGCTCAGAGTAATGCTTATCGGGCATTGTTCGAGGCTTTTTCCGGAAAGACATGGCTAAAGGGGGCATTCTTATGGAAATGGTATCCCAAACATGAAACTTCCGGTGGCTTAAGCAACAAGGATTATACCCCTCAAAATAAACCGACAGAAACGATCATTAAGAAAGCTTTTTGAGATATTGTCTCGTAATAAAAAAGCAATCGATTGAAGATTGATTTTGTCGCCTATGCGACATTTTCATCAAGCTGTTTTGTGTATATTTGCTTGAGTGGACAGCAAAAGCAGTGAGTACTTATTTGGGAAAGAAAAATAAAAACAGAAAATTTATAGATGATATATAAAAACCGATAAAAGGAAGTTTTTTGCAAAAAAACGTAACAATCTGAAGAACAGAATATTGTATATTTGCTACATACATTTGGAATAGAACTATAATTTTTAATCTATATATAACCATGAAAAGAATATACTTAATTACAATGTCAATGCTCTTATTTACAGGCATTACATTTTCCCAAACTGCCACAAATTTTACTGCCAATGACTGTTCCGGTAATTCTCATGACCTTTTTAGTGAACTGGATGCAGGAAATGTAGTTGTAATAGCATGGATCATGCCATGTGGTTCCTGTATAGGACCTGCAAAAACCGCATATACCGCTGCACAAAGTTTTTCGTCAAGCCATCCGGGCCGTGTTCTTTATTACCTGTCTGATGATTATGCAAATACCAGTTGTGCTACTATGAATAGTTGGGCAAGCACAAACGCTATGCCTAATGCTATTACCATATCTAACTCTGCGGTATCTATGAGCAATTATGGAACTCCGGGAATGCCAAAAGTAGTGGTTTTAGGAGGAACAAGCCATTCTGTTTATTTGAATCTTAATAGCGGAGTTACTAATATCAATGTAACAGCTGCGATTAACAGTGCTCTTGCTGCAACAGGAATAAATGATGATCTCAAAGCAGATTTTCAGCTTAATGTATTTCCTAACCCGGTTACTGATCAGCTTTCAATTGCCTATTCGCTTTTAAAACCTGAGAATATTAAGTTAGAAGTTGTAAATATGATCGGAGAAAAAGTTAAAGAGATTGCAAACGAAAAGCAAGCTATAGGGCAGTATGAGTTATTCATAGAAACAGCCGACATGAACGCAGGCGTTTATTTTTTAAGAGTAACATCCGGTAATTTTTCACAACTTACTAAGTTTACAGTTTTACACTGAGTTTTTTCATTTTAATTTGTTTTGAACCTGCATTATGCAAGTGATGCAGGTTTTTTTATAAAAAAGATTTTCATGAAACGATTATTAGTTATTGTTACCATTGTGTTATGTACTGAATATGTACATGCTCAGGGATGCTGCTCAGGAGGAAGCGGCAGTCCAATTGCAGGTGGGGCATCGCAGGGTGTTTTGCAAGACAGGCAAATGGAAATTGCAGCCAATTATCAATATTCAGAATCAGATAAGTTTTTTGTGCATGATAGGGATACGGCCAGTTTGTTTGATAATCTAAACAGTAATTACCTCTATTTGCGTTTAGCTTATGGTGTTACGAAGGATTTAACCATGTCGGTTGAATCAGGTTATTTTTTTAATAAAACACAATATGGTTTAGATGGAGCTGATACAATCAGGTCTTCCGGTATGGGCGATTTAATTTTATTTCCAAGATACGATATTTTAAATACTACAAGCGAAACCAGGCGCACCGAAATTACTATTGGATTAGGGTATAAAATTCCCTTGGGAAAGTATAATGATTCAACCGTAGTTTACACCGATCCTAATAATGGTCAAAAGTTTTATACCACTTCCCCTCCAACTGTACAACCTACGAATGGTTCACAGGATTTTATTTTTTATGGCTTCTTTTTCAGAGGATACCCTTTGAAAAATTTTAGAATTTTTGCCAACGCTTTGTATATGAAAAAGGGCTGGAATGCTTTAGGGCAAAAGTTTGGAGATTATTCAACAGTTGGTTTATTTGCCAGCAAAACATTTTTTCAAAAATTAGGTGTTACCCTTCAGTTGAAGGGTGAATATGTCGGTAAAATGCAATATGATAAGAACATTGATATGGTGGCTTTATACAATGTTGATGTTACTTCCACCGGCAGCAGGAAAATATTTTTTGTTCCCCAGCTAAGCTTCAGCCATAATGATTTTACAATATATGCTTTGAGTGAAATTCCGATGTATCAATATGTACATGGAACTCAGGTGGGTTCAGAGTATCAATTTACAATGGGGGTATCGTATCGCTTTTTTACTTATAAAACGGCCCAATGAGTAAATGTTTTCTTCTATTTTTTCAAATCTTTCCTGTTCTGCTTTCCATTGGGCAGACTAACCCTGCATTGACAAACTTTTCTGTACAGCAAATAGATAATTCAATAAGCATTGCATGGACTGTAAAAGCCGGATTTAGCTGTACAGATGTGAATGTAGAATATTCAACTGATTCCGTTAATTTTTTTCCCATTTATACATATCCGGGTGTATGCGGAGCTACTTCAGAAGATCAAGACTACGATTTTGTTCAGGAGAGCCCTTCCAGCAATAAGAAAAATTTTTACCGGATGAATCTTGGTAATTACGGTTTGTCGCAAGTTTTATCTGTTTATTATGCTAATTACGGAGCAAAAGGATTTTCAATTATACCCAATCCTATTGCAGGTGCAGGGACACTTAAATTTTACAATCCGAGGAATGCAAGTTTTAATTTTGAGGTATATAATTCAAGTGGAGTTTTTGTACATTTTCAAGAGATAAGTGGTGATGAGATTGAATTGAGTTCCACGCAATTTGAAGGAGGAGGTTATTTTTTCAGGCTGTATAATTCCAAAAACAGCTTCAGTGGGCGGTTTTCCGTAATCTACTGAACCTTTATTGTTTTTTCTTTTTCTTTGCTGCCTTTGCTTTTTTATTGAATTCAAGGCACAAACTTATCCAATAATCAAACTGCTTTTTTGTTTTCATGCCTTCTTCACTCACAAATACGTATCCTTTCATGGGTTTTCCAGTAAAGACCATTTCTCTGCATCCCTCTTTTTCAAGGGCTTCTTCATAAAGATCAGGATCAATACGACACATCATTTCGTCTTTTACCACGCCCACACACATCTTCCCGTTTAACATGAAACAGGTTCCGCCAAACATGTGTTTTTCTTCTACATTAGGAAGTTCTGCGATGGCTTCACGTATTCTGTCGTTTAGTTTTTCGTTATAAGCCATTGAAATTATTTTTCTGCTAATGTTTTAATGTTAGAAAGAATTTTTTTCTGCATTTTCCCCATCATTTTTTTCATCATCAGTGCATTCATAATTTTCGCCATCAGGGTTATGGGTTGATAGTAACTTTCGTTAATTACCCTGGTTTTATTGTCACTTAGCTTTTCAAGATGGAAACAAAATTTTGTGTCCTTCAACATTTTTTTCATTCCCATCGAATCGCTTTCAATTGTCCAGACGGTTTTCTGCTCAGGAACAAGCTCAATCAGCCTTTCCGTCATTGTACCTTTACGGCCTTTGTTGTCCATTTCACAGGTTCTTGTTTCTCCCTGTTTATCCATTCGTCCTGTTGCTTTGATAACTCCCGGATTTACCTTATCCAGTAAATTGATGTCTGTAATGATTGACCAGACATTACCGATCGGAGCATTAATAATGGCTTCGTTTCTTGCTTGTAATTTACTCATGGTTAATAGTTATCGGTTTTAGTTTTTCTCTGCATGTTCTTTTAATCCTAAGAAAAATTTTCTGATCCCAGAGTTCGTCTGTTTACGAATCATCAAACTATCAAGGACTCTTCCGAGTAGGCCAAATTTAACAGTGTATTGCATCACTTGCTTAACTTTCACTTGCGTTCCTGATTTTTCAAAAGTATAACTGTGCTTTAAACCTTTGATCGGGAAAGAACAGTCGGTAAGTTGATAGGCCAGCGCTTCATTGGGTATAAATTCTGTTACCTTTTCCTCAAACCAATTTTTGCCATCTTTCATTTCTACTTTGCGTTTGGCCCCAATACCGCTTTTTTTGTCTGTCAGGGCTACCGACTTCTTTACGGTTGGGTCAAATTTATCAAGTTGTTCAATACTTGATAATGCCTCCCAAATCTTTTCGATGGGAGCATTAATGCTTATTTCGTTATGTACTGTTGTCATGATTTTATTTTATCGAATGTAAAGCCATTTTATTTCCTTCAGTATCTACAAAATGAGCCATGAAGCCATTGTTTCCAATAGAGGTCTTAGGCAATATTATTTTACCTCCGGCTTTTTCCACTTTTGCAAGAGGGATACTCAAATCATCACCTCCATTGAGATAAATTAAAGCACCCTTCATTGATGGTTCAAATCCTTCTCCTTCAACAATACCTCCTGTTACACCGTTTTGCATATCTCCCGGAAGTATGCCGTACTTATAAGATGGGTGAGGCATCACCTCAATAGGTACACCGAATAATGTTTCATAAAACGCTTTTGCTCTCTCGAAGTTTTTTACCGGAATTTCAAACCAATTAATTGAGTTTTTCATTTTTTCGTGATTTTAATTATTAATTGCTTCTAATTTGCAAGTGCAAATATAAAAACATTTACTTGTAATATGCAAGTGATTTTATAACTTTGTGTTGTGAAAAAGAAAAAAGTCGAATTCAGGTCGGAATGCCCTATAAGTACAGCGCTCGATATTTTTGGGGATAAATGGTCATTGCTTATTATCCGGGATATGATGTTTAAAGGAAAGAATACTTATGGTGATTTTCTTGAATCGGGTGAGAAAATAGCTACCAACATACTCGCAGATAGGTTAGCTCTTTTAGAATGGGCAGGTATCATTTCCAAGCACAAGCATCCCGACAGCAAGGCAAAGATTTTATATAAACTCACTTCAAAAGGGATTGATCTGATACCATTACTTGTAGAAATTATTGCTTGGAGCGATAGGTACTACGATGTTCACCCTCAAGCTAAGCTGTTTGCCAAACAGATTCGGAAAAACAAAACAGGGCTACTTAAGACATTAAGAGCAAATTTGGACAATTAAATCATCTCTATAAACGATTGAATACCAATAATTTAATATAATTCTTTAATATGTTGTCCGGTTTATTAAAACCTGTTCGTCATTAGAGTACAAAAACAATTAATTACTAATTTAAAAAAAAAGAAACAAAATGGAAAAATTCATG
>CAZQIC010000190.1:0-5919 GCA_964593555.1 uncultured Bacteroidia bacterium | reverse complement strand
CGCTTAATAAGTCAAATATAATAAAACTAAATAGCACAGTTTAATTTACACTCCCGTTTTGCCTACTTCTTTTTGTTTATTGCCAACTGCAAATTGCTTTCAGCCTACTAGCCTAACAATATTCCTCAAACGCAGCTTTCAAATTTGCCGCAATCATCTCTGCAGATCTTCCTTCAATATGATGGCGCTCGATAAAATGCACGAGTTTTCCATCTTTAAATAATCCTATTGCAGGGGAAGAAGGAGGATAAGGCAACATATGATTTCTTGCTTCAACAACAGCTTCAGTATCGAAACCTGCGAATACTGTCGTAAGCCTGTTTGGTTTTTTACTTCCTTCAACGGCAAGCTTAACTCCTGGTCTTGCTGCTCCTGCAGCACACCCGCAAACAGAATTCACAACTACTAGCACAGTTCCTTTGCTGTTAATTGCTTCATTTACTTGATCAGGTGTCGTAAGATCTTCAAAACCCGCAGCAGTAAGTTCTGCTTTCATCGGTTTTACTAATTGTTCGGGATACATATCTATGGTTTTATATAAGTTAAATACTACTTATTTATTTACTCAAAGATAAGGATAACAATCCGTTTTTGTAAAAGTATTGGTAAAGCAATTCATTGCCTTTTCTAAAATAAGTATTTTATTAATCATTAACTAGTTGACAGTCAAATGTTTATATTGATATTTAAAATATTGCTCTTATTATTCCCGCTATACTTTCAATTGTAGAATAACTAAGTACTGGGTTAGGTTTGATATAGGGAATAATAATTTAAAATTTTTCAAATGAACAAAGTATTAATTTACGTCACTACACTCTTTTGTTTTTTTTATTCCTTTACTATAAAGTCCCAGGTAGATTTTTTAAAGTCCTACCAGGGTGTAAAAAATGCTGTACGTGAATTAAGTTCTGGTGATTTTATTACAATAGGCTTGGAATGGGGAACAGGAAGGGGCGATATTTTATTGGTTAAAACGGATTTAGCCGGAAATGTACTTTGGAGTAAAACGTATGGTGATAGTTATTATGATGAGTCGAAGTGTATACAACAAACATCAGATGGAGGTTTCATAATTGTTGGCTTAACATCTGACCTTAATGGCAATACCGATGTATACCTTATTAAAACTGATATTAATGGTGTTTTACAATGGTCCCAGAAATATGGCGCTGCACTATCTAGTGAACAAGGCTGGTGGGTGGAGCAAACCACTGATGGAGGCTACATAATAACTGGGGCAAGTGATAGAGATGTATATCTCGTTAAAACGAATAGTCTTGGAAACATATTATGGGATAAAGTTTTTGCATTTACAGGTAGCACTGGCGCTGTAGGCCAAAATGTTAAGCAAACCTCCGATGGGGGGTATATAATAACAGGAAATGATGATGTTGAAAAAAATGGGTTAGGGTTAGAGGATGTTTATTTAATTAAAACGGATGCAACAGGAAATATTCAATGGAAAAATACTTATGAGATGACTTACGATAATATTAACTGTGGAGGAGCTTCTTCCGGTAGAGAGGTTTGGCCTTTGGCAAATGAATATATAGTAGCGGGTTATGTAGTAAATGATGCGGGTGGTGCGGGGTGTCCGAGCCATGCATTTTTTCTCAAAGTAAATTCAAATGGGGTTTCAACTAAAATTCAAACTTATAAAGATCCTGCGGGCCTTAATGCGGGCTTTAGCTCCATGGATATAACGGCTGATGGGGGATTCATTGCTATTGGTGGAGGTGGATATGAGGATAATATGGAGCCGGATCGATCATATATTGTGAAAGCAAAACCCGATCTCAGTCTTCAATGGTCGAGATATTATGGAGGCACTGCTTATGGTACATCAATCCGGCAAACACGAGACCGTGGTTATTCTTGTATGGTTCGTTTTTCAGGGTATGCAATTTTGAAAACAGATTCTCTTGGTTTGATTAATTGCTACGGTTCCACCTCAATGGTAATATCACAGTCAACAGTAACGGATCATCCGTTAACTATTGTTGTGAATACTATTGGGAATCAAATTACTCCGAATACAATTGAGACGGTGTCAAATGTCTTTGCTAATGTTATTTGCCCACCCCTGGGTTTTCAAATTAGCACTACAACCATTGATGTTAAATGTAAAGGTGAAAGCACGGGCTCTGCGACTGTTACTCCTGTTTCAGGCATAGCACCGTTTACTTACACATGGAATCCGGGTGGAGGCAATACACAAACAGTAAACAATTTAGTTGCGGGTATTTATACTGTAACTGTTACCGATAATACAGGCGCAACAGCAATGGCTTCAGTTACTATAACAGAACCTGCACAGGCTCTTGCTGTTACTGTAAATGGTAATGGGATTATTTGTGAAGGTGATCAAACTATTCTCAATGCAATAACAAGCGGCGGCACTCCAAATTATTCTTTGAGTTGGAGTACAGGGTCAAATACAAATTCAATAAATATATCACCAGTTGCTTCTGCCATTTATAATGTTACTGTGACTGACGGTAATGGGTGTACCGCTCTAGGAGCATTGCCCATTACAGTAAATCAGCTACCCGTGGTAAGTTTTACAAGCGATGTAACAGAAGGCTGCGGTCCGTTATGTATTAATTTTACAAATACATCTAGTGCTTCACAAAATTTAATTTGGAATTTAGGCGATGGCTCACCAAATGGCAGTACAAATCTTATTGAACATTGTTATCAAATTCCGGGAAGCTACAATGTTACTCTTGTAGCTACAGATGGCAATGGCTGCAGCAATACACATGTTGAAAATAACTTTATTACTGTTCATCCAAATCCTATTGCTGCTTTTGAGGCAAATCCTCAGTCCACAACAATTTTAAATCCTACAATAGTTTTTACAGATTTATCACAAGGGGCGACTTCATGGGCATGGACTTTTGATGATGTAGATGCTAGCTCAACTCTACAGCATCCAACACATACTTATGGCGATACAGGAAGTTATATAGTACAATTAATAGTGATAAATGAATTTGGATGTGCCGATACTGCTGAAAAAATGATACGAATTAATGCAGATTATATAATGTACATACCAAATACGTTTACGCCCAATGGGGATGGGTTAAATGATATTTTTATTCCCAAAGGATATGGAATAGACGTAACGAATTATAAGTTTTGGATCTTCGATCGTTGGGGAGATTTAATATTTCAATCAAGTAATCCTTCTATTGGATGGGATGGAAGGGCGAATGAAGGTAAGGATCCGGTCCAAATAGATACTTATGTTTGGAAAATTGCCCTTGATGATATTCTTGATCAACACCACGAATACGTGGGACATGTAAACATTGTTAAATAAACCTCCTTTTTATATCCTTTTTCTGTCATTGCAATACCGTTGGCAACTCCCAGATAAAATCATCAAACATTATATCTACCTATTCGGTTATTTCCAATATTGGTTGTTCGTATGTCCTTCATAGGACAATTTTTTATCATTTTTCGCACTTAGTATTTTTTATTAACATAAATGATTGATAATCAGAATTTTGTAATTCAAGAAACAATAGTGCTCTTACTATCCAATCTATAGTTTTGATTGTAATGCGCTAAAGTGCAGAGTAGATTTGAAACATTGGTAGATAATCAAGCCAAGATTTAAGAACATTTTATACAACAAACACAAATGAATAAGGAAATTTTATCAAATTCTTCTTGTAAAATTTTAATGGTTATTGTGATCGTTAATTTTTTTTTACAAAACCATTTATTATCACAAATAACTTTTCAGCGAAAGGGTTCTGTTTCTAGTGGTGGAGGGAGTTTCGGTACTCAAACATCTGATGGCGGTTTTATCTTTTTTGGCAGTACTTCAGCGTATGGTGCAGGTAATGGGGATCTATATCTTATCAAGACAGATGGTAAGGGAGATACTACCTGGGCAAGAACTTTTGGAGGCACAAATAATGAAGATATTTCTGATTATAGTTTTATAAAAGTTAGTAACGTAGAACAAACTAAAGATGGAGGTTACATTGCATGTGGATGTACAAACAGTTTTGGCGCCGGAGGATACGATGTATATGTAGTAAAAACAGATGGGAATGGAAATTTACAATGGTCAAAAACGATCGGAGGAAACGCAGATGATTACGGCAATTACATAAAACAAACAATTGATGGAGGATATATCATTACAGGACATAGTGACAATACACTTCTTAATGAGATATACCTTGTAAAATTAACCGGATCAGGAAATGTTCAATGGGCAAAAACTTATGGTGATGGAACGTATCCTTATTATGGTTTTTCTTGTGAGCAAACACATGATGGCGGATATATTGTTGCAGGGAAATACAATATTCAATCATCTTCAGCCGCGGTTGTAATGAAATCAGATTCTTTGGGCAATATTTTATGGTCGAAAAAATATACAGAGGAACTTGGATCTGATTTTATCTGTATCCAGCAAACAGATGATGATGCTGATGGTGTAAAGGATGATGGATATGTTATGGTAGGACGCACCTTGTATTTTCAATTGCCTACAGGAAATAATTATGATGTTTTTCTTGTTAAAACAGACGGCTCAGGAAATCTTACCTGGAGTAAGCGATATGGAGGCTCAACAACAAGCCATGTAAGGTTTGACTATGGAAGGTATGTGCAACAAACCGCTGATGGAGGATATATTCTTACCGGGGAAACAAATAGTTTTTCTTCCAAAACAGAACGTTATTTATTGAAGACAAATGGAAGTGGAACTATTTCATGGGGTAAAAGCTATAATGATGGGGTAAATTGGACAGGTTATGGATACTCTGTTCGACAAACATCAGATGGAGGATATGTTTCCTGTGGTTCCTCAGCCGGTTCTTATACAATTAAAACAGATGTAAATGGAAATAGTGGCTGTAATGAAAATAATATAAGTATGGTTATTAACTTATCAAATACTACCGCTGCGAATTACTTCGCTGCAAGCAGGAAATAAATTGTCAATGTCTTCTCCATCTACTTTAGTAGGTTCGGGTGGTGTTGATTCAGTGATATGTCTCACAGTTGGGATACAAGAAAGTAATAATCCATTGTTTGATATGATTATATATCCTAATCCTTCTTGCGGTAAAATTAATATTTTGTTTGATGAACTGTTTTTTGGCAGGAGTATTGTGAAAATTTATAATTCAACAGGCCAAATTATTTACAGCGATAAGATTTCTGCTTTCTCCGCAAGCTTAGAAAATATGTATTCATTAGATATTAGTAAAGAGCCACGTGGAGTTTATTTTGTGCAAGTAGCCAATGATACTGGACTTAGATCCCAGAAAGTAATATTGAAGTAAGGTTAACATTACAATAGGAGTATAACGTGGCCTACGACGCGGGGATTCTTAATAACGGTGGACAGCTTTTTCTTAAAGCGAATGGAGGTCTAAATATTGCCCAAATAGATACTTATGTATGGAGAATCGCCCTTGATGATATTCTTGATCAACACCACGAATACGTGGGACATGTAAACATTGTTAAATAAACCTCCTTTTTATATCCTTTTTCTGTCATTGCAATACCGTTGGCAACTTCCATTGGCCGAAATATTTTGAGTAAATGATCCTTGAAGCCTGATAACGTAGGAACAAAAGACTAAATCCTCACCCGTTTATCTGCAAAACCTGCCGTTGCTCAAATGAACAGTATTCAAATATTTAAAATGCAGTATTATTGAAATGTAAGATTCTGTTAAAATTTATTTTAATGAAGGGGTTACTTTTTGTACATTAGATTGTAATACAGGCAGGCAAATTCCCCATTGGCCCTGAAATATTTGATTTGGCTGATTTTAAAACAAGATCGGCGGTCAAATACAAGAGAGATAAATTTCATTTTATTAAGGTGGGTTCTAAAAATTCACTTTTAGAGATTTGACTAAAAATCGGAGAA
>CAZQIC010000189.1:0-6077 GCA_964593555.1 uncultured Bacteroidia bacterium | reverse complement strand
AGATACGATTTTATTAGATTGTTTTTAACATTCTATTTTTAGAACTCCCCTAAAGTAATTAAGTGCGATTTATAAAAAAATTATGTATTCCGTTTTATACAAAAAAAAGCCTCATCTCCATAATTAGGAGAGAGTTAAAAAATTTTAGAAAAATATTTTGCGAAGCTATTATCTCTTCTAATAGAAATATTTTGCTGATGGGGGGCAAGTGTTTTTCGCAAATGATACGCCACCGTTGATCTTATTATGTTTTAATGGCATTTTTATGAGGGGATTGAGCGGTAAGGTAAACAATAAAATTGGTCTTCCTGCTTCATTTTTTGTACGGTCGGGCGAAATGCCGTTAAGATTGATGATTGCCTTGATTTGCTCTTAAACCTTGATAAATACTACTCTGCAAAGAATACTGAGGTTAAACAAAAGATAATTGGTTCGATCTTTCCTGAAAAGCTGTTTTTTCAAGATAATGAGTATCGAACCACAAAATTAAACAAAGCCGTTGAGTTACTTTGCAAGACAGACAAGGGATTGGGCAAAAAAAAAGGAGGGAAGAAATCTGATTTTTCAGAATCTTCCCTCCGAGTGGAGCTGGCGGGAGTCGAACCCGCGTCCAAACGAGGAATTGCTGAGCCTTCTACATGCTTAGCATCTTTTTGGTTTTCGGAAAGTGCTTGGCAAAAATGCGGGCCTGGCACTATCTTATCTTCTTTATCTCATCCTGGATACGAAGCTATCCAGGACTATCTCGGCATTTGTGGTGCTTCATCCGGGCGCAGCAGAGAATAGCTCCCGGGGAAACAGGCACTTATATCAACTTAGTTGATTAAGCAGCCATAGCGTAGTTAGACTCGCCATTTGAATTGTTTGAGAATTAGGATTATCGTGTCATGTTCACAACACACGGCATGCTTACACATCACTTCGCCCGCTGTCAAAACCGGTCAGCCCCAATTAATTAGTTTAACCCTTCGACTATGCTCAGGGTTAAAGTTCAATGTTTTAATTCTGAACAGGAGAAATGCTTTAGTGTGATCAAAGAACTACCTTAAAGATACGTACAAAAATCGTACCTTTATTCCAATGCAAAAGATCAAAATTGGTATCGTTCGCGAAGAAAAAAATCCACTCGACAAACGTGTACCCTTTACCCCACTCCAATGTTCTGAACTTTTAAAGGAATATTCGAACGTTCAATTATTTATTCAGTCAAGTAATATCCGTTGTTATTCAGATAACGAATACGCTTCATTCGGATTGCCTCTTACAGATGACCTTTCTCATTGCGATATATTAATTGGTGTAAAAGAAGTTCCAAAAGAAAAATTTATTCCAAACAAAACATATATTTTTTTCTCACATACAATAAAAAAACAACCACATAATTTAGCTATGATGCGGTCTGTCATAGAAAAAAAAATCACACTCATAGATTATGAAACCATGACAGATGCAAACAGCAACCGCATCATTGGTTTTGGACGATATGCCGGAATTGTTGGCGCGTATAATGGATTATTGGGTTACGGAAAAAAATATGATTTGTACCATGCAAAGCCCGCTCATTCATGCAGAGACAAGGCTGAAATGGAAGAAGAACTAAAACGAATTAAACTTTCGAATATAAAAATATTGATCACGGGCGGCGGCCGCGTAGCTAATGGAGCGATGGAAACAGTAAGCTCTTTGAAAATAAGAAAAGTTACCCCTTACGAATTTTTAAATTGCTCCTTTAGAGAACCAGTGTATTGTCAATTGCATTCTAAAGATTACCACGAAGCAAAAGACGGATCATCATGGAATAAAAACGAATTTTATTTACATCCCGAAAAGTATAATTCCACTTTCCTGCCCTACACAAAAGTTTGTGACCTGTTAATCACAGGTCATTTTTGGTCTCCGGGATGCCCTGTTCTATTTACAAAAAAAGATATTAAATCATCCGACTTCAGAATAAGCGTTATTGCAGATATCAGTTGCGATATAGATGGTTCAGTGCCAAGCACGATCAGAGCAAGCAGCATTTCTAATCCTTTTTTCGGCTACAACCCTGTAACGGAAAAAGAAGATATTGCATTTGGCAAGGATACTATTACTGTAATGGCGGTAGACAATCTGCCATGTGAACTTCCGCGCGACGCATCAGAAGATTTTGGAAAAGAACTTTATGAGCGCGTAATGCCCTCTTTGCTAAAATCAGATAATGGCCTAATTGAACGGGCTACAATTGTTGAAAAAGGACAATTAAAAGAGCGTTTTTCCTACCTTTCAGAGTGGGTTGAAATGTAATTTGAGAGGCATTTTTATGAAACTTTTCTGGCTTTTTTTCGTAAATTGCTTATGTAAGATTTATCGGCAAGTTGTTTTATGAATAGATTTTTAGCCCTCTTCTTTTCTCTTTCGGTTTATTATTCTTTTTCGCAGACCACATTCACTGTAAATTCTAGTGTTGATGATGGAACAGGAGATGTTGCATCGTCTTTATCTGAATGTATTGAAGCTGCCAACCTCAATCCTGGCCATGACATAATTGATTTTGATCCAAGCATTACTGTGATAGACATTTCAGGGGCTTTACCCGCCTTAACAGATGATGCTGGCGTAACTATTAATGGATGGCCAGCTGATGTTTCTGCCGGCTCCCCAAACACAACCCCTATTTTTGGAGGAACGCTAAATGCAGTTTATGCAATCGTCCTTAATAATGTGAACAATGTACCGACGGGTTTAATATTGACCGGAAATACCAACACTATTACCGGCATAGTATTCCAGGATTTTGGTGATGGAACACCCAGTGCAAACGACATTGCAATTACCATCACCAGTAAACTCAATACTATTATTGGTTGTTATATTGGAGTAGATGCTGATGGCGAGACGCCAGGAACAAAAACATATTATGGTATTCATATAACCGGTACAGATAATTTCATTGGTGATGGAACGCCTGAAGGAATTAATCTTATTTCCGGAATGAATACTGGAGTCGGCACCTCCGCCGGTATTTATATTGCAGCTTCAGGAGTCAATATAATCAAGGGAAATATTATTGGTTTGCAAAAAGATGCAAGCAATATCCCATCGGGCGCAACTCAACAATACGGTATACACCTATTATCTTCCAACTCTAATATTATTGGTGGAACCGCATCGGGTGATGGGAATCTTATATCCGGCAATGTTATTGCCGGAATTTATTCAGATGCCTCCAGCGATAATGTTATTTCTGGCAACAGGATGGGAACACGATGGAATGGGTCAACCGTTTTGGCCTCCGGCAGTCAGCTTTATGGAATATATAGCAATGTGAGTTATGGAAATATTATTGGTGGGAGCACATCTGGGCATAGAAATATTATTTCTGCAAATACTGCCGCAGGTATTTATTTATTAAACGGTGCAACTGGCACACAAATAAAGGGTAATTACATTGGTATATCCTCCAGCGGTACTGCAAATATCGCCTCTAACTCTCAGGATTATGGGGTTAATCTATCCACTTCAACTTTTTCTATAACTATTGGCGGTACTGGAACCGGAGAAGGGAATGTTATTTCCGGTAATACATTATACGGCATATTCATGAGAGGTGGCAACCATAATATTTATGGAAACATAGTTGGCGCAGCGGCAAGTGGAACAACATCTTTGGCTGGCTCGCAGACTCACGGTATTTATGTAAGCGGCAGCTATGATAACATTATTGGTGGAAGCACAAGTGGTCATAGAAATGTTATTTCAGATAACAACTTAAATTTTGGACTTTATTTTACGGGAGCCACGACAACTGGAAATGTTGTTAAAGGCAATTATATTGGTTTAGCTCCGGATGGATCTACCTTCATAACATCAAACTCTCAACGATGGGGCATTGGATTCGCAGTAGGCGCAAATAATAATATTATTGGGGGAACAAATGCCAATGAAGGCAATGTACTTTCCGGCAATACGGATTATGGTGTTTCATTATCAGCATCAAATAATAATTATTTTTACGGAAATATTATTGGCCTTCAAAAGGATGGAATGTCAACTGTCACAAACAATGTACAGTACTTAGGGATTAATTTACTTAACTCATCAACCAGCAATGTAATTGGCGGAACAATAAGCGGACAAGGAAATATAATTACGGGAAATTATAAATCAGGGGCTACATCGATTCAAAATGAGGGCATTTATATTACGGGGGGCGCTTCTGGCAATAGTATTTTAGGTAATTATATTGGTGTTGGATCTGATGGAGCAACAGCTCCAGCGAACAATCAACAATATGGAATTTATTTTTTTGGAAGCGGAAGCAACGCCGGTAAAAATAATACTATTGGAGGAACTAACCCTGGAGAAGGGAATGTAATTTCGGGTAACGGCAATTCATCACTAACGGGTTACGGTATCAATCAAAACAGTCCAAATGGTTTTACTTATGTTTATGGTAATATTATCGGGCTCGCTAAGAATGGCTCATCTCTTGTAACAGGCACAAATTATCAGTCTTACGGTATAGCAATTGGAGGCTTTACGCCATCAGGGTACGCTGCTTCGGCGGGATCACCATCGAATGTAATTGGTGGTACAGGAAATGGGAAAAATACAATTTCAGGAAATACAAGTTATGGGGTGTACATTACAGGAGCATCTTCAACTGGAACAATTATAAAAGGAAATTATATTGGCACAGCAACTGATGGTTCAACTTTTCTTACAGGTAATTCACAAGATTATGGAATATATCTTTCCACAACCGCTCCTGCAACAACAATCGGCGGAACGGGTACCGGTGAGGGAAATGTAATTTCAGGAAATGGGGCGGCAACTGCTTATGGTATTTATTTAGACAATGCAGGAAATTCTATTTTCGGAAATATTATTGGAGCAAAAGCAGTTGGCACAACAACATTACAACCCACCAACAACCAGGATTACGGAATATACATTAACAATAAAGGAAGTAACGTTATAGGTGGAACCTCTTCAGCATATAGAAATGTTATATCGGACAATACAAACTCCGGCATATTTATTACCGGAGCTTCCGCTACCAACACAACTATAAAAGGTAATTACATTGGTATTGCTGCTGACGGAACAACACTTATTTCTGGTAATGCTCAAGCAACCGGAGTATACTTAGATAGTTCAGCCCCTGCAACAACTATAGGAGGAACAGGTACCGGAGATGGAAATGTACTTTCAGGAAATGCAAGCACTGGAATATATACCAATACAACCACGGCAGTCAATTTAATTTGTGGGAATATTATTGGCCCGACGGCAACCGGGGCCACGTCGCTTGGATCTGGCAACCAGAAGTATGGTATACACTTAGTCTTTGGCAGTGCAAATGTGATAGGCGGAAGCACTGCTGCACACAAAAATACCATATCAGATAATACCACAGCAGGAATTTACATTTTCGGATCGGCCAGTAATTTAATAAAAGGAAATTACATTGGTATTGCTACTGATGGAGCGACCTATATAACCGGAAACTCACAGGACTATGGTGTTTATATGACAAACGGTGCGAGATTAAATATTGTTGGCGGAACAAATTCAGGCGAGGGAAATATAATCTCTGGCAACTATGATGGCACGGCAGCTACGGGCGCAGGAGTTTTCTCAAACAGCACGAATACCACCGGCAATACTATTGTAGGAAACTACATTGGAACCACCGCAAGCGGCACCCGGTTTACGGATAACCAAGTTAGTGGTATTGAAATAAATGGATCGCCCAAAAATACAATTGGCGGTACAACTGCAGCGTACAGAAATATTATTTCTGCAAACGGAGTTAGGGGGATTTACATTACAGGTGCTGCAGCAACTGGTAACAATATAAAAGGAAATTACATTGGTTTAGCTAGCAATGGCACTTCATTTGTTACAAGTAATTCGCAGGATTATGGAATATATACATCTACCAGTTGCCCTTCTGTAACTATTGGTGGAATCAACCCTGGTGAAGGAAATGTAATTTCAGGAAATGGCGCAGCAACCGCCTATGGAATTTATTTAGACAATAGAGTTTATACCGATTAAGTTTATTATGCATACTTCACTTTTAATTTCAA
>CAZQIC010000188.1:0-6143 GCA_964593555.1 uncultured Bacteroidia bacterium | reverse complement strand
ATACGATTTTATTAGATTGTTTTTAACATTCTATTTTTAGAACTCCCCTTAAATAATTATTTGATTAGGTTAACATGTCCCGATTTTCGGAGTAGCTGACCATCAAATGTTGTTAACGAAATTTTCCATACATAAGTATCGATTTGAGCAATGCGATTATTTACTCTTCCGTCCCATCCTTTGTTTATATCATCAGTTATGAATAGAAGTGCTCCCCAGCGATCAAAGATCATTAAGGAGAAATGGGTATGTTTTATTCCTATTCCTGAAATTAAAAACTCATCATTTAAATTATCTCCATTTGGAGAAAAGGAATTCGGGACATATAGTGCAAAAATTGGATTGATATAAATAATTCTGTATGCAGAATCGGTACAGCCAAACTCATTGCTTACAATTAACCGTACATTATAAGAACCTGAATCAGCATAAATAAATTTTGGATTTTGTATTGTAGAGGATGAATTGATAACGCCTCCAAAGTTCCATTGCCAGGTTGTGGCTCCGTTGGAATTGTCTGTGAAATATACTGTAGGGTCGGCCAACGTAACGTTGGTTGGGCTGGATGAAAAAGCGGCAACCGGGTTGGGATAAACAACAATATAGTTTGCCTTGCTTAATGTATTAGTGCAGCCGTTGTTGTCGGTAACAGTTAACGAAACACTAAAACTTCCGGGATCGTTATAACAATGACTAAAGGAACTTTGTGAAGAAAAAGTGCCATCACCTAAATTCCAAACACATGAATTTGTTCCTGCTGTATTGTTCGTGAAATTGATGCAAAGTGGGGCACAGCCAATACTGTCGTTTACACTAAATAATACATTTGGTTTTGGGTTGACGGTAACAGTTGTTACGGCCATTGCAGAAGGTGAATTACAATTGTCGGTTACAACTAACGAATAAGTAGTGCTTGAACTTGGAGTTACAATAAGCGTATTGCCATTTGTATTCGAAGGAAGCCAGGTGTATGAATAAATACCTCCACCGCCGGAAACTGTTGCACTTAACAAAACAGAATTGCCTTCACAAATAGGTGATGGATTATTTATGGAAATAATAATAGGAGCAGACGCAGAAGGGATAACTGTTGCTGTTGCTGTCGCGCTGCATCCATAGCTATCTGTAACTATTACCGAATAGGTTCCAGGGGCAAGGCCGGTTGCATTTGAAGCCAATTGTGCTGGGCTTGTATTCCAAGAGTAACTGTAAGGCGATGTTCCTCCGGTTATACTGGTTGAGATAATTCCTGCCATACCACTGCATCCTGCATTGGCAATTGTTACGGCTGTAACAGAAAGTATTGAGGGCTCAGTAATATTAGCATACGCGGATGAAGTGCATCCGATCTTATCTGTTATAGTCACAGAATAATTTCCTGCGATAAGATTGCTGATCGAATTATTAATACCGGCAGTTGGTGACCACGAATAAGAGTAGGGGGTCACACCGCCAAACACTCCAACAGAAGCAGCGCCATTATTCCCTCCGAAGCAGGAAACATTTGTTGCGGAATTTATTATGGCTATTGGATCAGAGACATAAATAAAATTATTGTAAACAATAGAATCTTTGCCACAAGGCGTCTCCAGCAAAAGTTTTACAGAATAAGATCCTTGTACATTGTAAATGATATTCGTTGGATTTTTAAGTGTTGATGAAGAAGGGGTGCCTCCCTGGAATATCCAGTACCACTTGCTTTCAGAAGTATCGCAAACGGAACTCAGATCACTAAAATTAACTCCGTTTCCTGCACATACGGAATCTTTGTCAGAAGTAATATCTACAGTGACTGTATTATCACCGCAGGTGTGTCCACATATTCTTGCAATTACCGCATCGCTGCTTCCTCCGCCAAATACGGTTTGAAATGCATTAGGAGTTGTGGGATAAGCTCCCGAAGATTGCGCACTTATGTATACATCTCCCTTGAAGTAACAAATGTTTCCTCCATTGCGTCCGGTTGCATCATCGTGACCAAAGCCGCCAACATAAGTGTTGCATTTAAAACTTCCATTTGCATCGAAGCGTGCAATAAATTGGTCTTCTCCCGGCTGGAAAGGGAAAGTTACTGCCTGCCCGCCGCCTTCGATAGGTTGAAATGCGCAAGCCCAGGTTGGCAACCCGCTCCAATAAATGTCCCCGGATACATAAATGTCGTTATTCGCTTTATTGATGGCGACTCCATACCCTTCACACATTCCAGTACCGTAATAAGTTACCCATTGAAATGCTCCTGTCGAGTTTAATTTTCCTATAAATCCATTATAAGGGCCCATTTGATTTCCACGAAAAGAATTTATTGTTGTTGGTAGATTGGATGAAAAGGAAGTACCGCAAAAAGCTATATCACTCTGATTGTCGAATGCTACACCATTTCCCTGATCTCCTGCGATGCCGCCAAAATAAGTTGCCCACACTCTACTGCCAGATGAATTGAATCTTGCAATAAAATTATCTACTCCCTGGACAGTAGATTTGTATGCTCCTGCGGAGATTGGAAAATTAGTTGAGGCAGTATTTCCGATAATTGCAATATCGCCTGTTGCAGGATCAATATCCATATCATTTATAATATCATTACCACTTCCGCCCAGGTAAGTACAAAAAACTCTTGTAGGACCGGTTGTATTTATTTTTAATAAAAATGCATCTGTGCTACCGGCAAAAGAAGGTTGGAAACAACCTGAAGAAATATTTATTCCTCCTTTTGTATCTCCTCCAATAAAAATATTTCCTGATGCATCTGCATTGATTGCACAGCCTTCGTCTGCATTTCCACCACCATAGTATGTAGACCAGATCCTGTTACCTAAGGGCCCAAACTTTACAATGATCGCATCGGAGTTCCCATTCTTTGTTGCCTGAATTGTTGTTGCTGCACCCAATCCCGTGGATGTAGTGCTTCCGGTTATATATATGTTTCCTTGCAAATCGCTTGTAGCCGCATAGCCTAAATCATCTCCTGCGCCGCCCATTAAAGTAGAAAAAACTAAATTCCCTGCATCATCAAATTTTGTAACAAACATATCCCAGCTGCCGCCTCCATAATTGGTTTGGAAAGCACCGGGAGTTAATGGGAATAAAACTGGATTAGTCGATCCTATTGTTGTAATGTTGCCATTGTTGTCAACATCAATTCCATACGCGAAATCGTAACTACTGCCACCAACAAATGTTACCCAGGGGTCAATGATCAGCGAATAATTTTTATTGTACTCACCTGTTTTGAATTTTACTATTTCATCTTCTAAAATGTATTCTGCTTTTACATCAATTATTTTTCCATTGATATTTTGATAAACTTTTGGCATCGATTCTGCAACTATTCCAAGACCTGTAGATACTTTTAAAATTCCACTACTAACACGTATGTCATCAGCACCAATATAGTAGAGTCCTATGTTTTTGGGGTCGCCGCCGGGGTTCACAATAATATCGTATTTCATATGCCCGGGTTGTGAAGTATAAAAAATCACATCTGTATTTTTATATATGTTTTTGTATTCCAGTTTTTCATAGGCTCTCGTGCCTGAGATAGATGAATTTTCATTATAAAAATTATATACGGCATCAGTCGCCTCCTGCTTTAAGATCTCAGGGTTAGTATTTGCGCCCACAAAATGAAGATCTACACGATGGGCCTTAATGTATAAGTCTTTGGCCTCATAAGCAGAATCCAGGTTTTCAATATCTATTTCTGGATATGATTGGAATACATAACTTAGAGAGGTCTTTTTCAAAAAAATGCCCATTCCCGCGGACTCCGTATGAAAAAGTATATCGTCACAAGCTTGATTTTCGGTATTGGTTATTTGTCCTTTGTTTTCAATAAATCGAATGTGATCATTTGCAGAGTAGGTATTACAAACGATGAGACTCAGCGCAATTACATATAGATTTTTCATATGTCGAGGATTAATCAAACCTAAATAAAGGGGCTGTTGAATAGTAATTTATTTATCATTAAATTTTCATGTCAGAAGCAAATTTTATAGTAAATTGCAGAAATTGAGCCCTTTTAGTGCATCAATAATTAAAATATTATTATCATGTCTGAACAAATAAGAGAAGACCTGTTTGATCTCATCAAATCCATGTCCATGTCTGAAAAAAGACATTTTAAAATTTTCGCATCTAAACATGTGATCGGTGAGGAGAATTATTATGTGAAGCTTTTTGATGCGATGGACAAAATGAAAAAATATGACGAAGACAAAATAAAAAATACGCAAGACTACACATTAAGGATTTCGTTATTAAAAAACAGGCTCTATCACATTGTTATTAAAAGTCTTAATGCCTATTACCACAATAGCACAATTGAGGCGGAATTGTTAAGTTATATTCATTCTATTGAAATACTCTTTAATCGCTCCTTGTTTGCGCAAGTACAAAAGATGTTAAACAAGGCAATTGCCCTGGCGGAAAAATACGACGAGGATGCATTTATGTTGATTTTGCTGGAGTGGAATTTAAAATATATTATTTCGAGAAATTATACGGGCCTTTCCGAAAATGATATGGCTGAATTTTTTCAGAGAATAAATTATATTATCAAGCGGCATGCCAACGCAGTGGACTATTCAAAATTATCTACAGATCTTTTTTATAAAATAAAACAGTCAGGAGCAATTCGCGATGGAGCGTCGTACGATGCCTTCAAAAAAATATTGCAGAACCCGCTGTTGCAAAGCCCGGAAAAAGCATTGTCATTTCATTCGCTGTTCAATTATTACCGGAGCTTAAACGCATATTATTTTATGACCGACGATCATCAGAAGGCATATGATTATATGAAAGCGCTGTATGACCTGATGCATAAGAATCCTCATTTTATTGAACACTATCTTATGCAATATAAAACGGTGTTGTCGAACCTTATTTCCTGTGAGATGGATGTGAAAAAATTCAATGACGCATTGGCACATATAAATGAATTCCGGGGTCTGAAAATAAGTTCACAATTATGGGAGGTGGAGAAATTTTATGTATCCGGATTATTCGAATTGGGAATGTATATAACTCAGGGAGATTTTCATAAGGCGAATAATTATGTTGAAAAAAATAAGGAAACAATTATTGGAAGAGAAGAGGATCCTTCACTAAACGAACCCCGGATGATATTGCAATATCTTGCCGCATACAGTTATTTTGCGAATGGAAAATATTCTTTGGCATTAAGGACTGTAAATAGAATACTTCATTTGCCTGATAAAGGTCATAGGAGCGATGTGTTGGGATTTGCACGGATCCTTCATCTTATTATTTGTTACGAAAAGCAGGATGAGGAATTAATAGAGTATGCTTTTAAATCTGTTTATCGTTACCTCTCGAAGAAAGGCCAGTTATACAAATTCGAAACGGCCATACTTTTATTCGTTAGAAAAATGCCGAAACTTACCTCTGAAAAATTAGTGAATGAAGCATTCCGGTCTTTGAAAAAGGAAATAGAAGCCTTGTTAAAGGATCCAATGGAAAAAAGAGTGCTTACCTACTTTGATTTTATTGCATGGCTGGAAAGTAAGATCGAGAATAAACCTTTTGCCAAAATGGTAAAAGGAAATTAGAGCTTTACAGATTTCTTTTAAGCATCTATCCCACCCTTTAGGAGGAGTATTCACTTCTTCTTTAACTTTTTTTAACTAAAAGATTTAGTATCTAAAGACAACTTTTAGCCTTTCTATGCGTCAAATAGAAAACGAAATAAATGAAAACAATACTGGTTTGCCTGATTTTAATATTTATATCTGAAACTGCTTTTTCCGGAGTTGCTGATTCTACTGCTATTAAGCAATATGAGGAAAATGCTATTATGCTGCATAACAATGGGTGGAATCGTGTTTTCTTAAAAGGAGGAACACGAATAAAAATGGGCCCTGGATTTAGGAATTTAAAAGCGGAGTATGAAAAAAATTCTGTGGCAGCATTAGGCGAATTTCAAGAGTATAAAAAGTGCAACAGAAAAGCCGGAATTTTGGCGGGTGTATATACCGGCGTATTTATTGCTGGTGCTGCTATGATAGAAGTAACGCCTCTTGGAGGCCTTGCGGCAATAGCAGGAGCTTTTATTCCTTACGGAATTTCAATTAAGGGGAGTTCTAAAAATAGAATGTTAAAAACAATCTAATAAAATCGTATCT
>CAZQIC010000187.1:0-6151 GCA_964593555.1 uncultured Bacteroidia bacterium | reverse complement strand
GAAATGTAGCTATACATACTTTAGAATTAGGTCCAGATGGTTATTTATACGCAGGTACTGGCGGGGCAGGTGTTTATAGAAGCGTAAATAAAATAAAAAACACCGGTACTACTTTAAACATAAGTAACTCTTCTGCAAACAAAACTGATATTATCTTTTATCCAAATCCAGCAAGTGAAACGGTGCATTTAAATGGTACTGTTACAGAAATAAAAATATTTAATACTCAAGGTGAATTAGTATTGATTGAAAAAAATACGAATCAATTTTCATGTCGTGATTTAAACGATGGCATTTATTTTATACATACCGGAACAAAGGTTCAAAAGTTGATTGTTAAACATTAAAAAAGGCAGGATTTGAAGCGGAAATAATATTTACACGGTTAATCAGATCAACTTGAAGTCAAAAATTAATTTCACGCGTAATCAGTCAATTACAAAATTCTCCCAACGTCTAGGCATTTTTTTTCGTGATTAATAATATAAGATATAATCTATGGGAACAAGAGAGATGACAAAACACAACAGTGCTTAGCAAACTGATAAAACAATTAATTCCTTGTTATCTATTTTTGTTTATCTAATACAATAACAGTAGTAATAACTTTTAAAGTGGCTAATAATAGTAAAGAATATTCGTTGGAATTGTATAATGACCATTGTGTATTTAAAGAATTAAAATATTCGGTATTTATTACTATGTCATTAAAAACTCTTTTAGTGACATACTGAATACTGGAATTGTTCTTACAGAGTAGTTATAGGCAATAAATGCGGACGAAATTGCGTTAGACAAAAAGCATTCGGACCTTAAATATTATTAATAATTAAAACTAAAAACAATGACGACAAAAATTCTAAAAAGCGTGTTACTTGCCGGGACAACCTTCGCACTATTTTCAATTCTTTTATTCGCATCATGCCGAAAAGTATTTAATGAAAGCACCTGTGAATGTACCTATTATGTTAAAGATTCTACTGGGAATAATGCAACATTACAAGCAGTAGAAGTTGGAAAGGTAAATGGAACGAAAAAATTGAAAACGAAAAAATGTTTAGAAAATAAAGTTCCAGGTACTGAGGCATGTTATTTAAAATAAGGTCTTTTATTTTTATATGTTTAATGTTGTAAATTTAAGATTGAAAATTTTCAATTGTGAAATTATATGAAAAAAACTAAAGTCGTAGATATTAAAGAAACTTTCGTAAATAACAAGAGGATAAGTTACTTAGAGGAACTGTATTAATTTTAGAAAGTAACATTAACTAGATTTACTGAAACGACCAGCAAGTGAAACGGTGCATTTAAATGGTACCGTTACAGAAATAAACATATTTAATACTCAAGGTGAATTAGTATTGATTGAAAAAAATACGAATCAATTTTCATGTCGTGATTTAAACGATGGCATTTATTTTATACATACCGGCACAAAGGTTCAAAAATTGATTGTTAAACATTAAAAAAGGCAAGGTTTGAAGCGAAAATAATATATACAAGGTTAATCAGATCAACTTGAAGGCAAAAATTAATTTCGATTATTAAATAATTCTCTTAATAACCCTCAACATGTGAGAATACTTTTTTTTATCACTATGAAAAATACCGTAGTGGTCAAATTTATCGATGCGTACCTGACCCGATGCGTGGATGAGTTGTTGGTTTTCCATTACAATACCAACGTGAACAATTTTACCGTCCTCGTTATCGAAGAAAGCCAAATCGCCCGGTAATGCTTCTTCCACAAAACTAAGTGCCGTTCCTATTTCAGCTTGTTGATAAGCATCACGAGGCAAATTAAATCCGTTTGCACGAAAAACAATTTGGGTTAACCCGGAACAATCAATTCCTAAAATAGTTTTACCTCCCCATAAATATGGTGCATGCAAAAATTTCTTTGCGGTTTCAATTAGTAAAGTTGTGTTTGATTTAAAATCTTGCTTAACACAAACACCTTTAAATTCGTATTCTAAATTTTCGAGTACAACTGACTTATCTTTCAATTTTGGCAAATAACTTCCCATCACTAAAGTCATTGCATGATCAGAAATTTTATTATGAATGGACTCTGTTATTGAGGAAACAACCGGGTATTTACTTTTTTGTAAATCTTTGAAAGTACCCTCTTTAATTGCAATAAATTGTTTGCGGTTGATCCATGATTCGTATTCATCAACCAATGTTTTAATTTTAATCCATTCCTCCTCTTCCGCAATGATGGTGAATGCTTCACCAAACATCAATTGCGTAACCATCTCACTTGTGTTTGATGGCTCCTTCCTGCATGGAACTAAACTTAAATGACAGATCCCGTACATAAAATATTGTCAGGTTAAAACAACACTAATAAATTAACTCATGTTCTCGATTACCATCGCGCTTGCACCACCACCACCATTACAGATTGCAGCAACACCATATTTTCCTTTGTTGTGTTTCAACACATGAATTAGAGTTACTAATATTCTTGCACCGGATGATCCAAGTGGATGCCCTAATGCCACAGCACCACCGTTGATATTTACTTTTGAAGCATCTAGGTTTAATATTTTATTGTTCGCTAATGAAACAACAGAAAATGCTTCGTTGATTTCGAAAAAAGAAATGTCAGAAAGTTTTAATCCCGCCTTTTCTAATGCTTTTGGGATTGCTTTTGAAGGTGAAGTAGTAAACCATTCAGGCGCTTGCTCTGAATCTGCAAAAGAAATAATTTTTGCTAACGGTTTCAACCCTAATTTATCGGCTTTTGCTTTACTCATTAATACCAAAGCAGCAGCTCCGTCATTTAACGTTGAGGCGTTTGCTGCAGTAACAGTTCCATCCTTTTGAAATACCGGCTTTAGTTCAGGAATTTTTTCGAAACGTACATTTTTGTATTCTTCATCTTCTTTTACAATTACCGCATCCCCTTTTCTAGAAGGCACTTCAACAGAAACAATTTCTTCATTAAAAGCACCTGCTTTCCATGCTGCAGCAGCACGAGTATATGATTCCACTGCAAATTTATCCTGATCTTCACGAGAAATTTTCATGTCCTTCGCACACAACTCTGCACAAACACCCATGTGTGTATTACCATATACATCTGTCAATCCATCCTTCACCAAACCATCAATCACCACACCATTTCCTAATTTGTAACCACTACGTGCATTATCTAAATAATATGGCACTTGAGACATATTTTCCATTCCACCTGCAACAACAATTTCATTGTCGCCTAACATAATACTTTGCGCTCCTAATGCAACCGACTTCATTCCTGATGCACAAACTTTATTAATGGTAGTACAATTTACTTCGTTTGGCAACCCTGCAAATTTTGCTGCTTGTCGCGCTGGTGCTTGTCCAAGATTTCCTTGCAACACGCAGCCCATCAATACTTCATTCACTTCTTTTCCGTCCAACTTAATTTTATCGAGTGCGCCTTTGATAGCAGCCGCACCTAAACGGCCTGCACTTATAGTTGAAAGAGAACCGTTGAAACTTCCTATTGGAGTTCTAACCGCTGAAACAATGTATACTTCTTGCATAATTTTATATTTTAAAACAGGCAAAAATAAGTATTTGAAAATCCGAAAGACCTTTATCGGTCTAATTTTGATTAACAGAAAGCCTTTTGTTGCAAAGAGAAGTTAAAACATTACTTATTTAAAAATCAAGCACTTGCGTTGATTTTCAGTTATCTGAGCGATTGTCTTTTTTAAGATGTTGAAAACTACTCTCTCTTAGTCGAAAGTGCTTGATGAAATACAAGTTAATTTGCCGTTGATTACACAATTTATGGCAGGCATTTTCACTTGCTTACGCGACAAACATGCCTTTTGGTACAAAACTTTTTTAGTTTGTCTCTGTACCATTTTTATAGTTTGGTTATTACCAAAACACGGCGATTTTGCGTCAGACTACAGTAATCTAAAAGGAAAACCTTGGAACTTTGAAAGTTTGATTGCTCCGTATGATTTCCCGATCTACAAAACCACTGAAGAATATACCAAAGAAAGAAAATTGGTTCAAGAGGAATCTAAATTATACTACACGAATGATGTAACAATAGCAAAGTTAAAAACAGACGCCTTTAAAAAATTTCATGAAGCAACAGAAAAACAACTATTCCTGTTAGGCAAACCTATATTAGATAGTCTATACTACAGAGGTGTAATAGAGGGGAACGATTCGTTATTAAACAAAACTACAAACTACAACATCATTGTTCAATATGACGGAGTAGCTGAGGAAAAAAAGAAAGGTGATTTTTTAACCTTGAAACAAGCTGATGAATATATCATTAATAAAGTTACAAAACTTAATTATCCGGCGAAGGAAAAGCTAATTAACACGATAGAAGATTACTTAGTTCACAACATCACTTTCAACACTCAGTTAACCGAGAAGTTATTAGAACAAGATTTAGAGAATGTACTTCCAACAAGAGATAAAATTGTAAAAGGACAAATCATTATTAATAGAGGAGAAATAGTTACAGATGAAAAGTTTAATATCCTCAGCTCTTTGCAAAACGAAGAAAATCAACAAACAGGAAAAGATCTTAACTTTTTTCTTCTCGTTTTAGGGCAAACGTTATTTGTTGCTTTAGGAATGATGATGGTTTTCCTATACCTCGCGATCTTCCGCAAAAACATTTTTTCTCAAAACCCACATGTGAGTTTTATTTTTATCACTATTGCTTTTTTCATGTTTGTTTCAAAAGAAGTTTTCCTTTACAAATCTATTAGCTTATACGTGATCCCGTTTGCTATTGCACCAATTATTATCAGAGCATTTTTCGATACACGAACAGCGTTATTCACTCACCTCAACATTATTTTTCTCGCATCCTTCTTCGTCAATGATCGTTTTGAATTTGTGTTCATACAATTGTTTGCAGGAATAGCAGCTATTTTCACTATTGCGAACATGACCACTCGCTTTCAATTATTGTTAACGGGAGTAGTGGTTTTTATCACCTACGCAGTAAGTTATTCGGCAGTTACTTTACTGGTAGAAGCAAAAATGCAAAACATTAGCTTCGGAAATTATTCAAACTTTGCCCTGTCCTCCTTGTTACTTCTGGTTGCTTACCCTGCGATTTTTCTCATTGAAAAATTATTTGGTTTTATTTCTGATTTCACCTTGTTGGAGTTAGCAGATTCGAACAATGTATTGTTACGAAGCCTTGCTACGGGCGCTCCTGGTACGTTTCAGCATAGCATACAAGTTGCAAGTTTAGCTGAAGAAGCAATTCAGAAAATAGGCGGCAATCCATTATTAGTGAGGGCCGGCGCCATGTATCATGACATTGGAAAATTAGATAACCCTCGTTTTTTTACAGAAAATCAAATTGCCGGAGCAAACCCGCACGAAGATATAAGCTACGAAGAAAGCGCAAGAATTATCATCGGACATGTGATAAAAGGAATTGAAAAAGCAAAAGAGCATCGCTTACCTGATCAGGTAATTGATTTTATAAGAACACATCACGGGACATCTCACACCGGATATTTTTATAAAAAATCTATCAACGAATTTGGTGTTAAAAATGTAGATGAGTCTAAATTTAAATACCCTGGTCCTATTCCTTATTCTAAAGAGACCGCCGCATTAATGATGGCCGATAGTGTTGAAGCTGCCAGCAGGAGTTTAAAAACATATGATGCGGTAAGCATTGACGAGTTGGTGGAACGAATCATAAACAATCAAATTGAAGAACAACAGTTCATTAATGCAGATATTACTTTTAGGGATATTCACACAGTGAAAAAAATATTTAAAAAACGGCTGATGAATATTTATCATGTACGTATCGAATATCCAAGATAATTTAGATGTCGATTACACTACCTATCGCCTACTTGCCTTCCATCAATTGGTTTAGAGTGTTTCTGCAAAATCCTGATGCGGTTATAGATATTCATGAAAATTATGTAAAACAAACCTTGCGCAATCGTTGTGAGATTATGACCGCCAACGGCAGATTGACCCTCTCTATTCCATTAATAAATGAAGGGAGCAAACAAATCATTTCTCAAAAAAAAATAGCGTATGATACTCGATGGCAGGACATACATTGGAAAGCAATTGAAAGCGCGTATCGAAGTTCACCCTATTTTGAATATTTAGAAGAAGACTTTAAAGTATTTTATTCTCA
>CAZQIC010000186.1:0-6176 GCA_964593555.1 uncultured Bacteroidia bacterium | reverse complement strand
CTACTCCTCCTCCTGAAAGATAGATGGCATTGAACCCTGCCTGTTCAGCTAATAAAGCGTGGTTGGCATTAATAGCGCCTACAATCTGCAGGGGTTTTTCTTTTTGCATGGCTTCGCGAAAACGAAGTCCAGGAGAGCTGGTGTGATTTGAGTTTTTCATAGTTTATAAATTACAAAGTAGCCGTTTCTTTCATTGAAACGCGAAGTTATTTTGCAGAATAGCAATTACCTGATTGTTTTCAAGCATAGCGGCAGCGGTTTCAATATCTTTACCTATGTGTGTCATTTTTTTTAACATTCGTTTTTAGATGTTGCTTTTAATTAATATGTGTTAGGATTTTTGTCCTGCCCAATAATTATAGACTGCTTTTTTTCTTGCATATTTCACCATAAACTCATACCACTTTAATTCGCTTTCAATCAGTTGTGATTCGCGTGTATTAACCATAAAAACGGAGCTTTCGCCATTTAAGAATTTGATTTTTTCAGCTTGATACAAACGAGTGTATGAATTATAAATGTTGCGCATATCACTTATTTGATTTACCAGTACATTTAATTCGTTAAAAACAGCTTGCAGTTTATTGGTAATTTCTGTTTTTTTTAATTCAAAAAATAGAGCGTTTTCCTGTTGCTTAATTTTATTTATACCTAAATCGCCTCGTTGCTTTCTAGTGAATAAAGGATATGAAAAATCAACACCAAACTTATAGTTGTTTATGCTTGGCACAAAAAAATTGCTATTTAATGGTTCTGACAGAAAATTATAGGTGCCATATAATTTTGGTTTAAGTAAATCTTTTTTATAAATATACTCCGTGTGCAAAGCATTTTGTTTCAAGGTATATAATTTCAGTTGCGGATTTTGTACGGCAATATTGCTTATTTTTTTTTCAAGTGAATCTAAACGTTGTACTACAATCGCATTGTTTAAAAATAAAGTATCGGGTATTACATTGGGGTTTATAATTAAAGGGTGATAATCGCTGTTCCATAAAAACAATTCCAGATTATTGGTAGCATTAATATATTCGGCACCGGCTTGATTAAGTTGTATTAAGCGGGTTTGATATTGTAAGTATGCTTCCAGCGTATCAACTGCAGCACGTTCTCCATTTTTTTGCATGGCACGTGTAAACGACAGCCTGTTTTCAGATAGGCTCAATGCTTGTTTGTATATTTCTTTGTACAGCTGTGCAGCCGTCCATTCGGCATAAGCAACATAGGCGTCCGCAAACAAACCAATTAACATTATTTGGCGTTCGTTTAAATTCATGTCGGAATATACATTAGCCAAGGCAATGGCTGTTCTGCGTTTATCGGTAACTATTCCTTGTGCGATGGGAAATTTTATGCCTGCAAACAATAATCCGTTTGCAGGCATAATATTTTCATCATTCAAAAAAGCTCCCCGTGTATAATCATATCCTGCTTTTAAATCAATACCGGGCCACAAAGGCACATCAAGTTGTGCAGACGATATAGAGAAATAATTATTATCATTAAAATTTTTCTGATTGTGTGAAGCACTTAAAACAGGATCTAGTTCACCTTTAGCCTGCATACGGATATACCGGTTTTCTTTCTCAAACAAAGCAGCTCGCTTGGCTACGGGATGATTGCTTTCTACGTGTTTAATAAAATCGTTATAAGATAAAACAGTTAAGCTACTGTCTTGTGCGTTAACAAACAAGGTATGAACAGTTAAAATAAAAAAAAGAACTATTCTATTTATTAGCATGATTTATTGTCTGGAGGTTATTCTCGTAAAACTTAGGTGGGAAGCCGTTTAGTTTTCTCCACATTTCAAACCACAAAGGTACATCCTGCAATAGGGCAAAACCAATTACGCCTCCTCCTGGTCTTAATTGCACCGGCCATTTATGGTCGTTTTTGTCGGGTGCTACCAACACGCGGTATTTCCCTTTATCATTAGTTACATTATCTATGGCTACAATTTTCCCACCATACGTACCATAAGATAAACCCGGCCAACCCGAAAACACAAGCGAAGGCCAGCCGTCAAAAATAAAGCGCACTTTTACTCCGATATGCAATAATGGTAAATCAATTGGGCTCACATACCATTCAACGGCTAATTCATAATCAGCCGGCATGATACTAACAATGGGCGTTCCTTCTTTTATGGTTTCGCCTATACCGGTAGTTAGAGCTTTGGTAATAAAACCGTCTTGCGGTGCTGTTATAAAATAAAAAGCTGTTCTGTTTTCGTAATTAGCATACTGATTTTGAAGTTTTGCTACTGCTGCTTCTGTGTCAAACATATCAGATAATGCCGAAAATTTATCAGACTCTGCTTTCATGAGTTTGTCATTATATTCAGCCCGCACACTGTTTAATTCAATTACGGCATTAATGCACTCGTTGCGTGATGTAAGTAATTTGCTCTCTGAACTTATTTTTTTTGCTTGTGTTTCTTGCAACTTTAGTTTACGTTGTTCAAATTCAGTTTGCGATATAATACCTTTTTGAAGTAATTCTTCGTAACGTTTAAATTGTTGCTGTGCAATAGTATAATTGGCAACCGAAGCTTCATAATCTGCACTGTCAATTTTAATTTTTAAATGAGCTTGTTGTATTTTGTTTTTATTTTGTTCCAATTTCATGCCCATAGTCTGATTCAGGGCATCTACTTGATTATTTAAAGCGTTAACTTTGCTTTGGTATGAACCAATTGATTGTTCTTTTGCTTTTACTTGCTCTTGTGTTCTTTTTAAAAGATTGTGGTCGAAATACTCCTCTTTAATTTCAGATATAAATGCGATGGTATCCCCTTTTTTTACTTTTAGCCCTTCTGCCACATACCATTTTTCTATTCTGCCGGGTATGGTGGTATGTATAGTTTGCGGACGATGTTCGGGCTTTAGTGTTGTAACAAATCCTTCTGATTCTATATTTTGTGTCCAAGGGCAAAACATAAAGATAGTTATTAAAACCAGTAAAACATATAACCACCTTACAAAACGAGATGAAAATTTCAGCTGCAACACTTTACTGTACGAAGGCAGATTATATACTTCGCGGCTTTTACTTATTTTATTTTGAGTAATGTTTAGCATGGCTCATCATCATTAATTTAGTAAGTTTTTAATCTGTAAATTTCCTAATGCATCTGCAATTTGCTCATAAAAAGTTGATTCGGAATTTTTTAGGTGTATCAGTTTGTTACATAAGTTTACTGTGTACAAAGATGTGGTATTAAAAACAATAATTGCATCTTTCAACTCATCTGCAAAGTATTTTATAATTTCTTTCTTTTCATCATCTTTCAGATAATGCAAATCGCTGTCAAACAAAACCATCTTAGGGTTTTTATATATCACCCTGGCCAATTCTATTTTTAACTGAATATTTTTGGGGATATAATTTCTCTGCAATGAAAGCCATGTATTATATCCTTCAGAGAAAGATTTGATATACTCATTCAGCTTTACAATAGAACAAACCTTGTGTATTCGGTCAATATCATAATTGGTGTTGGAAAGGCTTATATTTTCAATGAAAGTACCTTCAAATATTTTAGGATTGTGAAAAACATACGCTGTTCTCTCTCGGATGCAATGAAAATTTAGTTGCTCTATGGCAATGTTGTTGTAAGAAATATCTCCTTTGGCGGGCATTAAAGTTGATAGCACATTTAACAATGTAGATTTACCAGAACCAGAATGACCACAAAGTGCGATTCTGTCACCGGGCAAAAAATTAAACGATAGATTTCTCTGAATAAGATCTTTATTGACGGCAATAGTTACATTTTTAAATTTCACACTCAACAATTCGTCTTTGGGGATATTTGTTTTTTCCTTTTCCTTTTCCTTTTCAATAGGCCAGTCCATAATTTTACCTGTTTTTTCCAAAGCTGTTAATACATCATACACAGTATCCAATGCATAAACTAATTTCTCTACAGAAGCTAATACCATGAAAATTAAAATTTCACTGGCAATAAACTGACCCAAATTAAGTTGGTTATTGACTACCAAAATGCTACCGGTTATAAGCACTGCGGATATTATAATCGTTTTTAAAATAGCTATTAATACATATTGGTTTTTCAAGATATTAAAATGTTCATTGTGGTGATATAAATATTTTTGTATTAACAGATCCGCTTTGTGAATATGTATATCTGTGTTCGTATTGATTTTATGTACATCCATATTACGGGCAGTTTCCTGCATCCAATGTGCCAACTCGTACTTGTAAGTAGATTCATCAATGCTACTTTTTAAGCCTTTAGGAGCAAAATATTTAAACACAAAATAAATGATGGCAATTACCAGCAAACTAAATAGTAGAAAAAATGAATGATAAAAACTTAGCAGTATTAAACCCACAACTATTTGAAGAGAATTAACCGAAAAGTCGAGCAGCACTTTTGATAATCCTTTTTGAATGGTTATTACGTCAAAAAAACGATTTGTTAATTCAGGTGCCGAATTATTGATAAGCGAATTTTTATTAAATCGAGGTATTCGGTATATAAATTCAAACGCCATACTAACAAATATTTTTTGCCTGATAGACTCTATTATATATACCTGCGATATTAAAAAAATGCTGTATAAAATGAGTGCAACAGTAAGCATGATAACTAACATAATCCATGATGTGGAAAGCTGCCCCATCATAATAAAATTTACGATAGCCTGCATTCCTAAAGGTAAGGATAGACTTATTAAGCCTATAAAAAAGGCATAACCGTATATATAGAATACTTCTTTTTTGAAGTGTTTAATCAAATTAATAAGGCGAGTAAATGGGGTCATTGAATATTTATTTTAAGGATTACAAAAATCGCAAAATCTTGCTTCACTATATTTTTGATTGTCGGGATATTCAATTTCTCTTTTATGATTACATTTTTTACACTGGTAAATATGTTTTGAAAGTCCTCTTGTCGGGAAAAAACAATTTTCGCAAGGCAATCCATTTATCCACTCGGTAATTTCAAATCCAAGCCAACCGCATTCAGGGCATAAACTTTTTATTTTGTTAAAGAGGTTAATAGTAGCTTTTTCAATCACTTTCATTCTTTTAGGATTATACACAGCTCGCATATCCGTTTCTATTAAGGCTTTCCCATCCGGTGAGGCAGCGATACTTTTTTTTACCGCTTCTTTCAGTATTTTTTCGGTTGTGATACCTTTAAAAAGCATTGAACTATTGTCGCCAGCAGTATTAGGTCTTACTACCATGCCGTGTGAAGGGAATCCGCATAGTTTGGCAAATTTTATGGCTTCTTTTACAGATGATACTTCAGAGTGACTGTGATTTGTGTCGGTAGAAATTTCCCACCCTAAAATTTCTATATCATTGAGAGTATCTATTAACAATACCACTTCAACATTTGCAGGGACAAAAAAAATAGTAGGATGTGCGCCAAAACTTCCTTCGCTCGCAATTGCAATTGATTCTCCTGTTTCTTCAATCGCTTTGAGGGCTTTATAACGGGCTGCTTCTAATTGTGTTCCTTTGCGGTCAATATCACGGGTAAATGTTCCGAACGTGTCAGTGTCTATTGTGTCAAGCAGTTTTAAGTTCATTCCAGTTTGAGCAAGAACAGGAAAAATTACTTTATCCTTTTTATGCTTTGTTATAAGCATAGCCGTTCTATTTTTGAATATGTCGGGGTATTTCATTTTGATATTAATATTTAAAATCCTCCATGAATTTTGTCGTGAAATCACCTTTCCTGAATTGTTCATTTTCCATAATTTTAATATGAAGAGGAATAGTTGTTTTAATACCTTCTATTACATATTCGCTCAATGCACGGTGCATTTTAGTGATGCACTCTTCCCGTGTTTGCGCAACAGTAATTAGTTTTGCAACCATCGAATCGTAATTGGGTGGAATAACATATCCAGCGTATATATGTGAATCAACCCGAACACCGTGCCCACCGGGTGTGTGTAAATTAGTTATTTTACCAGGAGATGGCCGAAAACCCTGAAACGGATCTTCCGCATTAATTCTACACTCAATTGCATGGAGTTTTGGTAGGTAATTTTTTCCTGAAATAGCTATACCGGCAGCAATTTTTATTTGCTCTTTTATTAAATCATGGTCAATTACTTCTTCGGTAACAGTATGTTCCACCTGAATACGGGTATTCATTTCCATGAAATAAAAGTTGCGGTATTTGTCCACCA
>CAZQIC010000185.1:0-6222 GCA_964593555.1 uncultured Bacteroidia bacterium | reverse complement strand
CTTTTTCATTATAAATAAAAATTAATTTGATTAAGGCTGCAAATATACAAAAAAAATAAATAAAACGTCTAATTTTAAAATTGTAAACCCATAAAAAATGCCATTTACCTACTAATTAGAGCAAATGGCATTAATAATTATGCTGTAATTTATCTTTAAAAGAGGTTTTAGTTAAGGGTTACCGCTTTAAGATCGGTGAATGTTACATATGATATCCTTACTAATCCTAATCCTTTTTTGTAATAAAAGCTACCCTGAAGTATTCCAGATCCATCATACTCGCCCATTTGAACACAGCCATTATAGGTACATGCAGATGTACCCACCTGTACGTTGGCAACAACAACTTTTAAAGAAGCAACTGTATATGTTCCTGAATAAGTAGCACAAACCTGTCCGTTAGTTGGGCTCGCTGGCACTGCCATATATTCTGCTCCCTCGCTTACTTTATATTCGTAAACATTACCTGCTCCATCCGTTCTGAAATATGTATAAGCGTATCCTGATGACTGCTCATATGCTTCTAACCTGAAATATGTATTAGAACCAAAAGTTACCATTGAATCGGCCGTAATTGTACGATCCCATGATACACCTCCCGGAAGTTTATAAGTCCAAACATTATTTAGTGTTAAGGGCATATACGATGTGGTGCCATTGCCATCACATAATAGGCTTGGACATGGGTCACATTTTCCACCACAATCTACCCCTGTTTCATTTTGGTTTTGTATACCATCATAACAGGTTTCTGCGGGTGCAGGTTTTTCTTTTTTACATCCGTTATAAATCAGCATTGTTGCGGTCCCAAAAATTACGATTACAATAAGCGATTGGAATTTTTTCATTTGTAGAATTTTCTTTTTAGTTATTTCTTTTGAATACCCTTTAAGGAAGGGCAATACAGCATTATTTAAATGCCAGGCAAAGCTACGACATTAGTCTCAGACTGAAAAACCGGCTAAATAGTCCCGGCAAGCCTCAGATACGATACATGCGAACGAATCGCAGAAAAGAGATTAGGATACTCAATGTACTGTACATTAAATTTTTCGCAGGTTTCCTTTACAAATTCACTGATTTTAGGGTAATGAACATGACTTATCTTGGGAAATAAATGGTGCTCGACCTGGAAATTTAATCCTCCTGTAAACCATCCGATAATTTTACTTTTTGTAGAAAAATTAGCCGTGGTAGCCAATTGATGAATGGCCCATTCCTGGTCAATTTTCCTTGAATCCTCATTAGGCATAGGAAATGTCGTATCGTTAACAATATGGGCTAATTGAAATACAACACTTATAATAAAACCGCATACAAATGACATCACAATATAACCCAATATCATTTCTACCAAACCAAGTTTAATGATAGGAAGTACAATGAACAATGCGATGTAAAGCAATTTACTCACCCAGAAAATAACATGATCTTTTGTACTCATCGCTCTTAATTTTGTATCGGCAATTTTTCCGGAAAAATATTTTCTAAAATCCTGTACAAACACCCATAATAAATAAGTAACACCATAAAGCAGCACCCAATAAATGTGTTGGAAGCGATGATAAAAATAACGCGGCTGATTTTTATGAGTGCGTATCCAAGGCTTAATATCGATATCATCATCCATACCTTCTATATTGGTAAATGAATGGTGATTTAAATTGTGTTTATTTTTCCAGATATAGGAATTGCCTCCCATTAAATTAAGAGAAAGCGCCATTACATCATTCACCCATTTTTTTCGTGAGTAACTTCCATGCGCACCATCGTGCATCACATTAAACCCTATACCTGCTAATACAATACCTAACACGGTGCACAACGCAAGCGCAACCCACCATTGCGTCGGCGTAAAAAACACCAGTATAGTATATAAAGTAGCTGCGGATGAAAGCAGTATAATGGATTTCCAATATAATTTGTAATTACCGGTAGGTTTAATATTGTTCGAAGTAAAATAGTCATCTACCTTTTGGCGCAGTTCATTAAAAAAAGCGCTGTTTTTGTTATTGAATGTTACCCTTGACATATTTTTAATTTTTTATTATGCGTCTAATTCTCCCGCAATCACATTCATACTACTCATGGTAAGTATGGCATCTGAAAGCATTGTACCTTTTATCATTTCCGTATAAGCCTGGTAATAAATAAAGCATGGCCTCCTGAAATGCAGGCGATACGGTGTTCTACCGCCATCACTTATTAAATAAAATCCCAATTCACCGTTGCCTGCTTCAATGGCATGATAAACTTCCCCTTTAGGAATTTCCATTTCACCCATTACAATTTTAAAATGATAAATGAGCGCCTCCATTTTATTATACACCTCTTCCTTAGGTGGTAAATAAAATTCAGGAACATCTGCATGAAAAACTTTTCCGGGAATATTTTTTATTTTTTGCATCGCTTGTTTAATGATACTCATGCTCTCCCACATTTCCTGTTCACGCACCATGAAACGATCGTAAGTATCTCCATTTGTTCCGACAGGAATAATAAAATCAAAATCTTCATAACCCGAATACGGGTTCATCACACGCACATCATAATCAACACCTGCAGCACGAAGGTTAGGACCTGTGAATCCATAACCCAACGCTTTCTCTGCTGTAATTGGTCCGCAGCCAATGGTACGGTCCATAAATATTCTGTTACGTGTAAGCAGGTTCTCAAATTCTTTTAATCCTTCCGGAAGTTCTTTTAATAACTTATCTATTTTCGCCCAGCACTTATCAGAAAAATCGCGTTCCATTCCACCAATACGGCCGACGTTGGTTGTTAAGCGCGCACCACACATCTCCTCATATATCTCGTAAATATGTTCACGGAATTGGAACACATATAAAAACACTGTCATTGCTCCTGTATCAACGCCTACCACACTATTGCAAACCAAATGATCGGCAATACGAGCCAGCTCCATTACAATGACACGCAAATATTGAACGCGTTTTGGAATTTCAATGCCAGCTAATTTTTCTACTGTCATGTGCCAACCCATGTTATTGAGAGGCGATGAGCAATAGTTTAGACGATCAGTGATAGGAGTAATTTGATTATACGGCCTATGCTCCGCTAGTTTTTCGAAAGCACGGTGAATATATCCAACAGTAGATTCGGCTTCAACAATAATTTCCCCATCCATCTTTAACACATTTTGGAAAATACCATGTGTTGCAGGATGCGTTGGCCCCAGGTTAAGAATGGAGTAATCTTTATCTTCTATATCTTTTGCTATAATCTTTTTTTCTTCTGTCATGGGGTCGCAAACTATCTTCCAAACATTTTATCGTTTTTATCTTCCCTTGTTCCATCTTCCAACGGATATTCTTTTCTCATTGGGAAATAATCCATATCATCAACATTAAGTATGCGTTTAAGATTTGGATGTCCCTTGAAAATAATTCCATAAAAATCGTACTCCTGTCTTTCCATCCAGTTAGCGGCAGGGAAAACACCGGTAAGTGTAGGAACAATCACATCGCTTACAGGAAAAAATATTTTCAATCTTATTCTTAAATTCTTAGGTAGATTATGCAGCTGGTACATCATTCCAAATTCCGCTCCGGTATTATCCGGAAAATGCACAGCGCACATGGTGGTTAAAAAGCCAAATCCAAGCTCCGCTTCTTCTTTCAGATAGGAAATGATCTCAATTATTTTATTTCTTTCTACAACAAAAACAGGAAAATCTCTTTCTTGTGAAGAAGAAATAATCGCTTCGCCAAATTTGGCCTTGAGTTTATCATTAACAAATGTGAGGAGGTTCTCCATAATTATTCTATGCCGTAACTTGCAAGCATTGCTTTGTACTCTGGAGAATTTCTTCTGCGAAGACTTTCATTACCTACCATTTGTTGTATTTGTAAAATCCCATCGATCACTTGCTCCGGCCTTGGCGGACAACCCGGAACATACACATCAACAGGAATAATCCTGTCGATACCCTGCAACACACTGTATGTATCAAATATACCTCCACTCGATGCGCATGCACCCATTGATAACACCCAACGCGGCTCCGCCATTTGCTCATACACTTGTTTTAATACCGGCGCCATTTTTTTTGCAATAGTTCCCATCACCATTAACAGATCGGCTTGGCGTGGCGAGAATGATAAACGCTCTGCACCGAAACGGCCAAAATCATAATGCGAAGCCATCAAGGCCATGAACTCAATACCGCAGCAAGAAGTTGCGAATGGTAATGGCCAAAGTGAATTTTTGCGAGCGAGACCAACAGCCTTATCAAGACTTGTCGCGAAAAAGCCCTGCCCTTCTACCCCTTCGGGTTTATCTGTTATTTTAATTTCTGTACCTTGAATGATCGCCATCTTTTATTTTTTAAACTCTTCGTACTCACGCACGATTAGACTTGTTTCTTTTCAATCCCATCATTATTCCCACTTAAGAGCGCCCCTCTTAATGATGTAAGCAAATCCAACTAAAAAGAAGCCGATAAACAAAACCATTTCTAAAAATATCTTCATTCCCGAGGCCGCCATAATTTCTTTAAAATTAACCGCCCAGGGATACATGAAAATTACTTCCACATCAAACAGCACAAACAAAATTGCTACGACAAAATATTTGATGGAGAAAGGTATACGCGCATTCCCATGTACCTCAATACCGCACTCGAATGTTTCTAACTTTTTATCGCTGTTGCGTTTAGGCCCAAGCAAGTGAGAAACCACCATAGTAGTTACAACAAACCCACCGGCAACTAAAAAAGTTATTACTATAGGAAAATAATCAACGATGGTATTTGATGCCATGTACAATTAGTTAAAGTCGGTTTTACAAATTTAACAATTTACATTGGTATTTGGTGCAATTTTTTTATTGTTTTTAACAGTGTTTTTAACAAGTTTATCCTTCTAAAACAAGCTTTTGACTTGATATATATCATAAAACTCTGCTGACATTTTACGAACGCCAGCAGAGTTTTATGCAAAATTTTTATCAGAATTTAACTGCTAAACCACCCTGCAACAAGGCTTTAGCCAAACCTGCCTCCATATAAATGCCAATATTATCGGTAAAATAATACCTCATTCCAATAGTTGTTTCAAATCCAATTGGAATTAAATTTTTAAACGAATAATCAGATGAGCCATATGGATCTGAAGTGTAAAATGTTCTGGATCCTCCTCTGTAACCAAGGCCAAGTCCCCAGTACCAATCCATTTTTTCGGTTGTACCAAAGTGAATATTCATTCTCGCAAGAATAGAAAATTGCGAGCCTTTGTATCCTGAAGTATAAAGTGAAAGAGTATCCTGGGACCCGCTCTCGTTATAACTCACATCAAATGATCTATAATTAAAACTAATTCCCATACCCATTTTATCTGATGCACCATATTCAAATTTAGCAGCAATAGGACCTAAGAATCTTGCCTGATAATTAGCTTCTGATTCTAATAACCTGAAATATGTGCCTGAAATTCCTAAGCCATATCCTGCTGAAATAATAATTTTTCCCTGACCAAACGCATCATTTCCTGCTCTGGTATTAAATGAAATTAATGCCGAGGCAATCAGTGTAAGTAAAATTGCTTTTTGTGTTTTCATTGATAATTATTCATTTTAGTTGTAAGCTAAATTAACCAAAAAACGCACCAAAAAAAGTTTTTGTTATAAAAACGCTGTCAAAAACTATGATGTAAATTTCACGCTCTGGCAAAAGTTAATGCAAATGTACTCGAGTAATTTTCAATATATTTTGAATAGAATTCCTACCTGAATAAAAACAAAGATCTCTGTTAAAACAATACATTTTAACAGAGATCTTTGTAAAAGAAAAAATAAAACTAGTTACCGAACTTAATTGCTAATCCTGCTTGTGCAACAGATTTACCCAAGCCAGCTTCTGCATATATTCCAATATTATCAGTCAAATAATATCTCACACCCATTGTAGTTTCAAAACCAATAGGAAGAAGTGCCTTCCAGGCAAGTACAGTTTCATCATCCGGATCAGTAGTGTAATATTTGAAATTATTTGTTCTATAGCCTATTCCAAATCCCCAATAAACATCTAACTTATCTGAAGAACCAAAATGTATATTCATCCTTGCTAATGCAGACATAGAATTTCCTTTCCATCCAGCAGCATATCCATCTCCAAGATCCCATGCTATATCATAGCTTCTATAATTTACACTTAAGGTGGGTTCTAAAAATTCACTTTTAGAGATTTGACTAAAAATCGGAGAA
>CAZQIC010000184.1:0-6411 GCA_964593555.1 uncultured Bacteroidia bacterium | reverse complement strand
CCTTAATCCAATGCATATTTATTATCTTTAGATTCATAATTCACAATAAAAAGCATGAAAATATCATATAACTGGCTTAAGGATTTTATTAAAACAGACTTACCTCCTGTTGTTGCTGCAGAAATGTTAACAGGGTGTGGGCTGGAAGTAGAAAGCATTGAAAAGTTCGAATCTGTAAAAGGAGGACTTGAAGGAATTGTGATCGGAGAAGTAAAATCAAAAGATAAACATCCCGATGCAGACAGGTTAAGTATTACTACTGTTGATATTGGTACAGGAACTTTATTAAATATTGTTTGCGGTGCGAGCAATGTTGCAGCCGGACAAAAAGTTGTTGTTGCAACAGTTGGTGCCATGTTGTATCCTGCGGAAGGCGAACCTTTTCAAATAAAAAAATCAAAAATAAGGGGACATCTTTCCGAAGGGATGATATGTGCCGAAGATGAAATTGGTTTGGGTACTTCGCATGAAGGGATAATGGTGTTGAATGACAAGGCAATTGTAGGGACGCATGCTTCTGAATATTTTAATGTTGAACAGGATCATATTTTTGAAATTGGCTTAACGCCTAATCGTGCCGATGCTACTTCACACGTTGGTGTTGCCCGTGACTTGGCTGCGGTACTTTCGTGCAGATATGTAATGGAATCACATGGGGGAGTATCAATTGATCTTCCGGCACAAATTTCTTTTAATGTTGAGAATAAGGATCTGCAAATAAATGTAAGTGTCGAAGATGCTGAATTATGTCCGCGTTATTCAGGTATGTCTGTGTCAGGAGTAAAAGTTGGACCTTCACCGGCATGGCTGAAACAAAGACTTGAAAGCATTGGATTAAAAAGTATAAATAATATTGTTGACGCAACAAATTATGTATTGCATGATTTAGGGCAGCCGCTCCATGCATTTGATGCGGATAAAATAGAAGGTAAAAAAATTATTGTTAAAACTTTACCAAAAGGTACAAAGTTCAAAACCTTGGATGAGAAAGAGCGCGAACTTACGGGCGAAGAGTTGATGATATGCAATACAAAACAGGGCATGTGTATGGCGGGAGTTTTTGGAGGTATTGATTCGGGTGTAACAGAGAAAACAAAAAATATTTTTATTGAAAGCGCTTGTTTTCATCCAGCAGCGGTGAGAAAAACAGCTAAGATCCATGATCTTAAAACGGATGCGTCTTTTCGTTTTGAAAGAGGTTCCGATCCTGGCATTACTGTTTATGCCCTTAAGCGCGTGGTACAAATAATAAAAGAAGTTGCAGGAGGAAAAATTTCATCAGATATCGTAGACATTTACCCGGAAGTAATTGAACCGTATAACGTAGGATTCTCTTATAAAAATTGCGACACCCTAATTGGCAAAGTTATAGATCACAAAATAATTAAATCCATTTTGACGTCATTGGGAATATCAATTATCAGCGAAGGTACTGATGCGCTGCAGTTGTCGGTACCATTGTATAAAGTGGATGTAACAAGAGAGGCCGATGTGATAGAAGAGGTATTAAGGATATATGGCTATAATAATATTGAACTTCCCGAAAAATTTAATTCATCGCTTTCGTTCTCTCAAAAACCTGATAAAAATAAATTTCAAAATACTGTTGCAAATTTATTGTGCAACAATGGCTTTACAGAGGTAATGAATACATCTCTCACGAATGAAAGTTATTCTGCTGCGATCCCGGGTATGGCAGATAAAAATATTGCCTTGCTAAATTCTTTAAGCAGCGACCTTAGTGTGTTGCGCCAAACGCTTTTGTTCAGCGGACTGGAAACAATAGCGTATAACCTGAATAGGAAAACACAAGATGTGAAGATATTTGAATTTGGCAAAACATATCAAAAGGAAAATGAAGCCGAGTGGAAGTACAAGGAGAGTGTTCATTTATCACTTTTTATTACCGGTAAAAAGCATAAAGAAGCGTGGAACGCGTCTGGTGACGATGCGGACCTATTTTCATTAAAAGGGGCTGTGCAAAGTGTTTTTGAAAAATTTGGGTTGCATGCAACAATCACTATTGCTGCAGATCACGACCTGCTATCGGATGTAATTACTTTTTCCGTTAATAAAAAGGAATTGGCAGTAATTGGAAAGGTTAAGCAGTCGTTGTTAAAGGTTGCAGATGTAAAACAACCGGTTTATTATGCTGATTTAAATTGGGATGCATTGGTTAAAACTGCGACAAAAATAAAAATTGAATACAAAGAAATTTCAAAGTTCCCTTCAGTAAGGAGAGACCTGGCTTTGCTTATTGATAGTGCAGTAAAATTTGAGCAGTTAGAAAGTATTGCCAGATCAACAGAAAAAAAATTATTGAAAGAGGTAAATATTTTTGATGTGTATGAAGGAGATAAATTAGAAGCAGGGAAAAAATCATATGCCTTGAGTTTTATTTTGCAGGACAATGAAGCCACACTAACCGATAAACAAATAGAAAGTGTAATGGCAAAACTCCAGAAGAATTTTGAAGAACAATTGGGTGCAAAAGTAAGATGATAGCCAATCGGACGGCAATTTTTCATCTCCGCTCAACTTGATGAAAGGTAGTAACCCAAACAGAGCTTTGAAACAATATATTGAAGCGAAGCGGAGTTCTCTGGTATTACCCGGATTCCGCTGAAATTGTGGGATTAATTCGACTAAGGCTTTCAAAGGTGAAAGCCAAGCTCATTGATAAAGTTTATTGTTTTGTAAAGGTCACAGTAAGGCTGTCTACTCCCGCTCCGTCATTTACAGAATAGTGCATCGAAATAATATTTCCAGAAATAGTTCCGTTTCCTTGAATTGTATTTCCAGCTAAAATTTGTGTTGGGATATCAATATCATTTACAGTGATTTCGCCAGTAGCCTTATTTGTAAACCCAAGTCCGTAAAAATTTTCGATCAACACTGCATCACTTGCGGTTCCTTTATTTATATGCACTGTAAATGGCGGGTTGCTGCCAGTAATAGAACTGCTTTCATTGCAGGTCCATGATGCAATAAATTTATCCCTGTCCTCTGTTGGTGTTGTCTCATCCTCAGGTGAACAGGCAATAAATAATGAGGAAATAAGAATATATGTAAATAATAGTTTGTTTTTCATCTGCATAAAATTACTGCTTTTACCAATATATATCAATATCTGTGCCATTGCGGTATCAGAAAATATTCCCTATTATTTCGTCATTAACAAGGTTTGGGAGGGTAACGTTTAATTTTTTTTCTGCTTTCATGGCCCTCTTAATTGCGAATATTGCCTCTTTGTTCCTTGCCCAGCTTCTTCGTGCAATTCCATTATTCACATCCCAGAATAACATTTGTTTTAATCTATTATCACATTCTTTTGTCCCATCTAATACCATTCCAAATCCTCCATTAATTACTTCGCCCCAGCCAACGCCACCCCCATTGTGTAAACTTACCCATGTGGCACCGCGAAATGCATCGCCCACAAAATTTTGTACCGCCATATCAGCTGTGAATTGTGAGCCATCGTAAATGTTTGATGTTTCACGATAAGGTGAATCTGTTCCCGAAACATCATGATGGTCACGGCCCAATACAACGGGCGCAGATATTTTTTTTGTTTTTACTGCTTTATTAAACGCTTCTGCAATTTTTATTCTACCTTCTGCGTCGGCATATAATATGCGAGCCTGCGAACCAACTACCAATTTATTTTTTTGCGCTTCTTTTATCCAGCGAATGTTGTCGGATAATTGCTGCTTGATCTCTTTCGGAGCTTTTTTGTATAATTTTTCTAAAACTTGTGTTGCGATTTTATCTGTTGTCTCCAGGTCTTTTGGATTTGCTGATGTACAAACCCATCTGAACGGACCAAATCCATAATCGAAACACATGGGCCCCATAATATCCTGTACGTACGAGGGGTATTTGTGCTTCAGCCCCGACCCCTCTCCGGAGGGAGAGGGGAGAAATACATCCGCACCGGCGCGGCCAGCCTCCAGTAAAAATGCGTTTCCGTAATCGAAAAAATACATTCCGTTGGCAGCAAGTTTATTTATTGCTGCTACATGACGTATTAATGTTTGCTTTACTTCTTTTTTAAATTGTTCCGGATTTTCGGTCATCATTTTTTTTGCATCTTCAAATGAAATACCTACGGGATAATAACCACCCGCCCAGGGATTATGTAATGATGTTTGATCTGAACCTAAATCAACTTTAATTTTTTCGTCAGCTAATTTTTCCCATAAGTCAACAATGTTTCCATGGTAAGCGAGTGAAACAGCTTCTTTTTTTTCTTTTGCGATTGCAATACGGTTTATCAATTCATTCAGATCGTTGTATACTTCATCTACCCATCCTTGCGAATGTCGCGTTTGTGTTGCTTTGGAATTTATTTCTGCAATTACTGCTAGAGCACCTGCAATTACTGCGGCTTTAGGTTGTGCGCCGCTCATTCCGCCAAGGCCGGATGATACAAATAGTTTTCCTGCCAGTGATTTTGCTCCTGTTATTCTTCCTGCATTCAATAATGTTATGGTAGTGCCATGAACAATTCCCTGCGGACCAATATACATGAATGAACCCGCTGTCATTTGTCCGTATTGTGTTACCCCCAATGCATTAAATTTTTCCCAGTCATCTTGTTTGGAATAATTCGGTATCATCATTCCATTGGTAACTACAACACGCGGCGCTTCTTTATGCGATGGAAATAATCCAAGTGGGTGACCGGAATACATAACAAGCGTCTGTTCGTTTGTCATTTGTGCAAGGTATTTCATGGTGAGCAGGTATTGTGCCCAGTTCTGGAATACTGCTCCGTTGCCGCCATAGGTAATTAATTCGTCGGGATGCTGCGCAACAGTATGATCAAGATTGTTGCTCAACATATGCATGATAGCTGCGGCTTGCTTTGATTTATGCGGATACTCATTAATTGGCCTCGCGTAAATTTTATAATCAGGACGAAAGCGATACATGTAAATACGTCCGTAATTTTTTAATTCTTCTGAAAATTCTTTTGCTAAAATAGTATGATGCTTGGGATCAAAATAACGAAGTGCATTACGAAGTGCTAGTTTTTTTTCTTCAGAAGATAAAATGTCTTTTCTTTTAGGAGCATGATTAATATTTGAATCCAGCACTTTAGGAGCAGGAAGTTTGGTGGGGATTCCTTGCAGTATTATTTTTTGAAACTCTTTCATATACGAATTAAGAATTTATACGAATCAACTTTTAACTTCTACGAATTACGAATTTATACGAATGGGTGCGAATTCTTTGCTAACAACAACTGCTAACCAACAACGAACAACCACTTCCAACTCCCCACTTCTAACTCCCCTTCTTCTCAATTCTCCCAGTCTTCTTATTAAACCCATAAGGGCAATGTTTGCAACCATTCTGGCAGCAATACCCTCTTTTTAGCAAATACTTCTCTGTAAATACAATATAACCTTCGGGGCTATAATAAAAGTCATCAGGTTCAAGGGCTTTATTGTCCATTACTTTGGTAAATTTAACGGATTATTCGGGTGTTTCAAATTCATATGATCAAACAAAAAAATAATTTAATACTCGAGGAAATACTTTCAACGGAAGCGGCTGCAAATAATTTGCGGTTGTATATGCTGCGTCTAGATCTTATTGATTCTATTACAGGAGGAAATAAATATTTTAAATTAAAGTATAATCTTGAAGAAGCGCGCAAAGCTGGGCACGATACCTTACTGACCTTTGGCGGGGCTTATTCCAACCACATTGCAGCGACAGCAGCTTTGGGAAAACAACATAATTTTAAAACCATTGGTGTAATAAGAGGAGAGGAGCCATCAATATTGAGCACTACCTTATTGCAGGCAAAAGCTAACGGAATGCAATTGGTTTTCTGGCGCAGAGAAAAATATAAAGCAAAAAATGAATATGAAAATATAATTGAACTCACGAATGAGTTCGGACAATTTTATTTAATACCCGAAGGGGGCAGCAACAGCTTGGCGGTTAAAGGCTGTGCCGAAATTTTAAAAGATCTTGAAATTGATGTTGATGTTGTTTGTGTTCCCGTTGGTACCGGTGCAACGATGGCAGGTATTATTCATTCTTTAATTGAGGGACAAACAGCTTTGGGTTTTGCTACATTGAAGAACGGATATTTTTTGAAGGAAGATGTTTTAAAATTGCTATTTACTTACGAAGGAAAAATTTTTGACAGGGAAAAAAACGAAAACAAATTTAATATCATCACCGATTATCATTTTGGAGGTTATGCGAAACATACGGAGGAACTCATTGCGTTTATAAACGATTTTAATATGCAGCATTCCATCCCGCTGGATTTTGTGTACACGGGTAAAATGATGTATGGAATAAAGCAGCTGATTGAAAAAAAAGATTTTAAAAGCGGACAGGAAATATTGGTTATACATACAGGGGGATTGCAGGGGAATGTGGGGG
>CAZQIC010000183.1:0-6685 GCA_964593555.1 uncultured Bacteroidia bacterium | reverse complement strand
AATTAGTTATATCGTTATTTATTAACAATTTGATTTTTAGAACTCCCCTTAAAGGGTTCATATCAAATTTCCAAACTGCACTATAATGTTGTATGCCCACCATATTTTGATTCACCCCACCAAAAAACCAGTAGTCGCCATTATTGTCTTTCCATCCGGCATATACTCCTGTGCTTCGGGTTCCCGGAGTATTGGCAGCAGCAGGAGTTCCCATTACCCCGTATGCAGGAGCCGTACCAGCAACATTACTGCCTGCCATCCATATCCATCTGTCCGTTGCAATATCATATTTCCAAACATCGGGGCGATTATTGCCGGCAAAAAACCACAAACTATTTGTAGAATTGTCAGTCCACGTACAAGCTGTGTTGGCTCGTGAGCCGGGGTCATTGGTAACATTTGATACTTGAACTGTGCCGTAATTTGGCGGGCCACCGATTGTGTTTCCATGCACCCAAGTCCATTGATTGTATGTTGGACTTGCTGGGTCCGGGTCATATTTCCAAAGATCATTTGGCGACGAATTACTTCCATTTGTACCGGGTCCGCTTCCTCCATATAACCAAAGAACCCCATTGTTATCAACCCAGCCCAGTGCTCTTGCCTTACTTCCCGGCGTATTTGCAGGTGATGTAACACCTTTTACTCCATAGGTTCCTACTAATGTTGGCAGAGTACTGCCTGTCATCCATGTCCACATATTAGTTGCAGGATCGTACATCCACATATCATTCATTACTGCAGATCCAAGGGGTGCGTTTGGCAGCATTCCCCCAAAGAGCCAAAATTTTCCGTTCAAATCTGTCCATTCTGTTGCCATACACCTTGAGCCCGGAGTATTACCCGCAGCAGCAACACCCATTGTTCCATAAACAGCTGCCTGATTGGTGAGGTTTGATCCGGTCATCCATACCCATTGGTTATTGTTTTGAGAAAAGGAGTTTAGGCTGAGGAAAAATACTAAGAAACCTGTGAGAAAAACAGGTTTACGATTGGGGACAAAGACGCTATATTTCAAGAATGGGGTGTTTTGTCTTTAATACTAATATTGAAATATATGCTCAAAACAATATGGATAATAACCAAAAAGAAAAAGATTCTTGGATTTCGATTTATGTAATATTATTCGTATTATTGATAGTAAGAGATTACATCCCCGCCTAAGTATTTCGTCATGAAGCCTACTGCTGAGCTGTTTGAGCTGATTCACTCCTTGTCCAGAACGGAAAAAGGTTATTTCAAAAAGTTCGCATCCTTACATGTTAAAGGAGGAGAAAATAATTACATAAAACTATTTGATGCTATAGAGCAGCAGACAGATTATGATGAAGAAGCGATAAAAATACAGTTTGCAAAAGAGACTTTTGTAAAACATTTACCTTCCGAAAAAAACTATCTGCAGCAGCTTATCATGAAAAGTTTAAGGTTGTATCATGCCAAAACCAATCTCGGTAAAGAATTGCGGGAACTCATCGATTATATAGAGATATATATGGACAAGGGTTTATACCGGCAATGTGAAAAGTTGGTATTGAAGGCGAAAAAACTTGCACAGACACATGAACGTTTTATGGCTCTTGCAGAAATAATTAAATGGGAAAAAAAACTGGAGACTACAAGGGGTAATGCGCTTAACCGGGATAAAACCTGGCAATTGCACAACGACACAATAAATGCAATTCAAAATGAATTGGAGGTACAGCAGTTTTTCAGAATACAGGATGAAATGGTGTCTCTTGTAGAAACAATGGGGGAAGCAAGGACAAAAGAGGATGAAGATAAAGCCAACCAGAAAATTGAGGCGTTGTTAAAAATTGATAAATCTAAATTCAACTCCGCTTTATCATCAATATTATATTATAATACACTTGCTGCTTATTATTACTTTCTGGGCGATTATGAAAAGTCATATCAAAGCAGCAAGTATTACTTGACTGCAACTGAATTAGATTATGAACGCAGTTCCGATTCTTCTAACTATGTAAATGGATTACATAACCATTATGTTTCCTGTCATAGGACAAAAAGATACGACGAGTGTTATTGGCTGGTAGACAAAATAAAATCCATTCCGGTTAATTCTACTAAAGGAGATGAGACAATTTTTTCTAGGGTGTTTAGTATTGAAATAGGACTTGCCATTTCGACCGGAAGATTTAAGGAATTGGTTTTGTTAGTAGAAGCTGATGCAGAAAAAATATTGAGCATGAAAAACCGGATGCCGGTTACAGCGTATTTCAATATGCTTTACCAGATAGGTCATGTATACTTTGGGGCGGGCAGATATTCAGACGCACTTAAGTGGCTAAACAAAATAATAAATGATACCGCAGCAGATGATGTGCAATACATTTTTTGTGCTTCTAAAATTTTGAGTTTGTTGGTGCATTTTGAAATGGGCAAAAGCGATTCACTGGAGTATATTGTTAAACCAACCTACAGGTATCTTTACAAAAGAAAACGCCTTTATAAATTTGAATCAGGCTTATTGAACTTTATTAAAACAGATATTCCAAGGATTAGCGGAAAGCAGGAGCTGATAAATGCATTTAAAAAATTCCATGACGATCTGTTAAAGCTGGAGAAGGATCCCTACGAGAGAAGAGTATTTGAATATTTTGACTTCATCAGTTGGTTAGAAAGCAAAATCGAAAATCGTTCTTTTGCAGATATCGTTAGTGAGAAAGCGAAAATGCTTGTCAAGTAACTCGAAAGATAGCCCACTAAAAATAAAAACCTGTACTTATTAAGTACAGGTTTTTATTTTTGTTTAATAAATTAAATTACTGAGCTAAAACAGTGATATTGTTTTTAGATACCTCAACAACACCGCCTTTTATTTCAAACAGCTGAGTGTTTTTTTGAGTATCAGTAACTTTTATTTTTCCTGCTTTAAGTGTAGAGATAATAGGCGCGTGATTTTTCAATATTCCGAACGAACCTTCTTTGCCTGGCACAATCACAGACATAACTTCTCCGCTATAAAGCTGTTTGTCAGGTGTAATTATTTCGAGTTGCATATCTAGTTTGCTTCTGCTAATATTTTTTTACCTTTTTCAATCGCTTCTTCAATAGTACCAACAAGGTTAAAGGCGGCTTCAGGATACTCATCTACTTCGCCATCCATGATCATGTTAAAGCCTTTAATTGTTTCTTCGATCGGAACAAACACTCCTTTTAATCCCGTGAATTGTTCAGCAACGTGGAACGGCTGAGATAAGAAACGTTGTACACGGCGTGCTCTGTGTACAGCTAATTTATCTTCTTCAGATAACTCATCCATACCAAGGATCGCAATAATATCCTGTAACTCTTTATAACGCTGTAAAATTCCTTTTACTCTTTGAGCTGTGTTATAATGAGCATCACCTAAAACCGCAGGAGAAAGAATTCTTGAGGTTGAATCCAAAGGATCCACTGCAGGATAAATTCCTAACTCAGCAATTTTACGACTCAATACGGTTGTTGCGTCCAAGTGGGCAAAGGTTGTTGCCGGAGCAGGGTCAGTCAAGTCATCTGCAGGTACATAAACCGCCTGTACAGATGTGATAGATCCACGCTTAGTAGAAGTGATACGTTCCTGCATCAATCCCATTTCAGAAGCAAGAGTAGGTTGGTAACCAACTGCTGAAGGCATACGACCTAAAAGAGCCGATACTTCAGAACCTGCTTGTGTAAAACGGAAAATATTATCGATAAAGAAAAGAATATCTCTTCCTCCTGATTTTTCATCACCATCGCGGAAATATTCCGCCATTGTTAATCCTGAAAGTGCAACACGTGCACGTGCCCCTGGAGGCTCATTCATTTGTCCGAACACCAATGTAGCTTGTGATTTAGCCAATTCGTTTTTATCTACCTTGCTCAAATCCCATCCGCCTTTTTCCATAGATTCCTTAAAGGCATCACCATATTTAATAACTCCCGATTCGATCATCTCCCTTAATAAGTCATTCCCCTCACGTGTTCTTTCACCCACACCTGCAAATACAGAAAGACCTGCATAACCTTTTGCAATGTTATTGATCAATTCCATGATCAATACAGTTTTACCTACACCTGCACCACCAAACAAACCAATTTTACCACCCTTTGAATAAGGCTCAATAAGGTCAATTACTTTAATACCAGTAAATAATACTTCAGTTGAAGTAGAAAGGTCTTCAAATTTAGGAGGAGTGCGGTGTATAGAAGCACCACCTTCGTTACTCACTTTTCCAATACCGTCAATAGATTCTCCAACTACGTTAAAAAGGCGGCCTTTAATTTGTTCTCCAACCGGCATTCTTATAGGTGTTCCCTTTGCAACAACTTCTGTTCCGCGGCTAAGACCATCGGTTGAGTCCATCGCGATCGCGCGAATAGTGTCTTCTCCAATGTGCTGCTGGCACTCCAAAATAACAACACTGCCATCAGGGCGGGTTACCTCAAGTGCATCCAAAATATTTGGAAGTTTTACTTCCGCACCATCAAAACTCACGTCGATTACAGGCCCGATAACCTGTGAAATTTTTCCTTTTAACATTAGCTAATCGTTTTTATAAATTATGCGGATCAACCGCTTCAAATTCTGCATGCGAAAGTAGTATTTTTTTTTAAAAATGAGGGATGTTTGTGAAGTTTTCTATTCATATAAATCAACAATGATTTGCCATTGTTTTTCGTCTAAGCTAAAACCCATTTCATCTGATTGAAGGGGACTGAAAATATGCACGGGTGAAGTGTTAAAACAATACCTTTGCAGCCTGTTATGAGGATGTATAAAAACATAAGCGAGGTAAAGAATATATCAAAGCCAATAGTAACAACAGGGACCTTTGACGGGGTACATCTTGGGCATTTACAAGTGATTAATCGATTAAAAGAAGTTGCCCTTAAAAGCAACGGAGAAAGCGTTATTCTTACTTTTCACCCCCATCCAAGGATGGTGCTGGATCCCGGAAATAAAAGATTGAAACTGCTAAATACAGTAGAAGAAAAAACAGAATTGCTGGAAAAAGCGGGGATTGAAAATCTGATAATTCACCCTTTTTCAAGGGAGTTTTCCCTTCTTTCTTCTACGGAGTTTATAAAGAATATTTTAGTGGATCAAATACATACCCACAAGCTAGTAATCGGCTACGATCATCATTTTGGGAAAAACAGGGAAGGCTCGTTCGAACATTTGCAGCAGAATGCCCATATATATGGTTTTGAAGTAGAGGAAATACCTGCTAAGGATATTGATCATGTTGAAATAAGCTCTACGCGCATCCGTAAAGCGATAGAACAGGGGGATGTTCCAACAGCAAATAAATATTTGGGGTATGAATATTTTATTTCAGGAACAGTGGTGAAAGGAAAACAATTGGGACGCACTTTAGGCTATCCAACCGCGAATATCGAAATTCATGATCAAAACAAACTGATTCCGGTTGATGGGATTTATGCAGTTAGAATAGTGGTGGGGCAAAAAAAATATTCGGGGATGATGAGTATTGGTATGAATCCGACAGTTGATGGTAAAGAAAAAACAATTGAGGTAAATATTTTTGATTTTGATAAGGATATTTATGGCGAACACATAAGAGTATCTTTTTTAGAAAAATTACGTAATGAGGTAAAGTTTGGTAGCTTAGATGAATTAAAGGAACAGTTGTTGATAGATAAGGAAAATACCTTAAAGGTATTGGGTAAATGAAGAGGATAATTACAATAGCAATTCTGTTTTTGTCAATCGTGTGTTTGACAAAAAAATCGCATGCCCAGTTGCTGGATTCTTTGGCACTGGATACCATGAGTGGGTATACCAATTTGCAGGAGGCGTTGAAAAATCCTGACAACGTAATTAAGCTGGTATTGCGTAAACAAAAATTGGCTGCATTCCCGCCGGAAATATTGAAGTTCAAAAATTTGCAATACCTCGACCTAAGTAAAAATAAACTCAAAACAGTTCCTGAATGGATTGATACGCTGAAACAATTACAATTTCTAATCCTCTCTAAAAACAGTATTGAAACATTGCCGACAAAAATTGGCGGCTTACCTAATTTGAAATATTTAAATGTAAACCAAAACGAGTTATACACACTGCCCAATCAAATTGGCAACCTGAACAACTTAATTATGCTTGATCTCTGGAGCAATAACCTGAGCGATTTCCCTGAAGAATTGAAATATTTAACCAAATTAAAGGAGCTTGATCTGCGTGTTATCCTTATTAGTGATGAGCAACAGGAAAGATTAAAAACACTGCTTCCCAATACCAAAATCTGGTTTTCTAAAAATTGTAATTGTCAGTTGTAGCTAAATAAGTTTCATGTACTTATTCTCCATCTGAGTCATTTTCTTTTTGTGTGCTGCTCCTTTATCCTTATATCCTATAATATGTAATACCCCATGTATAATAACACGATGTAACTCGTTCTCAAATTCAACTCCGAATTTTTTTGCATTCTCTTTCACACGATCAATACTTATAAAAATATCACCTGAGATATCTTTTGTTTCTTTAGAGTAATCGAAAGTAATAATATCGGTAAGTGTGTTATGGCTGAGGTGCTTTTTATTTAGTCCAAGCAAATAATCATCACTGCAAAAAATAAAACAAAGTTTACCCGGTTTTTTCTTCTCTGTTTTTATAGAAGCGTTGATCCATTTTTTAATGGAAGCTTTATTCTTTAACCTGAAATTTATTTCCTGATTT
>CAZQIC010000182.1:0-6687 GCA_964593555.1 uncultured Bacteroidia bacterium | reverse complement strand
ATGCTATATATTAAACTTCTAAATCTAATTAAAATGAGCAAATACTACTTTAAAGTACATTTTTTATCGATTTTTCTGTTTTTCTCGTTTTTAAATTCTTCGAGAGTCATTGTTAATGCGAAATTCCCGTTTTTTTGTCCCTTCTAAATTGTTAACTTTAGCGCTTATTGATTATTTGATTTTAAATATCCCTTAACCGAATAAATATAATAAAATGAAAAACGTCTATCTAAAAATTAGTGCATTTATTATTCTTGCAGTTTTTTGTACTGCCACCTTTGCACAGGTAAATAAACAGATCCAGTGGAAAAAAAATTATGGAGGAGCAGGCGATGATTTCCCGGGAACCATAGCTAATACTTTTGATGGTGGTTATATTTATTGTGCAACCACCTATTCTGATGATCAGGATGTTCATGGGCTTCATGGGGGTGCAAGTTCCGATGTTTGGGTTGTAAAAATCAATGCAGTTGGTGATACACAATGGACTAAAACCTATGGCGGTACAGGAGCCGAATGGGGGAAAGCAATTATTCAAACACCTGACAGTGGTTTTGTTTTTGTAGCTGATGCCCAGTCGAATGACGGAGACCTTGATACCAATTATGGTAGTTGGGATGTTTGGGTTGTTAAGTTAGACAAGACGGGTGCAATTCAATGGCAAAAAGATTTTGGAGGAAGTGGTTATGAGGAGGTAACAAGCATATATAGGCATGCTGATGGGTCTTATTATATAGGAGCAATTTCCGAATCCAGTGATATATTTTTAACAAATAATTATGGTGACAGGGATTTTTGGGTTTTCAAATTATCTGCTAGCGGTAATATGATCTGGCAAAAAAATTATGGTGGAAATTATGAAGACAATCTATATACTATAACAGGGAATGAAAATGTTGTTTATGTTGCGGGTAACACATGGTCCGATTCAACATTCGATGTAAGTTATAATGATATTGGCGGTTACGATTATTGGATCCTTAAGATAGATACAGCAGGAAATAAATTATGGAACAGAAGAATGGGCAGCACCGATCATGATGCCGCATATTCTGCTGTTTATACAAGTGATAAAGGAGTTCTTGTTGGAGGTTATGCAATATTAGGTGACGGGGATGTTGATACAACATTGAGTCAGTGGTATTCTGATGGCTGGGTCGTGAAATTGGATTCACTGGGAAATGAAGAGTGGCAGAAAAGTTATGGAGGTGATAGTTCAGATGTGATCCAGAAAATTTTTCCAACTGCCGATGGAGGCTATATTATAGGCGGGTATACATTTTCAAGTAGCGGAATGGTGACAACTTATCATGGTGCGCAGGATATCTGGGTTACCAAGGTTGATAATAATGGTAATCCGCAATGGTATCAGAGTATAGGAGGAAATGGTGTTGATGGTACAGACAATAATGATTACAAATATGCATTCGATATTGCACAAGCGAGCGATAATGGTTATCTGTTAGTTACTCAAACCGCCAGCAATAACAATGGAGATGTTGGTACGAACAAGGGGGCATATGATGTTTGGGCGGTTAAATTAAAATGCAGTCCTCCGTTTGCAGCTGAGATATGTATGGTAAGTTTTGATACCGCGACTAAGAAGAATGAAGTTGTTTGGGAGGATAGCGGTTATCCGGGTAACATTGAGTCGGTAAATGTGTATCGCGAAACGGCAACAACAGGAGTTTACGTTTTGATTGGAAATGTTCCAGTTACAGGCTTAAGTCATTATATTGATAATAGTCCAATCGCGAATCCTTTTGTTCAGCCTTTCAGGTATAAGATTGCAGCGGTTGATTCATGTGGTAATGTTTCAGATACAAGCAGCTTCCATAGGACAGTATTGTTGCAGGCAAATTTAGGAACGGGTATTCAAATTAATTTGAGTTGGAATGATTATATTGGTTATACACCGGTAAAATATTATATCTACCGCTTTACTTTTTCAAATCCTAATCCGGTGCTGCTTGATTCAATCGCAGCAGGCGGAAATCCAAATACTTGGAATGACATAACTCCTCCAACTACTGATACTGCTCGGTATTTTATTTCAATTTTGCCGCCTTATGCATGCACATCAAGTAAAAATTATAATGATAGTAGATCCAATACTGCTGCAAGGGCATCAGCTGGAATGATAGGGATCAAAAATGAAGTTGCTTCATCAAGTATGGTCGTTAATCCTAATCCTTCAAACGGAGTTTTTACTGTGGCTTTTGAGGGAATCACCACTGATGATAAAACCGTGATCAGTATTTTTAATATAACGGGACAAGGTGTTTATGAAACGGTTCTGAATGCGGGACTGCAAAAACAATCATTGAGCATTGATCTTTCAGATAAGCCTAAAGGAGTTTACCTGATGCAGATGAAAAACAATGAAACTACTAAAGTAAGTAGGGTAATTATTCGCTGATAAATAGTCTTCTTGTAAACCCCGTACCGATAAATCGGTGCGGGGTTTTTGTTTGCGGCATGCCGATGAGTATATTTGTACACTAATGTTTATTTTCAATAAATATTTTCTTTCATCAAAAACCAGGTTGCCTGCGTTTTTTATTTTCTTTTTCCTGTCGGTTGTGTCCATGTTGGCGCAGCATATTGATGAAAGAGGTTTATATCCGATTAAAAATTATTCGAGCAAAGATTATAAAGAGCTGCCTCAGAACTGGGCAATAGTCCAGGATAATAGAGGGGTAATGTATTTCGGTAACAATGCCGGCGTGTTAGAGTTTGATGGCGTTACGTGGCGTACTATTTTAATACCAAACGAAACAACAGTTCGTTCTCTCGCTGTAGATAAAAAAAGTGGCAAAATATATGTTGGCGCTTCAGGTGAAATTGGTTTCCTGGCTCCAAACGCATCGGGTCAGATGACTTATGTTTCTTTGCTTGAAAAATTAAAAATAAAGGACAAGGAATTTGCGGAAGTTTGGAAAACATTTGTTCTGGATGACGGAAAAGTTTTTTTTCAAACCTCAAAAACGATTTTCTGTTGGGATGGGGATAAAATGAAAATGTTCAAACCTAAGAATGGTTTTCATATTTTATTCAAAGTAAACAATGATCTGTATGTAAGAGATGATAATGTAGGGATATTAAAATGGAGCGGGAATGAATTTGTTCTTGTGCCTGGTACAGAAATTATGAGCGTTGAAAAAATATATTTTATGCTGCCCGTTTCAAAAGGGAAAATGTTAATTGATACCCGGTCTCAGGGGCTTGTTTCTTTTGAAGAGCCATCCAAAGAATTTCCCATGGCCCGTTTTAAGCCTTTTAAAAATAATTGCAACGATTTAATAATAAACAGTCTCGTTTATAATGCAGTTTCGGTTTCGGATGACCTTATATCAATTGGAACTTTAAACGCAGGAGTTATTGTTATTGATACGGCCGGAAATTTTATAAGCCAGTTTACAAGAAAGGAAGGATTACAACAAGAAACCGTTTATCATCAATATGTAGATGCCGAAAATAAATTATGGCTTGCTCTTGCAAATGGAATTTCGAAGGTAGATATACTTTCTCCAATAACTTTTTATAGTAATTATAAAGGATTGGAAGGAAGCGTTGAAGCGATTGCCCGGTTTAACAATGAATTATATGTGGCTACTTTAAACGGGGTATTTGTCTTGAGAAATAATAATAGTGAAAGAGCATTTGAAAAAGTAAAAGGAATAGAAACGGAATGCTGGGACCTTACTTTATTTGGGAAAGTCAGCAGCCAAAAATTATTAGTTGCAACAAATCATGGCCTCTATTCCATCGATACAAAAGGTGTTCTCAGATTAGAGATGAATGGCTTGGTTAGTTCTGTCAAAGCTTCTTCATTCGATTCAACGATCATTTACCTGGGAATAGAAACCGGGTTCATGATAGTAAAAAATTTTAATGAGAAGATCACTAAAATTGAAAATTTACAAAGCGAAATAGTAAACATTCAGGAAGAGGACGATAAGCATATTTGGTTAGGAACAAATAGTGAAGGCGTAATTGAATTAGTAAAGGAGGATGGCATTTTTAATCCTTATATACACAATGAATCAAATGGTTTTGTAGAAGGTTCCGTATGGGCGGCAAAATTTCATGGACAAATAGTATTGGCAACCGATAAAGGTTTGTATGCTGTTAAAAGAAATAATAGGAAGATTGACTTTGAATTGTTTAGGATTGGCGAGTTTACTACGGGGAAGCTTATTGGCGTACACCGCGCATTTGTTTTTACAAATACAATGTGGCTTGCAATTTATTCAAATGCGAAAAAGGAAGCCGAAAGCGTGGGGTATCTTGTTGGAGATGAAAAATCCGGGTACAATTGGGAAGAATCTGCTTTCTTAAAAATGACAAAAGAGATAACTCATGCAATTTTTTCTGAGGAGAATGGTGTTACATGGATCGGGAGGCCTGATGGACTTTATAGATATGACAGCAGGATAGTGAACAATGCAAGCCTTAAGTATGCATCTATGATCCGTAAAATAGTTGTTGGTAAAGATTCATTATTGTATGCCGGTGCCGGTTTACAGTCAAATAATGACGAAACCTCTTTTGAACTTCGCTACAAATTAAATTCAGTGTCTTTTAACTTTGCTTCAAATAGTTTTGAGGACGAATCGAAAAATATTTACAGCTACTTCTTGGAAGGTAATGATCAAACCTGGAGTAATTGGACTTCGGAGACAAAAACAAATTATACAAATCTTTACGAAGGCACTTATCATTTCAGGGTGAAGAGCAGGAACGTTTACGGAAAAGAATCCTCAGAGGCTGTTTTCTCATTCATAGTACTTCCTCCCTGGTACAGAACATGGTGGGCATACATCTCTTACATTGTTGTTCTCGCATTGGTGGTATGGGGGGCTGTGGCATGGTCTACCTATAGTTTAAGGAAAATAATATCCGAGCGTACTGCTGAAATACGCGCACAAAAAGAAGAACTGGATGTTAAAAATAAAGACATTACCGACAGTATAAATTATGCGCAGCGTTTGCAAAGGTCTATTTTGCCCTACATGGATGATATTAAATTAAAATTGCCAAATAGCTTTATTTTCTATAAACCAAGGGATATTGTTAGCGGCGATCTTTACTGGTATGCAGATAAAGGTGACAGAGTTTACCTGGCTTCAATAGACTGTACCGGTCATGGTGTTCCGGGAGCTTTTTTATCCATTGTTGCAAATTCATCTTTGAATGAGATTGTGAACGATGAAAAAGAGTTAATGCCACATACGGTTTTACAAAAGCTGGATGAAAAAATAACGTTTACTCTCAAACAGGGAAATCAATCTTCAACTACCCGCGACGGCATGGATTTGGCGCTATGTATGGTTGATCTTAAAAAGAATATACTTTATTATTCCGGCGCTAACAGGCCGTTGTTTTTCATCAGGGATAAGCAGATCGAAAAAATTAAAGGAGATAAATTTCCTATCGGCGGTGGTTTTGATACAAATAAACAATTTACTGTAAGTGAAAAACAATTGGAAAAAGGAGATGCCTTTTACATCTTTTCCGATGGCTATGCAGATCAATTTGGAGGTGTGGATGGAAAAAAATTCATGATCAAAAAATTCGGAGAATTGCTGCTTGAAATATGCGATCGTCAGATGGATCAGCAATATAATGTAATCGAAGAGACACTAAAAGAATGGCAGGGCAATCATGAATCGGTGGATGATGTGCTGGTAATTGGTGTAAGAATATGATATCATGAACGTTGTTGTAACCGGCGCCAGTAAGGGAATAGGATATGAAACCGCAAAGTTGCTTTATTCGCTTGGGCATAATGTTGTTGCAATAGCCCGTAATAAAGTTCTTCTTGATAAGCTACAGTCGGAGTGTGAAAGTGTTAAAACAGCAAAGCTCAAAACAATAAGTTTTGATCTGGAGTCAGGAAATTACAATCAGTTAGCATCCTTCATAAAAACGGAACTAGGTGCTGTTAATGTCCTTATTAATAATGCGGGGTCACTCATTAATAAACCTTTTACAGATTTTTCGTTAGAAGAATTACAAAAAATTTATTCAGTAAATGTTTTTTCGGTTTTCCAGCTGGTAAAGAGTTTGCTTCCCTTGATGGAGAAACAACAAGGTCCACCCTCACATATTTTAAATATTTCGAGTATGGGCGGTTTCCAGGGATCTGCAAAATTTTCCGGGCTTTCAGCTTATAGTTCAAGCAAAGGTGCCCTCAGTGTATTAACAGAATGTATGGCGGAGGAATTTAAGCCGCTTGGCATATCGGTCAATTGCCTTTGTTTAGGAGCGGTTCAAACAGAAATGTTGACCCAGGCCTTTCCCGGGTATAAAGCTCCTGTGAGTGCAGCTGAAATGGCAAGGTTTGTAGGCGATTTTGCTTTAAAAGGGCAACAAATATTTAATGGCAAGGTGCTGCCGGTTTCCTTATCTACTCCCTGACCAGTAATCTTTTGTAAATATTTTCATACAATTTCATAAGCCGGTATTTTTTACTAAATTTGCGAGAATTTTATTAGTAATAAAGTTCATATGTCATCAGACAGTTCCAAATTTCTCGGTGAAGGGCTCACCTTCGACGATGTACTACTAGTTCCGGCTTATTCAGAAGTTCTTCCTCGCGAGGTTAATATTTCTTCGCAGTTTACAAAAAGCATAAAGCTCAACACACCAATAGTTTCTGCTGCAATGGATACCGTCACAGGA
>CAZQIC010000181.1:0-6761 GCA_964593555.1 uncultured Bacteroidia bacterium | reverse complement strand
TTCTCCGATTTTTAGTCAAATCTCTAAAAGTGAATTTTTAGAACCCACCATAAATAAAACCTACAATATCATGACAAAAAGAGCTACTAAAAATCTAAAAGCTTCCCTTATTTGTTTAGGGTTAGTTACTATTTCTGCCGTTTATGTTAGTGCTTTTACATCAAGCATGGCATCAGAAAGTAAATCTTTCAGCCCATTTGCAGCACAAACAAAAAGCATTACAAGTATAACGTCTACACATACGAGCACATCTACGTTGACTTCAACATCGACATCTACATCAACATCTACGACCACTATTACTGGGATTGCAACTCAGGTGAATGAAGAGATTGCAGGGATCAGCGTTTATCCAAACCCAGTTGTAGATAAATTAAACATTAAATATTCTAAGGAGGCAAGTGTTGTGACGAAAATAAAAGTATTGAACGTTACAGGAGCTTGTGTTCTTATAAGCGAAAAAACAGACGTTATTGATATGTCTAAATTTTCAGCGGGTTCTTATTTCGTACAGTTTGTTGATGCGAATCTTCATACAACTACTAAGAGTATTGTAAAGACAGCAAACGCTCAATAATTTTTTAAGAAGGATTGAATTCCTTTCAAAGAAGTGTTCTTATAATTCTTGTTGTTCAATATTTAGCTGCAAGATTTTTCTTTTGTTTTTGGTTTCAGGCTCAGGGGAGTGATATAGTAGTATATCACTCCTACGCGTCTGATTATACCAAAGCCAAGTCCCGCCCGCATCTCATTGATCTATCAAGCAAGGATATTATGGAGTATCCTCCTTTAGCAGTTGCCTGGATGTGGGCCCCATCATTACTTTCTAAAACAGATTCCAACGGAGATTCCACGTTTAACTCCTGGAGATTTATTTTTAAGCTCCGGTACCTGCTTTTTGATCTGTTGCTTCTGGGACTGTTGATTTACCAATTGGTTAAGCCCACATTATTTCTACAACCCGATATTGTCGGGATTTTCATATTTGTGATCACAGGTATTTTTCTAAGTAATTTTTTGTACGAAAGAATGGATTTTTGGCTGGGAGGAATGATCTTTATTTCTGTTTTACTTCTCTTTAGCAGGTTTCATTGGGCATTTTCTTTTTTTGTTTTAGCAGCAGGAATAAATTTTAAACTAATTCCATTGTTACTCGTGCCTGTTTTTATTGCGGGCTCGCTTTCGTTTAACATAAGAGGGAGGATGCAAATATTAAAAGATGTGGCGAAAAGAGTTTTTGCATTGGCATTATTTACCTTCCTTATATTTTTACCTTTTCTTATTTTAAAAGGTTGGAAAACCCTTGATTTTTTAACCTATCACTCCGCCCGGGGATTGCAGTTGGAAACCTTATATAGTTCTTGTTTAATGATGCTGAATTATTGCGGCATGCCTGTTCACGTCACTTATGGTTATGGTGCATTTAATTTATTATCACCACACACGCAATTTTTTGTTGCCGTTTCAACATTTGTTGTTTTGTTATCTACACTTGTTTTGTTTTTGTTATTTGTAAAAGGTTTGATGAAAAAGCGTAATACAATTAAGCCTATGGCAATTGATCCAAAGCTGAATTACGCAAAGGCAATGCCTCAGCAATTTATTCAAGTCATTATGGTTACATTGTTATTTTCCATGCTGTTCTCTAAAGTTTTTTCTCCGCAGTATATTTTATGGATTGTACCCATTTTTGCGTTACTGTCGTTTAAGCATATCTATAATAAAATTGCTGCCGCATTATTTATCATTGCATGTGCGCTCACGACTCCTATATTTCCTTATATGTATTTTACTGAATTTATACACAACAGTATTAATTTGCCTTACTATGTATACCTCTGGGAAGCACCTACATTAAAAGCGACCGTACTTTTGTTTACCCGTAATTTGTTTTTACTCTCTACGGCAATTGTAATTACCTTTGCGTTAATAAAAGATTCGAATAAAAAAACAGCATTATAATAAGATGTTAAACTCACGGGTCCAGCTTTTTATTTTTTGGATAGTCAATATTGCCGCAGCTATATTCTTCTACTATACAACGAGTGATCTGGGACGTATGCGGACCTATTTTTTAAATACATCATATTACTTTTTTGTTGTCTTGTTTTTATTATGGATAAGCGCGATAATAGTTTATTTAAAAAGGAACAAGGATAAAATAAGTGAACTGATCAAAACAAATAGAACAGGATTACTGTTATCGCTCTTTATTACGATAATTATATTTACTTCTGTTCCTTGCGGGTTAAAAGTATTGGCCGACGAATCCAATGTAATGTCGGTTTCAAAATCAATGGTGTTTCAGAAAAAAGTTGGCAATGTGCTGGAAGGCCTTTGGTATTATAATAATTTTTATCCCTTAGGAGAAGAAATAGAATTGCGTCCGCTCACCTTACCGTTTTTTGTTCATATCATCCATGCAATTACAGGTTATCGTGTTGCAAATGTGTTTGTGGTCAATTTTATTTTGCTTTTTATTTTTCTTTCAATAGTTCATATTGTCACGAGAAAGTATTGGGGAATTTTCTGGGCCATTGCTATGCAGTTCTTTATTGTCGCACAGCCTCTTATTGCGCAGTTAGCAACTTCCGGCGGAATTGATTTTATTTATATGGTATTCTTTACCATCTCGTTGTTGTGCTTATACATCTATATAAAGCAACAAACTTCCGAAGCGCTGTTGTTGCTTGTCGCTAACTTATTGCTGTTTGCTAATACCCGGTATGAGGCTATTTTTCAAATGGTCATCATTTTACTTCTTCTTTTTATTCTAAAAAAAATAAAATGGGAAAATGTTAAACCTAACCTGGTTATTTATTCATTTATTCCTTTACTAATGCTTCCCTCGTTATGGCAGCGAATATTTAAATTCAAAGACAATGAGTTGCCAGTGAATAAGGCAGCATCAATAGGAAATAGTATTTCGAATACTAAATTGTATATCACTTCTATGTTCGATTTTAGTAACGATCTGCCTTATGCAAATGCAATAAATATTTTTTCTCTAGTTGCGATCATCGTTTTTATTATTTATTTGGTCCGCAAAAAAATAACATTTAATCCTAACCGAAAAGCATTCGCTGTTATATTAACTGTTTGTCTTGTTTCAATGTGGATGATCATTACCATATTCAGCGTTTCGTTGGCGAACCATCCCTCGCAGAGTAGGTTATTCCTTGTTTTTACAATTTGTAGCTCCGTATTTGCAGCATGGGCATTATACCAGGTGAATTTTATAAAAGAGCGGTCATATATAGCAGTTGTTATTTCTATTCTTTGTTTTATTTTTTATCTGCCTAATGCCGCCGAAAATCGTTTCGTGAACAAGCAGTCAATAGTTCGTGAAAATAATTTCGTTTTAAATTTTTTCAAATCTGAACCTAACAATAATTTTGTCGTAATTGATGTACATCCCGGATTGTATACTATTTATAACTATGGAGGTATTTCATTCGAAAGGGCAAATGGAAATCCCGGACTCGTGCTCACAAACCTGAGTAGGCATTTATATAAAAAGGTTTATGTAGTACAGGAAATTGCTTACCTGGATATGAGACCGATAAAGAATTGTGAGTTGAATTCTGCGTATATACTCCGCCCTGTGACCGAGCTTCAAAATAGTCCGGAAAGCTTTTTAAGGATATCCGAAATATCTTTAACTACGGATAAGTGAGATTTTCCCGATAACCCATGTTTTTAGGTTATTTAATGGTTTTTTCGGCCATTATTTTTCAATAATTATCGATTTTTTCGTACATTTGCGACCCCTTTTTAATGGGAACTCCTGTCATGTTGGAACAGGAATGTTAAACCCGCTTCAGGCCCAACACCGAAGCATAAATAGTAAAGCCACCATGGCAGATAAAGAATCATTAGTATTAGAAACTCCTTCAGCAGATTTCGATTGGAATTCAATAGGAAAGAAACAGGAGAATTACAGTAAATCAGAAAGAGAAAACCTAGAATCTCTTTACGAAAAAACTCTTAAAACAATTGCCGACAATCAGATCATCGAGGGTACAGTTGTTTCTAAGAACACAAAAGAAATTGTAGTAAACATCGGTTATAAATCAGACGGAGTAGTTTCTGTATCTGAGTTTCGTTATAACCCGGATCTAAAACCTGGAGATAAAGTTGAAGTTTATATCGAGAGCCAGGAAGATAAAACGGGTCAGCTAATTCTTTCTCATAAAACTGCCCGTGCAATGAAATCATGGGAGAGGGTTAATGAGGCGTTGGCGAAAGATGAAGTTATTAAAGGCTTTGTTAAATGTCGTACAAAAGGCGGTCTTATTGCTGATGTATTTGGTATTGAAGCATTCTTACCTGGTTCGCAAATTGATGTTAAGCCTATTCGTGATTATGATATTTACGTAGGTAAAACAATGGAGTTTAAAGTGGTGAAGATCAATAACGAATTTAAAAACGTTGTTGTTTCTCACAAAGCGCTTATCGAAGCTGAACTTGAACAACAGAAAAAAGATATTATATCTAAATTAGAGAAAGGGCAAGTATTGGAAGGTACTGTTAAGAATATTACTTCTTATGGTGTATTCATTGACCTTGGCGGTGTTGATGGTCTTATTCACATTACGGATCTTTCATGGGGTCGTATCAATCACCCAGAAGAAGTGGTTAAATTGGATGAGAAGATCAATGTGGTTATTCTTGATTTTGATAACGAGAAAAAACGTATCGCTCTTGGATTGAAGCAACTTTCTGCGCATCCTTGGGATTCATTGAATACAACACTTGCTGTTAGTGATAAAGTAAAAGGTAAAGTTGTTGTTATAGCTGACTATGGTGCTTTCGTAGAGATTGCTGCCGGTGTAGAAGGCTTGATCCACGTATCTGAAATGTCTTGGTCACAACACTTAAGAACAGCGCAGGATTTCTTTAAAGTAGGGGATGAGGTAGAAGCTGTTGTGTTAACATTAGACAGAGAAGAACGTAAAATGTCATTAGGTGTTAAACAATTAACTCCTGATCCTTGGGCTGATATCCTTACTAAATATCCAAAAGGATCTAAGCATACAGCAACAGTTCGCAACTTCACTAACTTCGGAATTTTCGTAGAGTTAGCAGAAGGTGTTGATGGGTTGGTGCACATCTCTGATCTTTCATGGTCTAAAAAAATAAAACATCCATCTGAGTTTGCAAAAATAGGAGACAAGATCGAGGTGGTTGTATTAGAGCTTGAAGTAGAGAACCGTAGATTAAGTCTTGGGCACAAACAGTTGGAAGAAAATCCATGGGATGTGTTCGAAACAGTGTTCACTGTTGATTCTGTTCATAGAGGTACTATTGTAAATGTTATGGATAAAGGCGCTATCGTTTCTTTACCTTATGGTGTAGAAGGATTCGCTCCAAACAGACATATGGTAAAACAAGATGGAAAGAATTCAGTAGCTGAAGAAACACTTGACTTTAAAGTGCTTGAGTTTTCAAAAGAGAACAAGAAAATAATTGTTTCTCATGCTAAAACTTACGACGATAAATTATCAGCTGAAAAAACTTCACCGACAGCATCAGGTGAAGCAAAGAAAGCTGTTAAGAAAGTAAAGGATAATGTTGAGAAAACAACTCTTGGTGATATCGAAGCACTTTCAGCGTTGAGAAACGAAATGGAACAATCAGAAAAGAAAACTGACTCCAAACAATAAACACGGCAATTAATTTTGTTGTGCATCCTGAACCATTGCCATGGTTTTTAGGAGGATCCCCCCGAGTAATCGGGGGGATTTTATTTGTAGCATCTTTGAGTCAAAGATGCCAGTTGGTTTAATTAAAGCTTTACAAACTTCTTCACCTCACGGTTTTCCCTGCTTATAACTTCCACGTAAAAAATCCCATTGCAAAGTTGGCTTAGTTGTATTTCAATGTTTCCTGAGTAAAAATAATTTTCAAATACTTTTTTTCCCTCAGCGGAATAAATACTAACACTTGCCGAACCGCTTATAAAATCAGGTATTTGAATAATTGCTAAATCACTTACAGGGTTATTCATTGTAATGAAGTTATCCTGTATCTGTTTTTCAAATCCAACCCCTCCATTAATTGTTTTAATAATTGTGCCACTGGCTCCAACAGCATACCCCGTATTTGTTGAAGAAAAATAAATTCCTAACAGGCCGTTTGATACACCGCTTGGACTCTGGTCAACCCATGTAGCACCGCCATTAATTGTTTTTTGAATATTGGCCGCTGTTGCAGAGCCTCCTGCAATATACCCCACATTAGAACTTGTGAAAACAATATCCATGTTGCCGTTGAGACTTACTGATGTTTGTTGTGTCCATGTTTGCCCTGCATCAATAGTTTTTAGTATTTCACCATTCCATCCCACTGCGTAACCGATTTGTGAAGTGGGGAAACAAACAGACTGAAGAAAACTGGAAGAAGTTGTCGGCATTGAATTCCATGACGTACCTCCATCGGTAGTTTTCAGAATAAGTGTGCTGCTAATTGATCCGCCAACAGCATACCCGGTATCCATATGTGTAAAGTAAACTCCATTCAAATCGTTCGTTGTGCCCGATGTTTGTGTTGCCCAGGTGGCTCCGGCATCAGTTGTTTTAAGTATAATACCGCTCCATCCCACGCAATATCCCAATGTGTCATTTATGAAAAAAATATCTGTTAACAGATCGGATTCGTTTACATTCAAATTTACCCAGCTACTACCCCTGTTATAACTTTTTAGAATAAGGGAGGTTCTATTAATTGATTTTAACAAATGTAACCGTATTTTTTTTTAG
>CAZQIC010000180.1:0-6902 GCA_964593555.1 uncultured Bacteroidia bacterium | reverse complement strand
CAATTAGTTATATCGTTATTTATTAACAATTTGATTTTTAGAACTCCCCTATAATTAAATATGAATGAAATCCAAATAAGGCTATCGTTATTAAATACTAAATAAATTGAAGTTTAAAGGGAGGTGGAATCCGTCGGCAATAAAATATCCAGTAGAAAGTAAGGTATTCGGGTTTTGCTAACCTAATATTATAACCGGTTCCGACTTCCTATTTTTTACTTCTTTAAGCTTTCTTCGCGGCTAAATAAATAGGTCTTACATATATTAAAATCTCTATCTGTACTGGATGTTTAGCTGCATTAATGTGTAAAAGCACACAAAAGCAACTTACGACTTATGACAAGAATTGATTTTGACTACTTACACGAAATTAAGTGTATTGCATATCTAAGCCGATTATTTAATTAACTATGAAAAAAAATATTTTTCTTATTGTGGTTTTTATAAACACTTTACAATTATTCTATTTAAACACAAAAGCACAAACCATTTCTGAAGATTATGTTGATGGGTGGATCTGGTTTCGTATTACTGAAAGCTGCACTGTAAAATATGATCCGCAGCAAGATCCACAAAATCTATCTGTTAATTCTCTACCATTTCTTTTGGAAATAGCTGAAGAGTGTAGTTTCACAAAATTATCACAACCTTTTTTTGCAGCAAAAAATTCACAAGACCTTTTAAATACATATCAATTTGAATTTGCTGATCATCAAAAAGTGTTATCGATCATAAAAAAAATTGAAGCCAGTGGAATGGTAGTTTATGCAGAAAGAGTTCCTTTAAACAAACCCTGCATAACCCCGAATGATCCGAACTTTTCCTCTCAATGGCATTTAAGTAAAATTAATGCTACTGCCGCATGGAACTATTTTTCATCCGGAAGTAATATCGTTGTTGCAATTGTTGATGATGCTATTGAACGTTCACATTCCGATTTAAATGCAAACCTATGGGTAAACCCCGGCGAGATAGCAAGTAATGGTATTGATGATGATAACAATGGATATATTGATGATGTAAATGGTTATGATATGGCTAATAATGATAATAACCCCGATCCTTCTGATTCAACTTTCTCTCATGGAACTCATGTTGCTGGTATTGCATGTGCCAGAGCCAACAACAATAACGGAGTGGCATCTATAGGTTATAGCACAAAATTAATGTGTGTAAAAGCAAGTTCCGTGGCTTCCAGTATTTCATTCGGGTATTCTGGAATAGTTTATGCCGTTGCAAATAAAGCAGATATAATAAACATATCATGGGGGTCAAAATATTACAGCGCCACATCCGAAAGTGCAATGGCCTGGGCCTATGCACAGGGAGCTATTTTGGTTGCAGGTGCCGGAAATAATGGTGACACCAATCGTTTTTATCCCGCAGCATATCCAAATGTAATTTCGGTTGCCGGTACAAATAGTGGTGATGTAAAACATTTTTCCTCCACCTATGGTAACTGGATCGATGTATCTGCACCAGGACATGATATCTATAGTACAAAAATCGGAAACAAGTACGGAAACAGCACAGGTACTTCAATGGCCAGTCCATTAGTAGCGGGTTTGCTTGCTTTAATGAAATCCCTGAATCCAAATTTATCGAAGACTGACCTTATCAATTGTCTAAAAAGTACGGCAGCAAATATTAACAGTTCTAACCCTACGCGCGTGGGTCTTATGGGTGCAGGCAGGATAGATGCTTCCGCAGCCATGTCGTGTATTTCCTCTACATTACTTTGGTCGCCTATTGCAGACTTTAATGTTTCTTCCCGTTCGATTTGTGCAGGAACATCAGTTACATTCACAGATAAAAGTCATCATGGTGTTAGTACCAATTGGAATTGGACCTTTCCAGGCGGAACTCCTTCAACAGCAACGAGCCAAAGTGTTACAGTAACTTATAACACACCGGGCAGCTATAGTGTGTCCCTGACATCGAGTAATGCGAATGGGAACGATTCAGAAATAAAAAGCGCATACGTTACGGTGTATTCTACAACTGCTAAATACAATAGCTCTTTTTATTCTGAAGGATTTGAAGGGAGTTCCATTCCTAACAACGATTGGATACGCAATTCCACTAATTCAATTAACTGGGGTCAGTTTTCCTCTGCATCAGCCTCTGGTGCAAAATCAGTAATATTCCCTAATCATAGCAGTTCTTCAGGAAATATTGCCGAACTGATTGGCCCTTCTTTTGATCTGTCAAAGATGACCTCACCCACTCTTACTTTTAAACAAGCATCGGCACCTAAAAGCACACCATCGTACGATAGGCTGGATGTATACTTATCCTCTGACTGTGGAAACTCGTGGACGGCAATTTATTCCAGATTAGCACAACCCTTATATTCCAGTGGGGCAATAACCTCCTTTTTTATACCCACATCAACAGACTGGAGGCAAGAAACTGCGACAATACCTTCTGCATTTTGGAATAACCAAAATACAATGATCAAGTTTAAGTTTACAGGCGGCGGTGGTAATAATATATTTATAGATGACATAAATATTTTCGGGAATATATCGGGTACTGAAGAGAACATCGAACTTACTGATTATTCCGTTTTCCCGAATCCAACGGATGAAACATGTACCATAAAATTTTCATTGAATAACAAAGGCCATGTTCAGTTACAATTGATGGACATGCTGGGAAAAAACATAAAGACAATAGAGAGCGCGGAATTTTCTGCGGGATCTTATGAATACACTTTAAACAGTAAAACAGAAAACATTACCCCGGGAATGTATTTTATTAAATCCACTGTAAACAAACAGCAATCTTCGGTTATTAAACTACTAATTCAATAATAAGACGGATAATACATGAATATATCATGCGACCGCTTAAAAATGATATTGAAAATCTTAAAAGGGCAATAGTTATTGCTATTTCAACTTCCGATCAATAAAAAGTGTTGGAGAAGTTTTGAAATTGCATTAATTATAATGTATTTGTTTGATACATACAAAAGCTTATATTTTATATGTATTCAACTTCCGATTAATAAAAAAACTGCTGAGTTTATAGTCGCCGGCATTCGTATTTTGTATAAGCGAGTTTAAGGAAATAAATATTAATACATTCCCCATGAGTGCAAGCCATTTTGTAAAAAGCAGTATAGCGAATAAAGCAACCTTATTTTTTTTGCTGGTTGTTTTTTCGCAATTTTTTTCGTTTGCCGGCTCAACGTCTTCTGTTGCTTCAGGGTTGAGAGGAGCAGGTATCGGTTTCACCGAAAACAAAGGACAAATTGCAGACGACCAGGGAAGCATAAGGCCTGATGTGCTATTTACAGGAGATGGAGGCGGAACATTATTATTTATCCGTGAAACAGGTATAAGCTATGTACTTAAATCAGATCCCATACCTGAAGATGCATCCGAGGATTTTTATAGCCGGGAAGAACTGAATTGTTATACTCACCGGGTGGATGTAGATTTTATTGGTTGTAACTCTTTTTCAACTGTTATAAAAATGGATGAAGTGGAAGGGTACAAAAATTTCTATTACCCTCATTGCAGCAATGGGATTACGCATGTTAAAAGTTATAATTCTTTGTTGCAAAAAAATATTTATAAAAATATAGACATACTTTATAAAGGAGGGAAATCGGAAGGATTAAAATATGACATAATAATTAATCCCGGCGGCAGAGTAGATGATGTTGTGATGAAATATTCAGGGCAGGACGATTTGAAAATAGTGAACGGAAATATTGTTGTAACAACTTCTTTAGGACAATTAACCGAATACATGCCCAAAGTATATCAGGAAATAGAGGGGAAAATAAAAGATGTGAAAGCGAGGTATGAAATGACAGAAGAAAAAAAGATTGTATTTAAAGTTGACAAATACAATGAAAATTATCCATTACTCATAGATCCCTGGATAACCTATTTTGGCGGTTTAAATAACGAGTTTGGGGCTTCGATTGCGACAGACGCAAACGGCAATGTGATTTTTGTAGGGAAAGTAAACTCTGTAACTAACTTTCCTATTCAGGGCGCAGCTCAGGGAATATTAGTTGCAGGGTATGATTCTTATGTTAGTAAAATGGATCAGGCGGGAAGTCTTGTCTGGTCTACTTATTACGGAGGTTCAGGATTAGATGAAGCATATGGTGTGCATGCAGATCCTACTACAAATGATATTTATTTTTGCGGAGGTACCACATCATCCAATTTTCCTATAGGAGCAGCGGTAGGACAAACAAGTTTTCTGAATACTTATCCGGGAATCAGAAGTGCTTATTTAGTAAAATTTACACCTGCCGGCACACGGCTGTGGTCAACATTTTATGGCGATATTACAGGGGTTACATATGCGGCTGATATAACTACCGATGCAAACGGTGATGTAGTTATGGTGGGAACTACCGGCTCAAATACAAATATTGCAACAGCTGCAACTTTCCGGCCTGCGCCTGTCGGGGGGCCTAACGACTTTTACGTTGTTAAATTCAGATCAATTGGCACAAGAATTTGGGGATCCTACCTGGGAGGAACAAATAGCGAAATCTTTGGCAGTATTTCCTGTGATGCTTCTAATAATATTTATATTGGAGGTGCGACTGCTTCAAATGATTTTCCGGCGACCGCTGGAGCCCACCAAATATTTAGAGCTGGTGGTGCAGATGCTGTTTTATTTAAATTTAATTCTTTAGGTCAGGGAGTATGGGGCACTTTTTTTGGGGGTGTCCAAACGGATGCAGCTTATGATGTAAAAGTTGATAATACAGGTGATGTTTATATAGGCGGTGTTACTCAGTCAACAACAGGCATCTCAACACCCGTTTCTTTTCAGGCTGCCAAAAATCCCGGATCAACAGCGGCTTCATCCGATGCCTTTCTCGCTAAATTTAATTCGGCAGGTAGTATTTTATGGGCAACGTATTTAGGCGGAAATACCAGTATCAATGTCATTAGCAATGCAGTAGATTATATCACAGGAATAGCAATAGACTCTTACAATAATGTTGTGGTTGGGGGAGATACATACAGCGACGATTTCCCTGTTACATCCTGTGCATATCAAACTGTATTTTCAGGAACAGAAGATCAGTTTATTACAAGCTTTACGCCAAATGGAGTTATGATTTGTTCAACCTATATCGGCAATGGAAGTTCATTGAGTCCTCATAACGAAAGCGATATCGGTGGCGGTACAATTGCGGCTAGCGGTGGGTTTATTCATCTCATAGCAAGAACAGACAATAATTATCCCGTAACACCTGGTTGTTACCAGCCTGTTTGCGGCGGTGATCTGGACGCTGCAATTGTTCAACTCTGCCTCACATCCTGTGGCATAACAAAAATCATTGCAGGTTTTAGCGCCAGTAAAACAATTTTATGTAAAGGAGAACCGGTTAATTTCAGCATTCAAAACACTTCATGCAGCCAGGTAAATACCACATATTTATGGACATTCAACGGGGCCAGTACAGGAAGTTCAACAGCAATGAATCCAACAGCCATCAGTTATCCTTCAACGGGAACATATCCGGTAAAAGTTGTGATAACCACTCCTTGTGGAAAAGATTCTGTAGAAAAGCTAACGTACCTTAATGTTATTTCCTGTGCCTGCATACCCACAAGCAGCACAATAACAGCCACCACTTGCAGCACATACATTACTCCATCGGGAAAAACAATTACCGGCTCAGGCACTTATTTAGATACCATTCCTAATGCAGCCGGATGCGATTCTATCATCACTATTAACGTAACTATTAATCAGGCAACAAGCTATACAATTACTACTACAGTATGTAACAGCTATACAAGCCCTGCAGGTAATATTTATACATTAAACGGAATATATAATGAAACTATTCCCAATATGGCAGGATGTGACAGCTTACTTACCATTAACTTAATTGTAAATCAATCTTCCCATACAACTGACAGCATATCTGTTTGCTACGGCGAATCAGTTGTTATACATGGCCAGATTCAGACTGTGGCAGGGGTCTACACTCAGGTTTTCCCTGCAGCCAATGGCTGCGATAGTACATCCACAATCAATTTTATTGTACACCAAAATCCAACGGCTTCTTTTACATCTGCCCCTAATCCTACAAACTTAAGTAATCCTACAGTTTATTTTACCGATCATTCTGTTAATGCCAGTCAATGGTTCTGGAATTTTGGTGATGTACACAACTCTTCTTCAAACGCGCAACACCCTAATCATACTTATGCTGATACAGGCAGGTATGAAGTAACTCTTATAGTTGCAAGTGAACACGGTTGTATGGATACCATACAACAACCCATTATAGTAAAAAGCGATTATATAATTTATATCCCAAACACATTTACTCCCAATGGAGACGGAATAAATGATTTGTTTTTACCAAAGGGAACAAATCTGGACATCGAGGATTATGCCTTTTATATTTTCGATCGTTGGGGTAACCTGATATTTGAAACCAATGATACTTCGAGAGGCTGGGATGGAAAAGCGAATGAAGGAAGAGAAATCGCACAGGTAGATACTTATATATGGAAAATAAGCATGAAAGATAATGTAGGGGTGAACCATAAGTATCTGGGACATGTAACATTGTTGAGGTAGATAAGACATAAGTAGTTAACGAATTAAGGTTTGAAAAAGGGGAGGGCAATATAATACCTCTCCCCAATAAAAAAGCCAAGAGTCTGTTCCCTCATCAAGCACCAGTTTTAGCGTTGCCATAATAAAAGTATTAGGCTGAGTAGCTGCTAAATTTGCAAGTGGAATTGGAATTTAGGGGAGTAAAATCAGTCTTTCTGAAGAATAAAATACAAGACCATAAAACTAAAAAGCCTCATAGAACTTAATCTACAAGGCTTTAAAGTGGTGGAGCCTGACGAACCAAAGTTAAACCTTTCAAAGCTAAAAAAACATTTATT
>CAZQIC010000179.1:0-6951 GCA_964593555.1 uncultured Bacteroidia bacterium | reverse complement strand
AGAGATGTCTGTTCCCATTTGTGCATTGGGCGGGTCGGTTGCTACAGATGCAAACGGTACAAGTGCCGGAGTGGTCGAAATAAAGGCATGGGAAGAACTTGAAAAACGGAGTGCTGAAATAAAAGGTAAAATAGTTTTTTACAACCGCCCGATGGATGCAACATTGATGCATACTTTTAAAGCATATGGCGGTGCTGTGGATCAGCGTTGGAAAGGGGCCAGTGAGGCGGTGAAGCATGGCGCCATAGGCGTGGTGGTGCGTTCGGTAACAACAGCAACTGATAATAATCCGCATACAGGAGTGATGATGTATATTGATAGCACGAAAAAAAAGATACCGGCTTGCGCCATTAGTACAATGGGGGCAGATACGCTAAGCGCATTATTGAAAAAAGATCCATCTTTAAAATTCTTTTTCAAAATGAATTGCAAAACATTGCCTGATGAAAAATCACACAATGTTATTGCAGAAGTAAGGGGTACCGAACATCCTGAGGAGATAATTGTGATCGGCGGACACCTGGATGCCTGGGATAATGGTAATGGTGCCCATGACGATGGCGCTGGTATTGTGCAATCCATGGAGGTATTGCATTTATTTAATACACTGGGCATAAAACCAAAACGCACCATTCGTATAGTTGCATTTATGAATGAAGAGAATGGAGGCAGGGGAGGAGCAAAATATGCGGAGGTGGCAAAACTTAAAAATGAAAAACATATCGCAGGTATTGAATCGGATGCTGGAGGGTTTAGTCCACGAGGTATTTCAATGGATGCCAGCGATAATGTAAAGCGTAGAATAAGAGCTTATGCCGATCTGTTTTTCCCTTATGGTGTTTATGATTTCACTGTAATTGGCGGCGGCGCGGATATTGGTCCGTTAAAAGATCAGGGAGCTGCTATGTTTGGTTTATTACCCGATTCACAGCGTTACTTCGATTACCACCATACAGCAATAGATACATTCGATAAAATAAATAAACGGGAACTCGAATTAGGAGCAGCAAGTATGGCTGCGTTGGCGTATTTGTTGTCGGAATATGGATTGTAATAAGTTTTTGAATTTAAATTTGAAAAATTAAATGGAAGACTTGTCTTTATCTAACAGTATTTTAAAGCCTAAAGAATATTTTGATCAGCTTATTCAAGAATTTCCAGATCTTCTTATTGAAGATAATATGGGAGTTTATTTTAGTATGGAGGACTTTGCAGATTATACCATTAAGCAAGTAAAAACATCGGATTGGAATAAACTCAAGAATTGTTTTGATTTTCAAGAGCAGAGAATAAAATTTTTGAGTCCAGATTTAGAAAATGCCTTGAATGTATCTTATTGTGAATCTCTCTTATTAGGAGGTCAAGTCCAAGGAAAATTGTTGAAAAAAACAATTGAGTATATGGGACCACTTCTTAGAAAAGTCTACAATGAATATGAAGAGTATTATAACAATCTTGTAAAAGCAAGTAATGAAAAAAAGGCTTAAGTCTTTAACAAAAAAGGGAAGAACAAGCTCTTCCCTTTTTTGTTAAAGTAATTTATGTTCTAAAAACGATCCATTCCTGAAAAGAAAAAATTCCCTTCAATTTGCGCGTTGTCATCGCTATCGGATCCATGGACAGCATTCGCAGCTATAGATTTTGCAAATAACTGGCGGATAGTTCCCGGTGCCGCCTTAGTTGGATCAGTTGCTCCGATAAGCGTTCTGAAATCGTTTACAGCATTATCTTTTTCCAATATTACAGCTACAATTGGTCCTGACGACATATAATCAACTAACTCTCCGTAAAAAGGTCTTGCCTTATGTACTTCATAAAATTGTCCGGCAGTTTCTTTGCTGAGTTTGGTATATCTCATCGCTACTATTCTGAATCCTGCCTCGTTTATCTTCGCTAATATTGGTCCTATGTAGTTGTTTCCAACTGCATCAGGCTTAATCATCGTAAAAGTTCTGTTAGTTGTCATATAATTATTATAAGTTTCGAGGTGCAAAAGTAGGAAAATAATCTTTGTATATACTTAAGCCATGTTTTCGATAAATATTACCTTTACGGAAATTACAATATGCCCAAAACTTCAAATTTTTCAGTATTAAAAAAACTCCTTGCTAAACCAAAGGATATAGTTATTGTTACACACTGGTCACCTGATGGCGATGCGATGGGTTCGTCACTCGGTTTATACAATTACCTTAAAATTAAAAAGCATAGTGTAACCGTTATTGCGCCTAATGATTATCCCGATTTTTTAAATTGGTTACACGGCAATAACAAAGTGGTGAACGCTTCTGTAAGCGGCCTTCAGGCAGCAAAAAAAATAAAAGCGGCAGATATTATTTTTTGTCTCGATTTTAATGCTCTTTCACGCATTGGTGAATTGGGCAAGGAAATAGCTGGTACAGCTGCGGTAAAAGTGATCATTGATCATCACCAGCAACCAGAAGATTTTGCGGATTATCTGTTGCATAATGTAAAGTCGTCATCCACATGTGAGTTGATTTATGATTTTATTCAATTGATGGGCGACACAAAAAAGATCGATAAAAAAATTGCAGAGTGTTTGTATACGGGTATAATGACGGATACCGGTTCTTTTCGTTTTCCTTCAACATCGGCTAAAACATTAAAAATAACCGCGGCGTTGGTAGAAGCAGGTGCCAATAATTCGGAAATACACAACAGGATATTTGATGATAATACAGAAGATAGATTAAAATTATTGGGCCATGCCTTAGTTGAAAAAATGGTAGTGTTGAAAGAATACAATGCAGCATACATCACGCTTACGAACGAAGAGCTTGACCGGTTTAATTTTAAGAAGGGCGATACTGAAGGTTTGGTGAATTATCCCTTATCTATTCGTGGAATAAAATTTTCGGTTTTTATAGTTGAAAAGGATGGAATAATAAAAATGTCTTTCAGGTCAAAAGGAAAATTTGACGTAAATACTTTTGCGAGACAATATTTTAGCGGTGGCGGACATAAGAACGCAGCGGGTGGTGCCAGCAATCTTTCACTCGAGGCAACAGTAAACAAGTTTTTGGAAATACTCCCATTGTATAAAACGGAATTGATAGGCCAATGATGTTTTATTTCAGGATATTATTCTTTTCTTTTTTGTTATGCGGCTTTTCCTGCAGGCATAAGAATACTCCTAAAACCGTTACTCCGGAAACACTGAAAGAACCGCTTATTGATGCCAATAAAAAATATGTTTCGCAGGAAGCAGATGAGATAGATGATTATGCTAAAAGACATAAATGGGAGATGAAACAAACCGGTACTGGTTTAAGGTACATGATCTATAAAGAAGGCACAGGCGCAAAAGCCGAAACAGGTAAATATGCAAAAGTGAATTATAAAATAAGTCTGCTCAATGGAACTGAGTGTTATAGTTCTGATAATAGCGGGCCAAAAAAATTTTTAATAGGTCAGGATAACGTGGAGAGCGGATTACATGAAGGAATTTTATTTATGAAGGTGGGCGATAAGGCAATGTTTATTTTACCTAGCCATCTGGCGCACGGTTTCCAGGGCGATGGCAATAAAATTCCGCCACGTTCAAGTGTTGTTTATGATATTGAATTATTATCGTTACAGTAAATTATGAATAAAGTTTGTTTTTTTATTATCGTTTTCGCTGTCCTTTTGTGTTCCTGCAAAAAGGAATCAAAATATCCGGGTTATACCGAAGGTGAAAGAGGAGTTTATTACAAGCTGCTTTCCTTCAAAGACAGTAATAAAAAACCTTCCGAAGGAGATCACCTCGAAATTCATATGGTTGGCAAAACGATGAACGATTCTATACTGTTCGATTCCAGAACTGTAAGTTCATCAGGTGCCGTTATGATAAACTTTAAAAAAGATTCTTTAGAAAAAAAATGGGCAGAGATATTGTCGGGTCTTAATGAAGGTGATAGTGTTTCTTTCGTTGTTAATTCCGAAATGGTTTTTGGCTTGCTTCCCGATATTTCGGATTTGAATGATCCGGTTGAAGGAGAAATGAAACTGGATATTTGCATTGCTAAAATGATGAATCCAGTGGAATACGCTCAATGGCAAAGTGTTTTGCTTAAAAAGAAAGAGGATATGGATATTGAGGAGCAAAGAGAATTGAAGGTGTACCTCACTTCGCAATCTGTTGATGAACATCCTATTGGTGCTGGAATCTATTATATGCCTTTGGTTGAGGGTAGTGGTACTCCGGTTGAGGTAGATAAAAATATTGAAGTGAGTTATAAAGGAAGCTTTTTAAATGGGCGCACTTTTGATTCAACTAAAACCGGGCAGCCTTTTCAGTTTACATTTGGTGATGAATTTCAATTAATCAGGGGGCTGGAAGAGGGGATATCTTTAATGAAAGAGGGTGGCAAAGCAAAATTTATTATACCTTCGCAACTTGCTTTTGGCGACAAAGGCTCATCAACAGGAATTGTCCCGCCTTATACAACGGTTGTTTATGAGGTTGAAGTATTAAAGGTTAACTAAATAAATGAATAGCCCATAATTTTGGGTGGGATTAAAAATTAAAAAATAAAAAAATGAATTACAGGAAAATTTTACTCGTATTGCCGGTGTGTGCAATGATTGCTTCTTGCGGTGATAATGGCGGTTCCTCGAATTATGAAACTTCGGAATCGGGAATACAATATAAATTTTATTCGCAAAATGAACAAGGTGTTAAACCTAATACCGGCGATTATGTTCAGATTGTAATGAGTTATAGGAGTGAATCTGATTCTGTATTGTTTGATTCAAAAACGGTTTCTCGTGATGGTACCGGTGCTGTTGAATTTCCGCTTGGGCCTTCTACTTTTAAAGGAAGTTTTGAAGACGCAGTTGCCATGATGCATGTTGGAGACAGCGCAAGTTTTAAAATCAGTGCTGATTCAGTTTACTTTAAAACATTCAGAGTAAAAGAATTGCCTCCTTATGTTAAGGCCGGAAGCATGCTCACGTTTGAAGCTAAATTGATAAATGTAAAATCAAAAGCGATCATTGATCAGCAAAGACAAAAACAAATGGAAATGGCAGAAGGACGCAAGGGTATGGAAGCAGGAGAAATTGCGAAATATATAGAATATAATAAGATCACTGTTAAGCCAACCGAATCAGGCTTGTATTTTATAAATGTAGAAAAAGGTAAAGGAGAAAAAGTTGAATCAGGTAAAACTGTACAGGTCAAATATACGGGCAAATTCCTGGATGGCAGGATATTTGATACTTCAGAAGGTAAATCAACACCAATTGAATTTCCTGTTGGAGTTGGAGGGGTAATTAAAGGATGGGATGAAGCCCTGGTAATGATGAACGTTGGAGGGAAAGCTAAATTGGTTATTCCAAGTGCAATTGCTTACGGACCAGAGGGATTTGGAAATGGAGTTATTCCACCTTATACACCTTTGGCGTTTGATGTTGAGATAGTAGCAGTAAAATAATTGAAATATAAATTATTAAGAGATGCGAAAAATATTTTGTCTTGTAACTGTTTTATCACTTACAATTTTTAATAGTATGTCTCAAAAAGGTAAAGGTAAACCGGAGAAACCTCCTGTGTTTGTTAAAACAGCATCCGGTCTAGAGTACGCGATTATAAAAAAAGGTACGGGAGTTCAGCCGGTTATAGGTGATAAGGTAACCGTACATTATACTGGTAAGCTTACGAATGATACAGTGTTCGACAGCTCTTACAGGCGTAATCAGCCCTTCAGTTTTAAATTGGGCGTTGGTCAGGTTATAAAAGGTTGGGATGAAGGAATTGCATTATTGCATGCGGGAGACAAGGCAATTTTAAGAATACCTGCTGTGCTTGGTTATGGAGAAAGAGCTTCGCCGACGATTCCGGCTAATTCTGCATTGGTATTTGATGTAGAGTTGATCTCGGTTGATCAGGCTCCAAAGCCTTATGATGTAAAAGGAAAAGATACAATTAACGGAGACGAAGGCTTAAGGTATATTCTTGTAAAAGAAAATAAGGCGGGACAAAAAGCAAATAGGGGTGATAAAGTAACTGTTCATTATACAGGTTACTTTGCAGATGGAAAGGTATTCGATTCTTCTGTTGAAAGAGGTAGTCCGTTTTCGTTCCCACTCGGAATGTCAAAAGTGATCAGAGGTTGGGATCTTGCTTTTTCGATTTTAAGAAAAGGTGAAAAAGCACGTATCATACTTCCTTCTTCTATCGCTTATGGTGATGGTGGATCGGGGCCAATTCCCGGAGGAGCAACACTTATTTTTGATGTTGAATTTATTGATATTACTGCTAAGACTCCAATTCCGCAATACGATACAAAAGGAAAGGACACCGTTACAACTGCAAGTGGATTGAAATACATTGTAGTGTCAACAAAGAACAGTCCAATGAAAGCCGGAGCTGGAAAGCAAATTGCAGCGCACTATACGGGCTATTTTTCAGATGGAAAAATGTTTGAATCATCTCTTGAAACAGGACAGCCTATTCAGTTTGTTCTTGGAAATAATATGGTAATTCCGGGATGGGAAGAAGGATTGTCTCTGATGTCAATGGGAGATAAGTATCGCCTTATTATCCCAAGCAATTTGGCTTATGGTGCGAACGGGGCACCACCAACAATTCCGCCAAATGCAACATTGGTTTTTGATATTGAAATGCTGATTGTGACCGATCCGGTTAAACCCAGCGAATCCCATGAGGGGCACGATCACAATGATCCTAATCATAAACATTAAGATTTAATTGAGTTATATAAGCAAAAGGGCTGCCAATTGGCAGCCCTTTTTAGTTGTTATTTTTTTTATAATATAATTATTTGCCTCTGACGCCGCCTTGTTTTTCTCCCTCAACCTTAGTGATATATGTATTTAGCGCAGCACCGTTAATTGTTTGCATCTGGCCTGGTTTAACAGTCATTACAAAACTTTTACTTGCGATATTCTCTAGTGAAATTTTTTTAGTCTTCATTTGTTTTTTGT
>CAZQIC010000178.1:0-7037 GCA_964593555.1 uncultured Bacteroidia bacterium | reverse complement strand
CAATTAGTTATATCGTTATTTATTAACAATTTGATTTTTAGAACTCCCCTATATTGTTACCATTTCCCCCTCTATGAGGGGGATTAAGGGGGAGGAAAAACTTAAACAAGCTTCTCCAGCTGTTGCTTAGCATCAACAATCGTCTTAATATTGTCAAAAGTCATGATAGGCCTGTTATTCATCTCTTTCATTTTGCACAACTTCTGATTGCGCTGAAAAAAGTTCAACACTTTTGTAAATGCTTCGCTTTGATAATAAGTCGAATTTTGGTTAGATATAAAATATCCTGTCATTCGCTTATTCTTCAATACTAATTTTTCAAAACCAATTTTTACTGCTAGTGTGCGCAAACGAATTGTATCAATGAGCTCAACGGTTTGTTTAGGGACAGGCCCAAATCTATCTTTTAGTTCATTCGCAAATGCCACAAGTGCCTCTTCGGTTTTACTTTCGTCCAATGATTTGTATAAACTTACACGCTCGGTAATTGTTGATACATACGAATCAGGAATTAATAATTCCATATCTGTTTCAATGGTACAATCCCTTACATATACCCTTTCCTTCTTTGGTTCGCCTTCATTTTTCTTTTCCTCTTTTTCTTCCATCTCATCCCTTAATTCGTCCAGGGCCTCATCTAATATTTTCTGATACATTTCGTAACCTATCTCAGTAATAAAACCGCTTTGTTCCGCCCCCAATAAATTTCCTGCGCCGCGAATATCCAGGTCACGCATTGCGATCTGGAATCCGCTGCCTAATTCAGAAAACTCTTCAATGGCCTTTAATCTTTTTCGCGCATCGGTAGTAAGACCGGCAAACGGCTGCGTAAGTAAAAAACAAAATGCTTTTTTGTTACTGCGACCTACCCTGCCACGCAATTGATGCAGGTCGCTTAAACCGAAGGTGTGCGCATCATTGATAATGATTGTATTCGCATTTGAAATATCAAGTCCGGATTCAATAATAGTAGTGCATACTAATACATCCGACTCGCCCTCAACAAAATTGAGCATTATCTCCTCTAACTTTTCGCCTTCCATTTGCCCATGGCCCACAGCTATTTTCGCATCCGGACAAAGGCGCTGAATCATACCTGCAACATCATTTATACTTTGCACCCTGTTGTGTACAAAAAACACCTGCCCGTTACGCTGCAGTTCATATGTTATTGCATCACGAATTACTTCTTCATTAAAAACAGCCAACTCTGTTTGCACAGGAAAACGATTGGGCGGCGGAGTATTGATAATACTAAGATCACGCGCTCCCATCAATGAAAATTGTAACGTTCGTGGTATTGGTGTAGCAGTTAATGTAAGCGTATCTACATTCTCTTTAAGAAGTTTTAATTTATCTTTTACCGATACGCCAAACTTTTGTTCTTCGTCAATGATCAATAAACCAAGATCCTTGAATTTTATTTCCTTCCCCACTATCTTATGCGTGCCTACCAAAATATCTATTTTCCCTTCCTTTAATTTCTCCACTGTTTCTTTTTGCTGGGCGGCAGACTTAAAACGATTAATATAATCAACCGTACAAGGGAATTCTTTCAAGCGCTCTCTGAATGTTTTATAATGCTGCAACGCAAGAATAGTTGTAGGTACCAGCACTGCGACCTGCTTACCATCAAGCACAGCTTTGAACGCAGCACGAATAGCGATCTCTGTTTTACCAAAACCAACATCTCCACATACTAACCTGTCCATAGGTGAAGGCAGCTCCATATCCTTTTTTACATCAACCGTTGCTTTATATTGATCAGGCGTATCCTCATAAATAAATGACGCCTCCAACTCCGTTTGCATATAACTATCTTTAGAAAACTGAAAGCCTTCCTGATTTTTTCTCTTCGCATACAATTTTATCAGATCGAAGGCTATCTCTTTAACTTTCGAAATAGTTTTCCTCTTGAAGTTGCTCCAGGAACTAGAACCCAGTTTATCGATCTTCGGAACAGCAGCGTCTTTACCGGAATATTTCGCAATACGGTGCAACGCATGAATGGGAATATACAATACGTCATTATCCTTATATACCAATCGTATTGCTTCCTGCATTCTTCCATTGGCCTCAATCTTTTCCAATCCGCCAAAACGGCCAATGCCATGATCAATATGTGTAATATAATCACCGGGATTAAGACCTTTAAGTTCTTTTAATGTAATCGCTTCTTTATTCTTGCTATTAAAAGAACTCTTGAGATGAAAACGATGGTAACGTTCGAACAACTCATGATCTGTGTAACAAACTAACTTTAATTCCTTGTCAATGAAACCCTCATGAATTGAAAAAAATTGCGGAGTAAAAATATGATCCCATCCTGCTTGCGGTTGAACTGCTGATTTAGGAGCAATATCATGAAAGATAGCTTCGAGCCGTTCTATTTGTTTTGGCGTATCAGAAAAAATATTTGTTATATACCCAGCCGTTTTATTTTCAATCAGGTTGGCATATAACAGATCAAATTTTTTATTGAAGGATGGCTGCGGCTTAATGTCAAAATTTATTATTTCAGCTTCAGAAAAATAAAACTGTTTTCCAAACTCGACTATTCTCTTTTGCTGTAATTGCCTTTTAAAAGCATCTGCATTCACAAAAAGTTCTTCAGGCGATAAATGATCCAGGATACTATCGAGAGCTGAATATACATTGACTGCATTTATATATTCTTTATCCATTCTATCCAATGACAATTGGGTTTCCCTGATCCATAGAATAGTATTGTCGGGTAGGTATTCCAGGAATGGCTGCCGGCTCTCTTTCACTAATTTTCCCTGCACATTGGGAATGATAATGGCTTTCTCAAAAGTTGAAACAGATAGTTGTGTAGAAGGATCGAACGTACGAATAGAATCCACTTCATCACCATAAAACTCTAAACGATATGGCTGCTCTTCTGAATAGGAAAAAATATCCACGATACCGCCACGAACAGAGAACTTTCCCGGCTCTATTACATAATCAATTCGTTCAAATCCGTATTCATTCAATACATCAATGATAAACTCAATACTTACTTTTTCTTTAAGCTGGATCTCAAGTGTATTTTTTGACAAGTGAGATTTTGTTACTACTTTCTCTGTAAGCGCTTCAGGATAACTCACGATATGAACCGGAGCAGAAGAATGAAGTATTTTATTTAATACTTCTGCTCTTAATAAAATATTCGAATTATCTATATGCTCAACTTCATAAGGCTTACGATAGGATTGAGGGAAGAACAATACATTGTCTTTTCCCAATAAGCGCTCCAGATCATTCAAAAAATAAGCCGCTTCTTCTTTATCGGGTAAAATGTATAACGACGGAATATTGACTAAAGGAGCAAGTGCTGATACAACAAAAGAAACAGAAGAACCTGATAAACCTTTAAGCTGGACAAAAGAATTTCCTGGCGATTGTAGTTTTTGGGATAATTTTAAAACTTTATCGCTTTTTTGATAGGCCTCAACAACATTACCAACCGACATTTACAATACAAAGGTAGGGAATTAAAACTAACCTTCACTCTCTCTTAAAAAGTGATGTTAATCAGTGATAAACAATCTGTGGCGATCTGTGTAATTGTGGTGAACTTTTTTCTTTTACCACGGATAGCACGGATTATCACAGATTAAAAAAAAGAAAATTCACTTATTAAAATTAACCTTGCAATTCCAAGTACGTTTTATATGAAGGCCTCGCAGGAGATAAAATAAAAAATATTGACGAAGGTTTTATTACATTCAACGCAATTTTCTCTTCTTCTTTAATAAGAAAAAAATCATTTTGCTGTACTGCCAAACCTTGAGCCTCCAATGAACCTGACAATAAAAAACACGACGCTACCCTATCCTTTCCAATTTCCAACTCATATTTGCCAGGTGTATAGCCAAACTCCTTTATCTCAACATCTTCACTGACCATTTGAACCGGAGATCCTTTTCCTTTAATAATTTTTACCGTTCCACCTTCAAATGTTTCAACAGGTAACTGACCTACCTTATAATCATCATAAGACGCAGGTTGCGTAAATGTTTCCTGAACATTAGGATCGAACCATATCTGAAAAATAGATGAGTTAGGATTTATTTTTTCGGAATGTGAAATGCCATTGCCCGCACGAATGATTTGCACATCGCCTGCACTTAATGGCAGCCATTTATTATTCTTTGTATCTAAATGCTCAATATCGCCCGTTAATACAAACGACATAATTTCAAATGCTTTATGCGGATGCATACCAATGGTGCTTCCATTATCACTCCAGGCATGTGCCCAATAAAAAAGATTTGAATACGGTTTTAAACCGCCACCTTCGTGATAAAATGGAATTGGCTTTTTTTCAAGAATAGCTCCTCCATTAAAGTTACCATTACCTTGTTGCTCCGGAGTAAAAATTTTTATTGACATGTTTTTTATTTGTTTCTCAAAATTAATACGCCAATACTGGCCCCAGCCATCTTTCAGCTTCTACAAGAGTCATTCCTTTTCTTTTGGCATAATCTTCTACCTGGTCCTGCTTAATTTTTCCAACTCCAAAATAGTGTGAATCAGAATGTGAAAAATACAAACCACTTACAGCAGCAGTCGGGAACATCGCTAAACTTTCTGTCAATGTAATTTTTGCATTTTTTTCTACTTCCAATAATTTCCAAATAGTTTTTTTCTCCGTGTGATCAGGCTGTGCTGGATAACCCGGTGCGGGGCGAATACCATTGTATTCTTCCTTTATCAACGCATCATTACTTAATTTTTCATTCTTGTCGTATCCCCAAAATTCCGTCCTCACTTTTTTATGCATTAATTCGGCAAATGCCTCTGCTAGCCGATCGGCAATAGCCTTGAGCATAATTGCAGAGTAATCATCATGATCCTTTTCAAAACGTTTAACATGTTCATCTATTCCAATACCGGTGGTACAGGCAAAAGCTCCGATATAGTCAGTTCCGGGTTTCGGGTTTTGGGTTTCGGATTTGGGTGCAATGAAATCTGAGAGTGCAACATTATATTGCCCTGCTGGTTTTTTTGTCTGCTGACGAATAGTATGAAATGAACATAGTGGACTTTTGTTATCTCTGTAATCATACACTTCAATATCATCATCAATTGCATTCGCGGGATAAATACCTATTACAGCATTTGCCTTTAACCATTTCTGATCGATGATTTTTTTAAGCATTACCTGTGCATCATCAAATAACTTTTTCGCCTCCGCTCCCCTAGTCGGGTCATCAAATATTTTTGGGTAACTTCCTTTCAATTCCCAACTATGGAAAAATGGTGTCCAGTCGATATACTCGGCGATCTCTTCCAAAGGATAATTAAGGAGTGATTTATTACCAAGTAAGGAAGGTTTTGGAATATTTATACTTTTCCAATCGATTGAAAATTTATTCGCACGGGCTTCCTCAACAGAAATAAATTTATTTTGCGATTGCGCATTTTTATTTTGTTCCCTTACCCTTTCATAATCTTTATTCACCTCTTTCATAAAAGCCTCCCGCAGTTCGTTCGAGATCAAACTACTGGCCACCGGAACCGACTTACTCGCATCGTTCACATGCACCACAGGACCAGAATAATTCTGAGCGATCTTTACTGCAGTATGTACTTTTGATGTTGTTGCACCACCAATTAACAATGGTGTTTTAAAACCTAATCGCTCCATCTCCTTTGCCACATGCACCATTTCATCTAATGAAGGAGTGATCAAACCGCTTAATCCTATAATATCAACATTGTGTTTTTTCGCTTCTTCCAGAATTTTATCTGCGGAAACCATCACACCCAAGTCAATGATCTCGTAATTATTACAAGCCAATACAACACCAACAATATTTTTGCCAATATCGTGTACATCGCCTTTTACTGTGGCCATTAAAATTTTTCCGGCATTTTGTCTTCCATCACCAACGATACCGGCCAGGCGGTTTGCTTCTTTCTCCTGTTGTAAATAAGGCTCAAGGTATGCGACCGCCTTTTTCATTACGCGTGCGCTCTTCACTACCTGAGGCAAAAACATTTTTCCGCTTCCAAAAAGATCACCAACTACATTCATCCCATCCATTAAAGGGCCCTCTATGACATTCAATGGCCTTCCTAATTTTTTTCTCGCCTCTTCTGTATCAGCGTCAATATATTCCACTAAACCCTTTACTAAGGCATGACTCAGGCGCTCTTCAACAGTTTTTTTTCTCCACTCTTCGTCTTTTTCTGTTTTTTCTTTTGTAATTCCTTTCAACGATTCTGCATGTTCAACCAGGCGTTCTGTTGCATCTTCCCTTCTATTCAACAACACATCCTCTACCAGCTCCAATAACTTTTTGTCGATATCGTCGTACACCACTAACTGTGCGGGATTTACAATTCCCATATCCATACCGTGTTTTATAGCATGATATAAAAATGCAGAGTGAATCGCTTCACGCACATGATCATTGCCCCGGAAAGAAAAAGAAACATTACTTACACCACCACTTACTTTTGCATAAGGAAGATTCTCCTTTATCCATTTTGTAGAATTAAAAAAATCGAGCGCATTAAGTCGGTGCTCTTCCATTCCAGTTGCTACCGGAAAGATATTGGGATCGAAAATAATATCCTGAGGCGGAAAATGAACTTTGTTTACAAGGACATCATATGCACGTTTACAAATATCTTTTCTGCGTTGTAATGTATCTGCCTGCCCCACTTCATCAAAGGCCATTACAATTACTGCCGCGCCATATTGTTTTACTTTATGCGCCTGCTCAATAAATTTTTCTTCTCCTTCTTTTAAAGAAATTGAATTCACTATTGCTTTTCCCTGTACACATTTTAACCCGGCTTCAATCACATTCCACTTTGATGAATCGATCATGATAGGTACCCGTGAAATATCCGGTTCGGAAGCAATGAGATTTAAAAATATAGTCATCGCTGCTTCACCATCCAACATCCCTTCATCCATATTTACGTCGATCACCTGAGCGCCACCGTCAACCTGTTCGCGAGCAACAGAAAGCGCTTCTTCATAATTTCCATCTTTAATTAAACGCAGGAATTTTTTA
>CAZQIC010000177.1:0-7093 GCA_964593555.1 uncultured Bacteroidia bacterium | reverse complement strand
CTAAAAAAAAATACGGTTACATTTGTTAAAATCAATTAATAGAACCTCCCTATAGGGTTAGGTGCAACAAAAGGATTATTGATTTACCAAATGGATGGTGGGGTAGGCGTTGAGGGCTTTTATTATTATGACGGCAGTGCTTGGTTGAGGCTTAGTTCGGGCGCTACAGGTTCCTCATGGAATTTAACCGGAAACGGAGGCACAAGCCCGAATACCACAGATTATATTGGTACCAGTGATGGGCAGGATTTTGTGGTTAAAACAAGTAACACTCAGCGCATGCGGTATTTTTCCACCGGCAATATTGCAATTGGAACAGCATTGGTATCTCCCACTGCTCATGTTGAAATTGGAGGTTCGGGAACTGCGGAAGTTCTTTCAGTTAATAATACCAGGACTAGCGGCCCGGCTTCAGCAACCGCATCAATTACTACAGAAGGTAAAACGTTGAGTTTTAGTCAAAATAATAATAGTGTTTCAATTTTGAACCCGGAACTTCCTTTTACTGTAGGCTTGGCCTCAATCGTTGCTGATGCAGGAAGCTCATCGCTCTTAATTCAGAAGAAGGGGGTAGCTCCCATTTTTTTTGCTACCGGAGATTCCTCTCGTATGAAAATTGATCCGTATGGTAGAGTAAAAATTGGTCCTGGAATAACTAATTCATCTGCGAATTTAGAGGTAACCGGGCCCCTGAATGAATCAGTTGTAGTTTCTTCAACTGGTGGAGCCAACAGAGTTACATCACTTAGTTTGCAAGTAGATAGCAGAAGTCTTATGTTTACTCAGCTGGGATCGGGACAAGCTCTTGGTGTTAGTCCTGGACTGCCGTCCATGGGTGGCCTGTCTATTATTGAGAGCTCAAATAATAGTGGTGGTATATTAATTAACAAACATGGGAATGGGCCTACTGGTGCAATTCATTTAGCGACAAACGATTCCGTGCGTCTCCGTATTGATGGTAATGGTTATGTTGGCGTTGGGGATATGTCAAGCTATACAAACACCTCCACGTTAGATGTGCATGGTTCTTTTGCAAGAAGAACAGAAGTAGTTACCGTTGCAAACCCATTTATACTTACGGAACAAAATTCTGTTATTATTTATGATACAGGTTCGGCTCATGGTGACTTTATTTTGCCTCCTGCTGTTTCTTGCCCGGGCAGGATATACACATTCAAAAATATGTCGAGTAACACAATTAATATAAATTCAAACAGTGCTGAAAAAGTTGATGGTACTACCGCTCCTGTTATAGTAAACGGGTCGGTTGCGGCGCCATATTCCTATTTAACAATAATATCTACAACTGCTGGGTGGTTTATAATAGGAAAATGATTTTATAAAAGGGCATAAAATGAGATTTTGTTTACTGTTTATTTTTAGTGTTTATTCATTGTGTTCCTTTTCACAGGTAATACTCGAGCCTTCCTTATATAGTAATATGGGTGGCTCAGCAACTTTTGGTACAATGCAAATAGATTTTTCTGTTGGCGAACCTGTGATACAAACAGCGAGTGCAAACGGGGTAACATTAACACAGGGATTTCATCAACCCATAAAAAGATTCGGTTTTACGGATAACGCTTTTAAGGCTACATATTTTTCAGAGAACACTTGCCGCAATAAGCAAACAGGCGTTATAAAAATAAATACCACAGGGGGGCTGGCTCCGTATTACGCATATTGGTCGGATATAGTCGATGATTCGACAATATTTCAAAGAGAGGATCTTGCCGCAGGAACTTATGTAATCTTTGTAACAGACTCTTACCTCGGTTCAGATTCATTGACAGTTGTTATTGAAGAAACTGACGATTGCGTAAGAGCATATACTGGTATTACACCAAATGGAGATGGTGCAAATGATTCCTGGTATATTATTAACATTGATGCTTTTCCGGAAAACGAAGTTCAGATATACAGCCGCTGGGGCAACATGGTTTGGGAAACCCAAAATTATAATAACGAATCCAACTATTGGAGCGGACAAAGCAAAAGCAGCGATCGTTTGCCCGATGGAACATATTTTTTTGTTATTCAAAATGCGGGACCAAAACCAATTAAGGGTTGGGTAGAATTAACCGGTGATAATTGATGTGCCGATTTGAAAATTTACCAATGTGCAGATGGAAAATATATTAATACTTTTTTTATTCGTATGATTCGTACCTATTCGTAATTCGTAGAAAATAATTTAACTGACAACCAACAACCGATACCAAGAAATTGAACTTTAAACTTTTAATCTTCTTTTTATTTGTCACTTGCAGTGTATTCGCGCAGCAGCAGCCACAGTATGGTCAATATATGTTCAACCAGTTTGCTTTAAATCCAGCTTATGCAGGCAGCCGTGATATAATTCAAACCTCTATTCATAGGCGAAGTCAGTGGGACGGTGTTTTCCCCGATCCTCCAAAAACTTTTTTGTTTTCGATAAACAGCCCCTTAAAGTCGAATAAAATGGCTTTAGGTTTACAAATAATAAAAGATCAGATAGGGCCAAAAACATCTTCAGGTGCATTACTAACTTATGCATATCGTATTCGGTTTAATAAATCTTCATTGGCCGCAGGTATGCGTTTTGGTTTCTATCAATACATATTTAATTTCAGGGAGATCAGTTACCAGGTAGAAGAACCGATTTGGATGGGAGTTAATGCTGATAACACCCGTAAGACATTACCTGCCGCAGATGCCGGAATATTTTACAATACAAGTGATATGTACGTAGGGCTTAGCTTTAACCAGCTTATTGGTGGTAATGCCGTAACTTATTTTAATGCCGCCGGTAATACAATTACTTTTTCAAAAATGAAACCACATGTGTATCTCACTTGTGGAAAGGCTTTTAAAATAGAGAAAGGCCTGGTGCTTAATCCTTCTTTTGTTCTTAAAAAAGCAGAAGGCGCACCATTGAATATTGATCTTGATTTTGACATACTTATTGACGAAAGAATTTGGGTGGGCGCATTGTACAGGCAAGGATATGGTCTTGGTATTCTTGCGCAGGTAGTGATCAATCGTCATTTTAAAGTGGGCTTTTCTGTGGATAAAGGGATAAGCTGGATGGGAGGCTACGGTGCTGCGCGCAGCAATGAGTTCTTGATTCAGTATGATTTTGCCACCAAAAATTCCAGGTCCGTTTCTCCTAAATATCTGTAAAATATTTTATGCGATTTGTTAAAAACATTTTTTTCTTTTCTTTATTATTCCTTTCCCTTTGTTCTTTGGCGCAGGTAAATTTAGCGGACAAACGTTTTGCAGAGAACGAATATGCTGAGGCGATTAAGCTTTATAAAAGGGCATTAAAAAAAGATGCAAAGGATATTCATGTTCTTGAAAAACTTGCCACTTCATACAGGCTTCTTAAGGATTATAAAAATGCTGAAGAGTATTATGCTATGCTTGTGCAATTGGAAGGAAGACCTGTTGCGGCCTTATTCTATTATGCCGAAATGCTGAAGAACAACGGTAAGGCGGATCTGGCAAAGGAGCAATATCAAAAATATGCAGCCGTTGCGCCAAATGATAAAACCATAGAGGTAAAGATTAAATCACTCTCAGAGTTAAAAGAAATTGTTCAGCAAGCACCATTGTTTAAAATTAAGCCTGTGTCAGGTATAAATACCAATGAGGATGAATTGGCACCTGCTTATTATAAAAACGGATTGGTATACACTTCAAATCGAATAAACGATATGGTTTATTTTGAAACAAACAGTACCAACAACAAACCCTTTTACGATATGTATTTTAGTCAGATGGAGAAAAAGTCCGATTCTCTTTCCGGTATTAAGTTTGGAAAGACTGGAAATTTTTCTTCGAGATTAAACTCTCCATTTCATGACGGACCAGCTACATTCAATGCGGATCAATCTGTTGTTTATTTTGAAAGGGTTGAGGTGAAAAAAAGTACTGACAAAAATTTCACCAACCGAGCAAAAATATTTTACTCAGTTAATGCAAATGGTGTCTTCGGTAAACCAATGCCTTTTATTTATAATAGCGATGATTATTCTGTTGGTCATCCCTGCCTTTCTTCTGATGGAGAAAAATTGTATTTCGCCTCTGATATGCCTGGAGCAATAGGCGGTAAAGATATTTATGTGTGTAATAAAGAAGGTGATAGCTGGAGTAAGCCCGTTAACCTGGGGCCTTCGTTTAATACAACAGGCGATGAGTTGTTTCCTTACATCAGAAAAGACGGAGTTCTGTTTTATGCTTCCGATGGTTTTGCGGGAATTGGTGCGCTTGATGTTTATATGTGTGATTTTAAAAAAGGAAAATTTTCTAAGCCGTATAATTTAGGAGCTCCCCTGAATTCCGACGGCGATGATTTTGGGATTATATTTGATGAAGAATGTAAAAATGGTTTTTTCTCTTCTTCAAGGGAAAAAGGAAAGGGAGATGATATTTTTTATTTCGAATCCAACGGCTCGTTTGTAACGTTTGATGGAAAAATATTATTGAGCAGGAACGAGAACGATCCGTTAAAAAATTCCAAATTGTTTTTGTATAAAGAGGATGGTACGCTGCTCAAAATTTCTTCCACGGATACAGTGGGTATGTTTTCGTTTAGAAATTTGCCTGCCGACCAAAAGTATATTGTTAAGGTTGATGAAACTGATCCTGCTCTCGCGGGAAAGTATAAGGTATACTTGGCCGATGAAGACAGTAGAATAGTGAAGGTGACGGTTATAAATAAAAAAGGGCAGATATTTCGTTTTACCAGTCTACCGCCCGATATGAAAAAACTTCCTTTTCTTGATGAAGAGGATGTTGCTTTTGCCGGACGGTTTTTGTTGAACGGAGATTCTGCTTCGCCCATTGCCAATACAAAAATTTTTCTTTACGATGAAAATGGAAAATTTGTGGAAGCGATAACAACAAATGAAAATGGAGGTTTTTTATTCAGGTCTTTACCGCCCGATAAAAACTACTCAATAAGGTTCGAGGAGGCTGAAGATTCAAAAATGATGGGCAAAAAAATAGTGCTTGTAAATAAGGATGGTAAAGTGATATTGGAATCTAAAGTCGCATTTAAAAACGCATACGAATTTCGTTTGCTTCCTGATGATGTAAAAAAGATGCATGTGGAAGAAGCTGTTGATGGCGTGTTGGCCGGTAAGTTAATGTTTGGTGCTAATGGTGACAGGCCGTTAAAAAATACTAAGGTTGGTTTGTATGATGAAGATGGAAAGCTGGTTGGATATGCAATGACCGACGCATTTGGAAAGTTTATTTTTAAATCGTTGCCTCCTGATAAAAAGTATATGGTAAGAGTTGATTTTGCTGAAGACTCCGAGCTTGCGGGCCAGAAGTTAGTTTTGAAAACCTGGGATGATAAAGTGATTAAGGAATCCCTTGTTGTTATGAAAGGTGCCTATGAGTTTAAATTGTTGCCGCCGGATATAAATAATTTGCCTTTGGAAGAGGTGACAGATGTACCACTTTCTGGTAATTTGATGTTTGGAAGTAGAGGAGATAAACCTATTGCTTATGGTAAGGTTGGTTTGTACGATGAAAACGGAAAGCTGATCGAAGTAGTTATGACTGATGTCAACGGAAGATTTGTTTTTAGAGCATTACCGCCTGATCGAAAATATTCTATTAGGGTTATCGAAGCCGATGATTCTCAACTTGCCGGATCACCAATTACAATTAAAAATAGTAAAGGCGATGTTGTTAAACGTGTAAACAAAAATGCAAATGGAGGATACGAGTTTAAGATATTGCCGGAAGATGTTAAGAAAATGCATTATGAAGAGGTGGTTGATAATATTTCTGTAGCGGGTAATTTTATGTATGGCAATGATGGAACTTCGCCGCTTTCAAATGTAAAAGTGGGTATATACAATGATAGAGGAGAACTTGTGGGTACTGCAACTACCAACGAAATGGGGGCTTTTGTTTTTAGAGAGCTGCCTCCTGGGAAAAATTATAAAATACGAGTAATGGATGTGGACGATCCGAGGCTTGCCGATACAAAGCTTACCATGAAGAACAAAAATGGCGACGTCATGGGTGCGGGATTTGTAAAAAATGGAAAGGGATATGAGTTTTCTATGCTTACTGCAGATAAAAAAATGTTGAGCTTAATGACAGTTGAGGATTCTGAATTAAGTGAGAACATAGAGGGAAGAGTAGTTGATGATCAAAAGAAACCAATTGCGGCGTTATTGATCAAACTCATCAACGATAAAGGAAAAATATTTACATCGGTGTCAACAGATAAGGATGGTAAGTTTTTGTTCAGGAATTTGCCTGCGGGTAAAAACTTTATGTTCGAAGTGGATGAAACGGATTCAAGGCTCGCCACAATGGCTAAAATATTTATTACAGATGCGAAGAATAATATTATTCGTGAAATTATTCGAGATCAGAAAGGAAAATTTACTTTCCGTCTGTTGCCGTCTGATCAAAAAGTGTTGGTTACATCTTTTGTGGATGATCCGTTATTAAAGGTGATCAGTTTTATGGGTAAGGATAAAAATAACGAAAAAGTTAAAAATAGACCGGAGAAAAATAAAGCTGAAAATAATAAGCCTGAAAAAAACAAACCTGAGAATAGTAATATAAGGATAGATAACAACAGTGTAGTGGTTGTGGAAAATATTTATTATCCACCCGATGAAGTCGAAATATTGGATGAGGAAGGAATTAGCGTTATGAAGGATATTCTTTCTTTAATGAGCAAAGACAAATCACTTCAACTCGAAATCGGTTCGTATACTGATTGCCGGAAATCAGATAATTATAACCAGGTTCTTTCTGAAAAGCGTGCAAAATTTGCGATGGAATATCTAACATCAAGGGGCATTAACAAGCGAAGGGTAGCAAGCAAAGGTTACGGTGAATCAGTGTTATTAAATGGCTGTAAAGATGGTGTTGACTGTAGTGAAGAGGATCATGCCAAAAACAGGCGTACCGAGTTTAGGTTTTCACGCTCTGTAAGGTAAATGGGCTGGTGATTCCCTACCGGGAAATTCTTCCAAAACATGATTTTTATCATTTGAAGAATGACCTATCATTCCGTATATTTGTATAGGGGAGTTCTAAAAATAGAATGTTAAAAACAATCTAATAAAATCGT
>CAZQIC010000176.1:5378-7107 GCA_964593555.1 uncultured Bacteroidia bacterium | reverse complement strand
TATTCAGTTCTTCTGATACGTCCGTCAAATGAAAATGGATTTTTAAACATGTTGTTTGATTTTAATTGTTTATGATTATTGAGTTTGATTTATTTACAAAGTTCATTGTAGGCTTGTGCTACATTTTTATTCCCCAATTCGATAGCCTTTCTCAAGTCAGGGCAACCATCTTGACCAATTGACAATTTTGCAATACCTCTATTGCCTAATGCCATATTAGAAAATTCAGTATTATAATTGTCATATTTAATTGTTTGAGTAAAATCTGGAATTGCTCCAGCATAATCTTCAATTTGCAGTTTTGCAAAACCTCTATTGTTATATGCTTTATAATAATCAGGGCGTAATTTAATTGCTTCCGTGTAGTCAGCAATTGCTCCTTTGAAATTGTTGAGATACCTTTTATTCAGCCCTCTATTATAATATGCCTCAGATTTCATGTAGTTATCTTCAACAGGATAATTCTCAATGGCTTTAGTGTATAAACTAATCGCTTCTGCTCTGTTTCCCGCTTCTGACTGCATTTTACCGTCATTGTAATATTTAACTGCAAGGTCATGTTTGGAAACATAATTACCCATTGTGTTAACCATTCCCTTGTCCTTAATTGAATAAATAACATCTAAAAACTCTTTCTGGTCATACTTAAATTCATCTTTATATGAATAACAGTATGTAATCAAACTTGCATTTTTGCCGAAATAAAAAGCAAACATTCCAACTAAATTGCCTTTTATACTTATGCCCATGTCATAAGTGAAGATTAAAATTTTATTCTTTGCATCATAGTAGTTTTTCCCAACCTTAAGTTCTACTCCAAATTTTCCATTTACTAAGTTTTCAATTACTTTTTCAAACTGTGGTTTATTGGTGAAGTATTCTTGCACCTTTTTTATTTCATCCTCATTTGTTGTTGTTGCATATACATTTTTGAAAAGTATGTATGGGTAATCCATATCTGCGTTTCCGATTTTCTGATAGCAAGCGTCAAACTGAATATCCTTTCTATACTCCAAAAAATCTTTAACATCTTTCATTCTTTGCTGCAAAACTTCTTTTGGTAAGCGTTTCCAAGTTTTATCAAAACTTAGTGTAAAGCCCAACGGGCTTTCATAATTGGTTTGGGCAAGCGTTAGCTTGCTAAAACAAAAAGTTAATATGATGATTATTGCTATTCTCATTTTTCAGTCTCTACAAATATGGTTTTAATATAAATCCAATTACTGTCAAAAATACGCCAGTCGCCACGATGATTGATTACAAGGTATAAGATGAGTTCGTCTTTCATGTCGTAGATATTAAAAGTTCGTTCATCTTTTACCGTCAAATAGCAAGAATAGCCTCCGTATTCATCTTCTACATAAGTCCTGTTTTTATATTGTATAGGTAATGTGGTTGTTGATGTTGTTGTGTAGTCGCTTTGTGTCTTATTTGTTGGGTATGTGTAAGTGCTGTAATAAAAAGTGTTGTATTTGCTGTCAGGCTCTATCCATCCTGGTTTTCCAGTGTATGGATTTGTATTTCCCTTTGTAGAAAAGTTGTCTCGGTTCGTTGAGTTTGGGGCAGTCCTAAAATACGGTTGAACATAAGTTCCGTCCTTTCGTTGGTAGCCGCTGACTTTTACATGTCGGGAATTTGTCTGAGCAAAAGTTGTGTAAGTTGTTGAAACAAATAAAAATGTAAACAGGATTGTTTTTAAGAAAGTCAATGTCTGCTGTTGCCAAGTGCG
>CAZQIC010000176.1:0-5368 GCA_964593555.1 uncultured Bacteroidia bacterium | reverse complement strand
ATATAATGTGCTGCAACTGTGTCGGCTTGCGAGATGGGTTGCAGCTCTTTTGATTTTGCTGAAGCGTTGGCTTGTCTGTTCATTTACTTTGTCGTTTTATTGTTGCACTGTCGTCTTTTAGCATGACCGGTAACGGTTTGCGGGCTTGCGAAGTTGCGGATTAAAATGCACAATCTGTCAAGCTACTACAAAGGTAATAGAAAGCAGAAACTTTAATATACCACTGAACCCGCAATTTCCGCAAGCCCGCTGTTATAAACTGGGCGTTTTTGTGCAGGATGTTCATGGTCGGAGCGGAAGTCCTTTTTTCTTTTTGTCGGTGAATGGTCTGGCGATATAGTCTTACTGTCGTTGTGATTTTGTCGAACTGCCTGCTGTCGGGAAGTGTGGTTGCCAAATTTTGTTTTTTTAGGGAGGGCTTTTATTTTCTTTTTGCGTGAGGGTAATTATTTTTTGGCATGTGTTTTTGTTTGTGCGTTGGCTTTAGCTCTTTTGCCCGCTTAGCTATCCGTTAAAAATAAAAAAGTCAGCAAGTGGGCAAATGTGCTAAAATGGGGAGTTTACAAAAACCATGACAAAAATAATTACGAGGGGAGGCTTTACTTTTCTTTTGTAACTTAGCCAAAATTATCAGCGGAATGAAATTTATTGCCACTTCCATATTTGTTCTTACTGTAGCATTTTCTTTTGCTCAAGAACCACAGCAGAAAAAGGCTGTCCAAACTGATTCTTTGGAAACAAAGAATTTACATGATTATGGAATGAGGTTATACAACCCAAGCCTTTGTTACTGTCCGAGGGAAATAGATACTGCTTTCAAATACATGCGGGATAGCCCGTATAAATTTGTGAATGATAAGGATACGATTAAACCTGCTGGGATGCCTGAAAATAAAAATGCGAAACCATCTTTGTAAACACTAAATTACTTTTCAGTAATTTTGATGGCTTCAATTTTCTCATTAAGAATTTGAATTGTTAATGTTTTCTTCTTTTTATCGCATGATAAGTCATACCATAAATTTTCTATCTCAAAAAATAATGACTGATTGCCCTGTTTTATATGTTCACTTCGAACATTAGATTTGTTTGGCTTACCAATAAAACTAATAATACTATCTCTTGTTTGACCTATAAAATTTATCTCTCCAATTAATATTTTATTTTTTTGTTTTTTTGTTTCGGAATCAATATATTTTTTCGATGCATCAATATAGCTTAGTCTTATTCCTAAACAACCAAGCGAATCTGCTAAAAAGTCGTTTTTTATTTTTGCTTTATCAATAGAATTTTGTCCAGAAGATGCACAGGAATGCAATCCGATGATTGCTAATAATATTATTGCTTTTATAGTCATGTTTGTTTTCATTATTATTATTATTATTTTGGAACAGTTTCTTGATATTCTTTTCTTTCTTTTATTTCTTCTTTGAATGCAGCTTTTTCAGAACCATAAACATTTCCTGCCTCTTGCATTTTAATATTCTTTTTAGTTAAATGTGTTTCTTCATGTGCGCCAAAAGCATTTATTTTTTCAGCAGTTGTTTTAGGAGTATTCGCAGCATTATTGTCGAACGCTGCAGCACCGGATTCTTCATATGCTTTTTGATATGTTTTTGTATAATCATTATTAGGATCAACCAATGGATTATCTAAATTATCGCGTGAAATTGATAGTGGAACCAAGTTGCCTTTTGCATCTACTGTTACGGCATTTTGTAATTGTACATCACTTACAGTTGCAAATCTTGCTTCATTTAAACCGACAATCAATGAATTTGTACTCGCATCTGCTCCGCCTCCCGCAATTCCATATCTTCCATCTGCTGTTGGCATGAGAATTACTTTATCTGTAACGGAAATTCTGTATGTTTCTTTTGAAGAAATTAATGCTCCGATTTTTTCAATTCCTGTTGCAGTTTGTGTTCTTGCTTGAATATATTTATCAGTACCATTTTTGAGAGCAGCATCCGTATAAGTATATTTACCATCCTTTACAATTACTCCTTCTATTTCTCTTCCATCTTTATCAACATATATTATTGGGTTGTTCGCACAAAATGCATAAGGAGACAAAGAGGGATATTTTGCAGCAAGGGGGTCAACACTTAGGGCAAAAACAACAGGGTCGAAATTATAATTATTGTATAGCGCATCGGGGTTTTCAAATGTTTTCACCTTTTTTGTTTTTGTGTCAAAAACTGTTCGATTAAATTTTTCAATGGGTTTTGTTTCGTGGACTTCTTCAAATAATCCGTTTGAAAGCGTTGCATAACGAGTAGTTTTTACCCCGATGCTTGCGAAGGGTTGTGGTGTATGGTCTTTAATGATTAATGGAACTGTGTCTTTGCGAATTGTAGAGACAAGAATATTTTTCATTTCGAGAGGCATTTCACGGTAACCGAGTTGATATAGCTTCGCAATAAATTTTTGATACTGTAGAAATTCTTTGTCCGTTTGCAACTGAGCAATGGTTTTGCTTTTCTTTATAATTCGTTCTTCCAAAACTTCTGCCTTCAAAAGCATTGCATTCAGATTAAGGGAATCATTTTTTATCGCCAAGTTTGCGCAGCTTAATAAAAATGCATCATCTTTTATGTTGAATTTATTCTCGTAGCTTTTAGCAAGGTAAACAAGGCAAATAGCAACGGATTGTTTTAAATCAAGAGTACGTAGGGCAATTCCGCTTCTTATTGCTTCATTAGTTGTATATGTGATTGTTTGCAGAGAACCAGTTCCAGGAAATGCATTACTTGCAAGTTCAACATTGTATTGGATTCCGTTGTTGTCTTTATGCTGAATAAAAACATGATTAGGAGCTGTACAAATATTTGCATCAGAGTTTAACCGCAAAGATAAAATCTTAAATAATGATGCTAAGGCATAGCAATTTCCACTACGTGAGTAGGGGTTGATTAAACTGAATATTTGAGAATTAGACCAATTATTTGTAGCAAAAGGATCTTTGTTACTGTATTTGAATGGTAAGTATATTGAAATGGAATTATTGTTAATAATTTTTGTTGTATCAGCAATGTAACGGTATATTGCCCAATTCGCTACCGCATTAGCATATTTCTTTCTTTTTATATCTTCTGTTTCTAATAAGGTAGGTTTTAAGTTTTGAGATTTTTCATTGTATTCAGAAGCATAAAGTTGTTTTATAATAGTCGTGTATTTATCAAGTATATATTGGTAGTTTTCAAAATATACTTCATTGTCATAAAAAGCATTCTCGGTAACAAATACCGCCCTTTCATAATTCAGAGGTGTTTTTCCTGAAAGCATATCTTCAATTTCCTGTTTAGCGGAATAGAAACAGGACTTTTGAAAGTCAGTGGGTTTTATTTTGGTTGTATCGTTGTTTGCGCCAGCAAACAAGAAATTCACGCTTGCAATTTGCAGGGCGAGAACGAGTGATAGGGCAAGTGTTTTTTTCATGGTGTAAATATATTGAATTGTTTAAAATGATTTTACAAATAAGCTACGTTTTTCTTTGGTGTTAATATTTTTATCCTTTTGAATCCTTCCCTTTTTATCCATTTTATCCATTAGTTCTTCATATAAAGCAGGTGGCATCTCCTGATACCCAAGCTTTTGGATAATGGCTTCTGTTTCAATGTATTTATCATGCAGGAATTTAGCTTCGGGAATTTTATCAATTTCGTTTAAATCCTTTATTCCTTTTTGAGTTAATAAATTGTCAAGTTTGATTGCATAATAATCACTGAGCAGAAAATACGCATGAATTAGTTTTTGTTTTCCGATATTATCAATGGAATAATTAATGCAATCTGTTAAAAAATTTTCGTCCCCGATTCCATATTTACGCAAATAGCCGAAAGCTAATTGCAACATACAATCAGCAACAATAGCCTTATTTCCAAGAGTATCGAGATATATTCCGCTGTTCTGTGCTTGTGGTGTTATTCCCATAATCTCGGCATATTCCTGATTATTCATGCTCCAGTTGGTTGTCGGTTCATAATTGTGAATAGTTCCGTTATTGTCAGGATACATTACAAGGGAATGCAAGGGAGCTAAAGACAAATATGCTTTTGCACCAATTTGTTCGCAAAGTAGAATATAATCCGTAGGCATACTGTTACATTGCCCTGTTCCTGTTGCAAGTGATTTGGTTACAAAATAATTTCTGTGATCGTTTTCTCCTTTAAAATCTTCATAGTCATATTGAAATGGGGAATGTGTCTTTTTTGCAGGAGGATTTTTTGAATCGGGATTCGGTATTGAAATCGTTAATGTTTCGCTCAAAAATTTCTGAACTGCAAGATGTTTTGATTCCTGATTATTGTAATCCAGTCCGTTTTGTTTCATCCACGTTCTTATGAACTCTCCCGATTCTTTTAATATTTGGTTAAACTCTTTTTTTGTGAGATAGGTATTTCCATAAGCGGATTCCATTTTATAATAAGCGTCTTTTAATGACATAGGTGTTTTTCCTGATGCCATGTTATTAAGATAATTTAAAGCATCGTAATAATGCTTTGTTTTATCAGCAAATTCGGGTGATTTGAAATAAGTAGAATTAAATTTTCTACTGCTAATGTCAGTATGTATTTCATTTAGGTCGTCTTGAACTTCTTTTAACTGTTGTGCGGATTTATTGGTAAAATTATTTTTAACATTTGGCGGATTATAAGCAGGCTCATTCGCCATCTGTTGTTGAATATATGCGTTGTTGGCTTGTTGTCTTTGCTGTGTTGTCATACCGGGCGTGTAAACTGGCCCTTGCACTTGTCGATATGATTGCTTTATTATATCGTCTGCCGTTGCTCCTATTGGTATTGAATTAGCAGAAGAATTTGTCGGCTGTGTAGGATTATCAATAACGCTGTTGAAATAATAACCAGTATTTGTCTGCTGAGTAGTTTCAAACTTAGGCTGCTCTGCTTTTTTGATTTGTGCAAAACTATCTACGGAGAACAGAACTGTCAGCAAGCACGAAACCAAAGTATGTGTGGGGAGGGCAAATTTTTTGGCACGTGTTTTTGTTTTGCGGGAAAGGTTTAGCTCTTTTGCAAGTTTCCCGAAGGACGTACGGCTTTTGTTTGTATTTTTTTCTACAAACAAAAACGTACGACTTGCAAATGTGCTAAACGAAGCGTGGGACAAAAACCGTGACAAAAAATTGAGCGGTGGCGTTGTCTTGCAGGATTTGTCTTGTTTAAAATGCGCGGTGGCAAAAAAACAAAATTTCTGGTCGGCTTGAGTGTCGGTGTACGTTAATATTTTTTCCATGGTCGTCCGTTGCAAATATACGGGTCTTAATTGTCTTTAAAACGCCTTGTTTATAACGTTTTGGCGCTTGGCGAAGGTGGCGATTTTTTACCACAAATGCTCATGCGGA
>CAZQIC010000175.1:0-7136 GCA_964593555.1 uncultured Bacteroidia bacterium | reverse complement strand
CCTTAATATAAATCTTGATTATTTATTGCTGGCATAATTTTGACTTATAAAGGCATAACTAAAACCTAGCTTTTATGAAAAAAATAATTACACACTTTAAAACTATTTGTTTTTTTGCAGCAATGTCAGTTGTTGCAACGGTTGCGAATGCCGCTACTTATACCGCTACGGTATCGGGTAACTGGTCAAGTTCAGCTACATGGTCGGGCGGCGTTGCTCCAGGAAATAATATTACACTTGATAATATTATTATTCCTGGTAGTGTAAATGTTATATTAGATGAACATGTTACTTTAAATGGTGTGTTAGCATCATTAGATGTGTCTGGCTCTCTTGTTTCTGCAACTACTGATTCCCTGGAAATTACTTCAGGCGCTCTTACAGGCAATGGCTCAATGACACTGGAATATCTTTCTTTCGGCACATTGGGTACTATGACTTTTACAGGTTCACTAGACGTGAATACAATGGACAATTCAAGTTTGAGCTTATCACTTGCTTCCAACGTGCAAATAAATGATACACTTTTTTTACAAAGTGGTAGCGTCACAATTGGAACAGGAGCTAATCTTACACTGGCTAGTTCATCGAACATAAAAATTGATAATGGCTCTATTGTAACGAGTGGGGGTATATTAAGTTCAAGTAATTCTTATAACGTTATTTACATAGGTGCATCAAAAAGCAGCGGTGTTGAACTAAACGGAACAGGATTATCTAACATATATGTACAGATGAATAATAACACTCAGATGTTAACTTTAATGACAGATGTAACTTCCAATGGAATATTTTATCATCAAATAGGGAATGTAGTCCTTAATGGATACACACTTACATTGAAAGGTGATTATATTTCAAACAGCGGCGTTGCATTTAACGGATCAGCTACATCTTCAATAGTTGTTAATTCCACTAACAGTTTAACTAACTCTATCAACTTTGCAACTGGCGCTAATACGGTTGACCAATTTGAAGTGAACATTACTTCAGGAGGAAATGTTAATGTAGGAGGCGATTTAAACATTGGGGGAAAATTATTACTTACCAAAGGAACTGTAACAGTTGTAAATAGCTCTACGTTAACTGCCGTGGCGACATCAGAAATAGAGCGTGACTCAGGTTCTTTGGTTATTGGAAGCGGAAGTGCATTTGATGGATCAGCAAGCTATGATGTTTCTTATTACGGAACTTCAAAAACAATGGATATTGAATCATCAGGAGCTGGATTAAATAGTGTTATGATAGATTTAGATGCCGCTTCTGATTCTCTTAATCTATATACTGATCTTGATGTAGCAGGAACGCTAAACATTAATTCAGGAGGGTTAGACTTATCGGGATATGATCTTGATATTCAAGGTGGCTATTCTGCAGGTGTTGACGGTTCAATAAGAGGCGATGCTCAATCTGATCTTACGGTATCGTCTGCTACACAACTAAGTGATACACTTAAGTTTTATAACGGGCATGATGAATTAAATACATTGACTGTTAATGTAACTGATGGAAGTTTCGTAGTAGTAGGAAGTTCTTTAACGTTGGAAAATCTAAGCTTAATAAGTGGAGGCCTAACATTAAATAATAACAACTTAACTATCAACTCAACTGGATCAATCACTGGTAATGATGTAAACAACTACATCAGAATCAACGGAACTGGTTCATTAGTAAGAACAGTGGCGGTTTCTTCTCCTTATGTTGAATTCCCAGTTGGTAACAACATTAATTATTCGCCTGTAAGCATACAGCAAAGCAGTGGTGTTTCAGATAAATTTTCTGTAAACATTAAAAATGGTGTATGGTCCATGGGGGCAAGCGGCTTTAACTCCGCCAATACAGAAAGTGTTGTTAACCGTACTTGGAATATCTCGAGAACGCTTACTTCAGCTACAAGCGTTAACCTTAAAATGGAATGGGTAGCAGCAGCAGAAGTAAATGGTTTTGACAGAACGAAATCATACATCAGCCACTATACATCTGGTGCATGGGATATGAGTACAGCTGCTAATGCAACATTAACAGGTGGTGGTACTTACCAGATTACACGTACTGGTATAACATCTTTAAGCCCGTTTGCAGTGGTTGATACATCGGCTCATGTTGGAATTGAAGAAAGTGAGTTGTCTGTTTCAGGTGTTTATCCTAATCCTGTGAAAGATCAGCTTACATATTCTATAAATACTGCTCAGCCTGTTCTGGTTGAACTAATGGATATTACTGGTAACATCATTTATTCAGAGAGATTAGCAGCTACAGGAGTAGTAACAACTAAAACCCTTGATTTTTCTACTATTCCTTCTGGAATATATATGATCAGGTTTAACACTACTACTAATCAAGTTGTAAAAAGGGTGACCAGATTATAGTGATTTTATAAAAACATTTAACATTTATGATTTAAAAGGGGAAGGTGAAAACCTCCCCTTTTTTGTATTGATAAAAGATGAGACGGAAATACGTATTACAAATACCTTAAAAACTTAGATCGAACTGTGCTTTTATTTCTGACCTTGAGTTTCCGTTTATTTCATTTAATGTCCCGGGACTGATCACACTTTTGTTGGTATAAAAACTTTGCGAGTACCTTAACCAGCAGTTGATGTGTTTTCCTGCTTTTATTTTAAGTAGAGTATAAAACCTCGAGCCTTTGTAATAGTAAGCAGGGCTGGACCATACTCCTGAAATATCGTTTTCATAGGAATATATTCTGCTGTCATATGAAGGTGTATCAAACATTGCATAGCGTAGATAAAATGCAGTTTTCTTTTTGGTAAAAATAAGATCTTGTATGATCACATTACCGTTTTCTGTAGTTCCACTTTCGTTTTTGTATTGAACAAGTTCTATTCTTGATCTTATTGAAACAGTTTTGGATATCTTATAAGAACAGTTTAGTCTTAGATTCTGTTTGCTTGTCTTTACAAGGTAATTTTCCTGTGCAGCGTCTTTAAGGTCGGATTCGTTTTTATATCGCAAATAAATGCTTGTTTTTTTTGACGGAGTATAATCAAGTTGAATTAAATGGTCATCTCCGTTTGAGGGTGCACTCCTCTGGAATTTTAGCCAAGGAAATATATATTTATCGTAATAGCAGTTTAGAATAACTGTTTTGGAAATTCTAACATTCATTCCCAAATAAATACCCTTTTCATTGGATGTACTACTGCCCTCTGAGAATCCATTCGAGAAAAAAGAAAAATAATCGCGGGTGTAATTCCTTTGCAATATGGAGAATGAAATTTTTTGATCGAGAGATGCAATAATTCCATTTAGGTATGCGAATCCGGGATCGCCCATTGAATTTTTATATGAACTTAAAGCTCCTTCTCCAAAGAACACTATATTTTTTAAACGATAGGAATAATCGATACTTGTATTATTCACGTTGTCTCCGGAAAAATTGAACTTGTTATACGGTTGTGAGTTAGGTTGGATTTTTGTGCTAAGAGAAGTATGAACAGAAGTGAGGCCGAATTTAATTTTGTCTGTTTTGTAACACAGATTACCTCCTGCCATAGATCTTTTTATCGCGTGTCTATCTGCTATCTCATTCAGTGTGCCATGTAATCCGGTTTCCTGTAGTGAAGATGCGGAAACAGAGTCAATAGTGTTTGCATCAATAGAATTTGCAGAGATAAATCCGGTGAGTTCAACTTTTTTAAATTTTGTAGTTACAGCTGCTCCACGCATAAATCTATTTTCATCACTTGAAAGATATGGACGTATGCCGGTCTCAATCTTTTTAATGGAGATCACGTCGCTACTTTTTGAGAAAGCGAAGCCTTGCCACAACGCTAAGCCTTGACCAAAGTTCAGGAGATAATCACCAACAATAAAACTCTTGACCAATTTATCAGGTTGGTAAAAGAAGTGAGCGGAATAAAAATCGAATCCGTTTTTTTGTGAACCCTTGAAAAATTCTTCCCCCGGATCTTTTTCCGCAGTAATACCTATGCTCAGTTTTTTTGAATAAGCATATTGGTAACGAGTGTAAATTTTGTTGGAAGAACCAAGGTAATGGGTAGGAATTGTTTTGTCATATCCTTTTTGTAATTCAGGTATTTGTGAGTTCCTTAATAAAAGTTTATGATTTCCCTGTTTTAGAGTTTTTTTGAACGAAGTGATTTGTGTTTCGTTATTACTTATCGCCACATAGGGTAAAATGGAATTGATAAGATTAATATCAAAACCGTCAACAGATTGCAATTCATATAATGAAATAAGTGGTCCGTTTCTTTTAATATGATCTAACAAATTTGCTACCTGCAGTTCATTTAAGAATGACAAGGAAGACAATTCTTCAAAATTTGTTTTGTTGAGGTTGATCGGATGGGATTTTAAAAAACTCAGCTCATTCATAAGGTTAGAAAGGTCATTGTCTTCGCTGTTATATTGTTCTGCAATATTTTCTATAAGTTGTTCTGTTGCGGGGCTTGTAATAGTATCTTGCCCTTGAATGGAATTGCCGAAAAGCAAGAGAGAAAAAATGCAAAATATTTTAATTGCCGAATCCATAAGATATTCCTGCGTGGCTCGATATTCCCAACTGTGGGTGAAGGGTGGAGGCAATGTCAATTTTTAATTTGTTCAGGTATAGCCCGAAACCAAAGGAAAGAATAGATGGTTTAGTGTGCATTCCAACTCTTATCGCGAATTCTTTGACCGGCAGGTATTCCAGCCCACTTTTAAATTCCATTTTGCCGGAAATTTCTTTCTCGGTTTCCGCTACTATCAATAATTTATCTGAAAATTTATATGCAGCGCCTAATTTTAAATTGGTATTTATTCTTTCGTCATTATAATGGGATAGTTTTGCCCGGGTCGGATTGAAAATGTGAAAAGCTATATCCAGGTTTTTAACAGGCTGATAAAGCATTCCTATTTCTGCGCTTATATTGCGTGACTTGCCATAGTTTTCACCAACATAAGTTGTAAAATAATCTGCCTGGATGCCAACAGAAAAAGTTTCCCCAAGCATTTTAGCAAAAGCAATTCCAAATTTATTTTTAGAGAAAAGAGAGTATCCAAAAGAATTAGCAGAAATTGCCAATGTTGACTTCTTAATCGGTAACGTGACACAAAAAGCTTTTGTGCTAAGTTCTTTTAGCAGAAACCTGTTTTCGTAATATATTCCTGCTGAAATTGTTTTCTGATGTGCAAGGCCTGCTTGGTTATTAAAGGCACTCCAGGTGTCTTTTGAACAAACACCTGCTTTGCCCATTCCGGTAACTCTTGCGCCCTGTGATGAATACTCGTTTTGAGAAAAACATGTTCCGGTACTGAGAAGAAAAAAGATAAAAAAGGATTGTAAGCGCATTTGCCAATTTTTCGGAGCAAATGTAAGAGAATTGCAGAGAAATAATTATATGTAAGATTTCTTCACTTTGTGTCTTTTAAATAGTTTATTTCCCTCCATTTGATTGAAGATCTTTAATACAGTTTGCGTCTAAGGAAGGGACATTGCCTCCGAGTAAATTGGCAATAAAGTCTGACGTTTCAACCGCGTAATACCTTAAACAATCATCATTGTTACAATGGTGCCCATTGCCCGCATCAATATGATTACTTTGCATGGCAGTTCCGTTGTCAACCAGTCCGATCACATGCCCAATCTCATGTAAGATTACTGTAGACATAGCCACATTCGTTGATGGTTGTCCTATTCCGCCGGAATAATCTTTGATTGTTTTTCCGAATATAGCCATTGATGTATTTCCGTAAGCAACACCAAGTACCTTAGAGCTGCCGCTGTTTTCACTATAATCTCCATCGAGAAAAAGTATATAGGCGGTGAGTTTTTTTCCTTTGGCGTATTTGGTACGATTATCCTTTTCCATATTTTCGATATCGGTTATCGAATAAAATCCTTTACTGGGTGTAGCGATAGAACTTTGGGTGATCGATATTCCTCCGGGTTTATTTAACCGTCCCGATAAAAAAGTTTTTAAATTATTTACAGTTGCATCTTCCGGTTGCTGGCCATTCATGTATTGTATTTCAACGATCAATTCTTCGTAGTCCTTGCCTGATAAAAAATCTTTGGGCTCAACTTTACGTTCCTTTGCACCTCCATCTTTGCGGCAGGCCGCTACAACAGACAGTAGAAAGAGAATATATATAGAAATTTTTTTTGTCACGCTCATATTCACGAAAATATTTAAAAATTTAGAACACTGTTCTTTTTTTCGGTGAACATGATTATTTCAAGGTTGAAAATTCGATATTTTCAGGTAACAGTGTAAGTCGTGACGCAGTTACTGTTTTGACATCCGGTGTTTAGCTTCCGCATACCATAGCAGTTCATTTAAAAATGTGGTTGCCCTCTTATTAATGGCTTCTTTGTCAGTTGGATCACCATTTTCATCAAAGGCCTTATCAACATTTGGAACAGGAAAATATACAGGAATTACCCAGGCCCCAATCTTCCAAAGACTAAACTGTAATGAAGTAATAACTTGTGAACCGCCAAAGGCTCCTGTTGAAACAGTCGAAATACCAATCGGTTTCTTTTTCCATTCTTCGCCCAATAAGTCAATAACATTTTTTAAACTTGCCGGGTAGCCTCCGTTGTATTCGGGCGTAACAATAACTACAGCATCGGCAGATTTTATTCTATTAGCAAATTCAACAACCTTATTATCTGGGTTTTTTTGAAATCGAAGACGTTCGTCAAATAGGGGGAATTTATATTCATCGAGGTCTGCTATTTCTGCATTAGCAAGATTACTTTCATCAATAAATTTTTTTAAAAAAGAGGCGACTCGGCTGCTATTGCGGCCAATACGTATACTGGATGATATAATTACGATTTTTTTCATAAGCAAAAGTAGGTCTAAAAGGCCTTTTTCCATAATTTTGTGTTTTTGCAAAAAAAACGTAATTTCGTAGCCCTATTTGAAAAAGTAGGGAATAACCATCCGACGCTAAAAGCTAAGGATGATAAAAGCGAAAGTAGCTCAGTTGGTAGAGCGTAACCTTGCCAAGGTTAAGGTCGCCGGTTCGAGACCGGTCTTTCGCTCAAAATCCCTCTCCAAAAGAGAGGGACTTTTTTTAGAATAAGTTCTTTGGTTTTAGTGTCGGTTTAAATCTTAAATCGAAAATTTTAAAATCCAAAATCCTATTGCCTGGGTGGT